>NZ_CP139779.1:3000000-3300000 GCF_034421375.1 Microbacterium invictum | reverse complement strand
GCGTCTCGTCGGAGGCGGCGACGTGGATCCACCGTGGGGCGACGAGCCAGGACATCCTCGACACCGCCCTCGTCCTCGTGGCGCGCTCCGCCACGGCAGACGTCGCCGCATCGCTCGCCGCGACCTCCGCCGCCCTCGCCGAGCTCGCACGCACGCACCGCGACGAGGTGGCGGCGGCCCGCACACTTACCCAGCATGCCGTCCCCACGACGGTCGGCGCCCGCATCGCGGGCTGGCTCCGCGGCATCGACCGCGCCCGGACCAGGCTGGACGCTGTCCGGGCGGGGCTTCCCGCGCAGCTCGGCGGCGCGGCCGGAACAGCCGCCGCGTTCGCCGAGCACCTGGGGTCCTCCGAGGCCGCCGCCGCACTCATCGACGCCTACGCCGCCGAGCTCGGCCTCGCCGCCCCGGCGGCGCCCTGGCACACCGAGCGCTGGCCCATCACCGAGCTCGGCGACGCGCTTGTGCAGGCGATCGATGCGGTCGGCAAGGTCGCCACCGACGTCGCGACCCTCAGCCGCACCGAGATCGGCGAGCTCGCCGAGGGCGCCGGCGGCGGATCGTCGGCGATGCCGCAGAAGCAGAACCCCGCGTCATCCGTCCTCATCCGCTCCGCGGCGCTGCGCGCCCCGCAGCTCGGAGCGACCCTGCACCTGGCCGCCGCGCTCGCCGCCGACGAACGACCCGACGGTGCCTGGCACGCTGAATGGCCGACGCTGCGGGAGCTCCTCCGTCTCGCGCTCGGCGCGGCGGCGAACGCCGCGCGGCTGGCGGCAGGGCTGCGCGTGGACTCCGCCGCCGTCGCTCGAAACCTCGCGGCCACCGGCGGGCTCCTCGTCTCGGAGCGGCTGTCGATCGTCCTGACCCCGCTCATCGGCGCGGCGCGCGTGCGCGAGCTCGTCGCCGCGGGCGCGCGTGGCGACGACCTCGCGGCATTGCTGCGCGCCCTCCCCGAGCTCGGGGGGACGGATGCCGCCGGCCTCCTCGACCCGGCCGCCTACACCGGGCTCGCCGGTGCCTTCGTCGACCGCTCGGTCGCCGCCGCCTCGCCCGCCGCCGATCCGGAGGAGCACTCCCCATGACCCGCCCCGTGCTCGCCCTCACCGACGCCGGCGGACCGGCAGAGGCCCCGCTCGTGGTCCTCGGCAACTCGCTCGGCACCTCGACGATCCTGTGGGACGAGGTCGTCCCGGCGCTGGGCATCACGTTCCGGGTGCGCGCATTCGACCTCCCGGGCCACGGCGTCTCGCCGGCGGCATCGGAGCCGTTCCGCGTGGCCGACCTCGCCGATGCGCTGGCCGACGAGATCGCTGAGCCCTTCCACTACGCGGGGGTGTCGCTCGGCGGCGCCGTCGGGTTGGAGCTGGCCCTCCGGCATCCCGCCGTCGTCCGCTCTGCCACGATCCTCGCGTCGGGCGCGAAGATCGGCACTGCCGAGGGATGGCACGAGCGCGCAGCCCAGGTGCGGCAGCAGTCGACGTCGTCGCTCATCATCGCCTCGGCCGGGCGCTGGTTCGCGCCCGACACGATCGCCCGGAACCCCGACCTGACGGGGCGGCTCCTGCACTCCCTGCGCGACGCCGACGCCGAGAGCTACGCGCTGTGCTGCGAGGCGCTCGCCGCCCACGATCTCCGCGACCGGCTGTCCGAGATCACCGTGCCCGTGCAGGCGGTGTGGGGCGGCCACGATCAGGTGACCCCCGAGACCCTCGCGCGCGAGATCGCCGATGGGGTCGCGCGAGGCCGCGCCACCGGCATCCCGACCGCGGCCCACCTGCCGCCCGCCGACGATCCCGCTGCCACGGCGACGATGATCGCGGACTTCGTCAGTGAGATCGAGAGGACAACGGATGACACGGCCTGACGGCGAGGGACTGACCGACCAGGAGCGTTACGACCAGGGCATGGCGGTACGCCGCGAGGTGCTCTCGGACGCCCACGTCGACCGGGCGATCGCGGGGATGACGCCGCTGACGGCGGACTTCCAGGACTTCATCACGCGTGTCGCGTGGGGCGACGTGTGGTCGCGCCCGGGGCTCGATCGACGTTCACGCTCGGTGGCGGTGCTGACCGCCCTCATCGCCCTCGGTCACCACGAGGAGCTCGCGATGCACCTGCGCGCCGCGCTACGCAACGGGCTCACCGTCGACGAGGTGCGCGAGGTCATCCTGCAGTCGGCGGTGTACTGCGGGGTGCCCGCGGCCAACACCGCCTTCCGCATCGCTGCAGAGGTCTACGCCGACACGCCATGATGTGAGCATGAGCGCAGAGCCCCTCGTGACCGACGCCGCCGCCCCTGCCGACCGGGTCACGATGCGTTTTCTCGCGCTGCCCCACGACGCCGCCGCAGGCGGCCTCACCGTCGCGGCCGGCAGCGTGATGGAGTGGATCGATCAGGCCGGGTACGCCTGCGCGGTCGGCTGGAGCGGGCGGTACTGCGTCACGGCTTACGTGGGGAATGTGCACCACACGCGGCCGATCGCGCCGGGGTCGCTCGTGTCCGTCCACGCCCGGGTCGTGCACACCGGTCGGTCGAGCGTCCACGTCGCCGTCACCGTCGAGGCCGGCGACATCCGCTCCCGCCGGTACGAGCCGGCGACGACCTGCATGCTCGTCTTCGTCGCTGTCGACGACGATCGCCGCCCGGCGTCGGTTCCTCAGTGGACGCCGCGCACCGAGGCCGACCGGGCTCTCGGAGCGATCGCCATCTCGCGGATCGCCGCGCGCGACACCATCAAGAAGGCCATGCTCGGTCAGGTGTACACCGACGACACCGCCGCGCCCCGCTCGCAGCTGCGCTTCCTCGCCCCGCCGAGCGCGGTGAACTTCGGCGGTGCCGCGCACGGCGGCACGGTGATGGGATGGATCGACGAGGCGGCCTTCGCGTGCGCTGCGGCGTGGTCGTCCGACAAGGCCGTGGCGGTGTACTCCGGCGGCATCCACTTCCTCGCCCCCGTGCGCATCGGGCACCTCGTCGAGCTCGACGCGCGCCTCATCTACACCGGGCCGCGCAGCATGCACATCGTCGTGCGCGTGCTCTCGGCCGACCCCCGCACACCCGCCGAGAAGACCCTCACCACGCAGTGCATCATGGTCTTCGTCGATCCCGGCCCCGACGGCCGCGCCCGGCCCGTGCCGCGGTGGGAGCCCGAGCTCGCCGAGGACGTCCGGCTCGTGAGGCATGCCGTCGAACTCATCCACGAGCGCGAGCGCATCGTGCCGATCCCCGCCGCGCTGACGCTGCAGGACTGACCGCGCCGCTTCGCGCGTCGCCCGTCGCCGCTCGCCGCTCCTCGCCTGTCGCAGTCGGCGGCCCGGTAACGCACATCGTGACAGCTGAACCGAGAGGCGCGTTGAACGGTCGGTTCGCCTGTCAGATGCGGCGCCTCGCCACCGCACATCGCGACCACCGAGGCACGATCAGCCGAAGGCGCGACGCCACGAGGGGTCGCGCCAACGCGCGTTTCGGCGTACCCTGGGTACGACATACGTACATGTGTACGTATCGCGAACATTCTGCAGGTCAGACAGGAGTCGGTGTGATCGACAAGACCGTGGCGGGCGTCGCAGACGCCGTCGCCGACATCCCCGACGGGGCGACCGTCATGATCGGCGGCTTCGGTCGCGCCGGTCAGCCGGTCGAGCTCATCGACGCCCTCATCGCGCAGGGTGCGAAGGACCTGACGATCGTGAACAACAACGCCGGCAACGGCGACGTCGGGCTCGCCGCACTCCTCGCCAAGCGGCGCGTGCGCAAGATCATCTGCTCCTTCCCCCGTCAGAGCGACTCGTGGGTCTTCGACGGCCTCTACCGCGACGGCGACATCGAGCTCGAACTCGTTCCGCAGGGCAACCTCGCCGAGCGCATCCGCGCCGCCGGCGCGGGGATCGGCGCGTTCTTCTCGCCCACCGGGGTCGGCACCGAACTCGCCGAGGGCAAGGAGGCCCGCGAGATCGACGGTCGCACCTACGTGCTGGAATACCCGATCAAGGCCGATGTCGCCCTCATCAGCGCGCTCAAGGGCGACCGGTGGGGCAACCTCGTCTTCCGCGAGACGGCTCGGAACTTCGGTCCGATCATGGCGACGGCGGCGACCCGCACGATCGCGCAGGTCGACCAGATCGTACCGCTCGGAAGCCTCGACCCCGAGGCCGTGGTGACCCCCGGCATCTTCGTCGACCGTGTCGTCGCGGTGGGCGAGCGCCCCTGGCTGAACGACGGCGCCTTCGTGGGCGGCGTCGACCTGGAAGGACGGCCCGTTCGATGAGCACCCGCATCTCGCGAGACGACCTCGCCCGCCGCATCGCCGCCGACATCCCCGAGGGCGCGTACGTGAACCTCGGCATCGGCGCCCCCACCCTCGTGGCGAACTTCCTCCCCGCCGACCTCGAGATCATCCTCCACACCGAGAACGGACTCCTCGGCATGGGGCCCGCGCCCGAGCCCGGCGCGGTCGACCCCGACCTCATCAACGCCGGCAAGCAGGCCGTCACCGCCCTCCCGGGGGCGGCGTACTTCCACCACGCCGACTCCTTCGGCATGATGCGGGGCGGCCACCTCGACGTCTGCGTCCTCGGAGCGTTCCAGGTCTCCGAGACCGGCGACCTGGCGAACTGGTCGACGGGCGCGCCCGGCGCCATCCCCGCCGTCGGCGGGGCGATGGACCTCGCCATCGGCGCCAAGGATGTCTATGTGATGACCGACCTCCTCACCAAGACCGGGGAGTCCAAGCTCGTGACCGCGTGCACCTACCCCCTGACCGGGGTCGGCTGCGTCACCCGCGTCTACACCGACCACGCGATCTTCGACGTGACCTCCGACGGATTCGCGGTGCGGGAGGCGTTCGGCGACAACACCGTCGCCTCACTCGAAGAACTCACCGGCCTCAGCCTGGCCTCGGCGGAAGGACACTGACCATGCCCGCGACCTACGTCTACGACGCCGTCCGCACCCCGTTCGGCCGCGCCGGCGGCGCGCTCTCCGGCGTCCGCCCCGACGACCTCGCCGCCGTGGCCATGAAGGCCGTCGTCGAACGCACCGGGCTCGACCCCGCCCGCATCGACGACGTCATCTTCGGCGATGCCAATCAGGCCGGCGAGGACAACCGCAACGTCGCGCGGTTCGGCGCGCTCCTCGCGGGGTTCCCCACCACGGTCCCCGGGGTCACCGTCAACCGGCTCTGCGGGTCGAGCATGGAGGCCGTCATCCAGGGATCGCGGGCCATCGAGGCCGGCGATGCCGACGTCATCCTCGCCGGCGGGGTGGAGTCGATGAGCCGGGCGCCCTTCGTCGTCGAGAAGTCGCCGAAGCCGTGGCCGGCCACGGGCAACCAGACCATGTGGAACACCTCGATCGGGTGGCGCATGACGAACAAGGCGCTCCCGAAGGAGTGGACGATCTCCAACGGCGAGTCCGCCGAGAAGCTCGCGTCGATCTACGGGATCTCCCGGGAAGAACAGGATGCCTTCGCCCTGCGCACTCACGAACGCGCCGCCCAGGCGTGGGGCGACGGTGTCTTCGACGGGGAGATCACCCAGGTTCCCGGCACCGAGCTCGCCCGTGACGAAGGCATTCGCGCCGACACGACGCTCGAGAAGCTCGCAGGACTCCGGGCGCTCTTCGCCGCCGACGGCACGGTGACGGCCGGCAACTCCTCGTCGATCAACGACGGTGCCGCGGCGATCCTCCTCGGCGCCGAGGGGGCCGTCGACGCCGAGCCGCTCGCGCGCATCACCGGTCGCGCGGCGTTCGGGAACGATCCCGACGTGTTCGGTGTCGCCCCGGTCGAAGCCGCCAACCGCGCGCTCGCGCGGGCGGGCCGCACGTGGGCCGATGTGGACATCATGGAGCTCAACGAGGCGTTCGCCTCGCAGAGCCTCGCGTGCCTGAAGCTGTGGACCGAACTCGACCCCGAGAAGGCGAACGTCCACGGCGGCGCGATCGCGATCGGGCACCCGCTGGGTGCCTCGGGCGCCCGCGTCATCGGCCGGGCGGCGCACGAGCTCGCCCGCCGCGGCTCGGGTGTCGCCGTGGCCGCGCTCTGCATCGGCGTGGGGCAGGGGCTCGCGGTGGTCCTCGAGCGGTGAGCGCCAGGGACCCGGAGCCGTCGAGCGAGTACGTCCAGTCGCTCGCGCGCGGACTCGGCGTCATCCGCGCCTTCGATGCGGAGAACCCCTCCCTGACCCTCAGCGATGTCGCGCGACGCACCGACCTCACCCGCGCCGCGGCGCGACGGTTCTTGCACACGCTCCAGACCCTCGGCTACGTCCGCAGCGACGGCCGCGCCTTCGCGCTGACGCCGAAGGTGCTCGAGCTCGGATTCAGCTATCTCTCCGCTCTGACGCTGCCGGAGGTCGTGCAGCCGCACCTCGAGGCTCTCTCCCGCGAAGTGGACGAGAGCGTCTCGGCGGGGGTGCTCGCGGGTACCGAAGTGGTCTACGTCGCGCGCGTGCCCACGCGCCGCATCATGAGCGTCCGCATCACGATCGGCACCCGGTTCCCGGCCTACGCCACCTCGATGGGAAGGGTGCTGCTGGCCGCGCTCCCCGAGGCGGCGGTCGCCGACATCCTCGCCCTTCTTCCGCCCGAGCCTCTCACCGACCGCACCCTCACCGATCCCGAGGCGCTCGCCGCCGAGATCGCGCAGGTGTGTGAGCAGGGGTGGTCGCTCGTCGACGGCGAGCTGGAGCCGGGCCTGCGGTCGGTCGCCGCCCCGGTCCGCGATCGCACCGGCACCGTCGTGGCCGCCGTCAACATCTCTACGAGCGCCACGCGCGACACTGTCGACCGGGTGCGCGAGACCTACCTCCCCGCGCTCCTGGCGACGACGCGCGCGATCGAGGCGGACCTGCGGCTGGTGTAGGGGCATCCGTTCCCTCAATGCGGATATCCGTCGTTCTTATGAGCAAAAACGACGAATCGGGCTAGCCTGGGGATGGGCCTGTCGAGGCCTCGTGCCGGCGTCGTCGCCGCGCCGGACCATCCCGACGAAGTGAGCATCGATGCTTCTCGAACGAGACATCCTCCAGTCCATCGGCTTCCGGAACGTCCACGAGGGCGACCGCGTCACCGGATTCCAGATCCGGCTGCGCATGCCGTCCTACCGCGGCATGGCCGCCTCACTCATCGACGGCGTGGCGGTCCGCGTCGGCGACCTCGTCGATGTCGGACCCGGCGTCCCGCGCTGGACGCTCCAGGGCCGCACGTACACCCTCCAGGAGTTGTGGGACTCCGAGGGTGTGCGGTGGCCCCTGGAGGATGCGGCGGTGATCACGGTGCCCTTCGACGGCGGACTCCCCGAGGGCACACACGAGGTGTCGATCGAGCTGCGCCTCCGGATGTCGTACATCCCGGTCGAGCATCAGCCCTCGACTTACCGCGAGACCCGTCACATCACGCTGACCTCCGACCTCGACGGCGGGCCCTTCAAGTACGGCGTCTCGCTCTACAGCTTCATGCACGACTTCGGCACGGTGCTCGACCTCGAGTCGGCGCTCGCGCACGTCGCGGACGTCGGCGCCACCGGGGTCGAGATCCTCGGCGAGGGGCACATCGCCGGCTACCCCGAGCCCTCGACAGCGTGGATCGACACGTGGTTCGCCCTGCTGGAGAAGTACTCCCTCGAGCCGACCAACTACGGCTCGTGGATCGACACCCGGCTGCACTCCAGCGGCCCGAACGCGCGAGACCTCACGGCCGCGGAGGGGGCGGCGATGCTCCAGCGCGACCTGCGGCTCGCGCGGCGACTCGGATTCGGGTTCGTCCGGCCGAAGATCGGCGTGGTCTCCAGCGACCTCGTGCCGCACCCGACCTGGACCGAAGCGGTCGAGCGGAGCCTCGACCTCGCCGCCGAGCTCGACGTGATCATCTGCCCCGAGATCCACTCGCCCACGCCCATCAAACACGAGGTGGTCGACGACTACATCGGGCTCATCCAGCGCACCGGCACGAAGCACTTCGGCCTGCTGCTGGACACCGGCATCTTCCAGGACCGGCCGATTCCGCTTCGCCCCGGCGAGCTCCCCGGGCAGCGCCCGGCCTTCCTCGACGGCATCGGCGTCGACCCGTCTGATATCGCCGACATCGCCGAGTATGTCGTGTTCATCCAGGCGAAGTTCCACGACATCGACGAGAGCCAGGTCGACCAGCAGATCCCGTGGCAGCCGGTGCTTCGGGCGCTGAAGGACGCCGGCTACTCCGGCTACCTCTCCAGCGAGTACGAGGGCGATCGCGCACCGTGGCGCTCCATTGAGCAGGTCCGCCGGCAGCACAGCCTCATCCGCCGCATCGCCTCGAGCCTCTAGGGGGGATCCCATGCCCAACGGACTCATCGCCGACGACAGCCTCCGTCTGCATCCCGACGGACTGGCGCTCCGCCTGACCCTCCCGTGGTACCGCAGTCTCTGGCTGTCGTCGGTGTCCACGCTCGCCGTCACCATCGACGGAACGGAGGTGGCGGCATCCGATCTCTCCTTCGAGCTCGCCGGGCGCCGGTATGCGCTCGACGAGCTCTCCGCCCAGAGCGAGACGCTATGGTTCCTGCAGGCGCACCCGCTGCTGATCGCGCGCCGCGACGAGAAGGTAGCCGTCGGCGACACCCACGAGGTCACGGTGCACGGCGAGCTGCGTCTGCCCTACATGCAGATCGCGCCCGGGGCAGACGGCGGCCCGGGCCTCTACGTGCCCAATGTCGTCCATCAGACCCTTACTCTCACGGCCACCGACGTCGACGCCCCGCCGCCGGCGCTCGTGCACGATGTCGCCCCGCCGCCGCCGGCAACCGACAGCGATCCGTTCCAGCTCGGACTGACCCTGTACTCGGCGAGCGCCGAGTTCCGCGCCGGCTGGTACGACTTCGACGGACTGCTCGGCCGGGTCGCCGAATTCGGGATCGGTCCCGGCATCGAGATCGTCGCGTCGCAGGTGGTGCCCACGTACCCCGTCGTCTCGGATGACTTCGTCCGCACGTGGCGAGAGGCGTTCGACCGGCACGGGTTCGCAGAGAGCTCCTTCGGTGCGAACCTCGACATGGGCCGGCGGCGCGATCGCGACATGACGCCCGACGAGGAGTTCGAGTTCTCACTGGAGATGTTCCGGGGCGCCAAGAAGCTTGGCTTCCCCCTCGTGCGCATCCAGTCGGCAAAGCCCACGCTGCTGCAGCGTCTCCTCCCGGTCGCCGAAGATCTCGAGCTGAAGCTCGCCTACGAGATCCATGCGCCGCTCGGCCCGAACGCGCCCGAGATCATGAGGGTGCGCGACACCTACGCCGAACTCGATTCGCCCCTCCTCGGCTTCGTCGCGGACTTCTCCTCGACGATGCACGCGATGTCGCCGACCCTCCTGCGGGCGGTGCGCCGGGCGGGGCTCGATGACGAGGCGGTCGACAGGCTGCAGGAGATCTGGGCGACGGATGCGTCGATGCGCGACCGTCAGCAGGAGTTCATCGCGTACCTGCACGGTCGGGGCTTCGACCCGGGCCGGCTCGGCGCCTTCGCCCACCTCGCCTTCAACATGCACGGCCACGTCGATCCGGCCGAGTGGGCCGACATCATGCCGCAGATCCTCCACGTGCACGCGAAGTTCTACGACATCGACGAGTCGGGCCAGGAGCCGGCGATCGACTACCCCGCGCACGTCCGGGTGTTCGTCGACGGCGGATACCGCGGCTACTGGTCCAGCGAGTGGGAGGGGCACGCCTTCGCCGAGCTCGGCGAGGTCGATCCGCTGCTCCTCGTCCGGCGTCAGCACGACCTGATTCGTGCGGCGATGCGAGAGCGGGAGACGGTGTGACCGACGGCACGACCGAGGCCGCCGACCTCCGTCGGCTGCCGATCGCGGAGGCCATCCGCCGGCTCGCTGAGCACGGCGAGCCGGCGGACCCGAGACCCGACATAGACACCGCGGCGCTCAGGCGCCGCTTCCCCCACCTGGCCGGTGTCGAGACCTCCGACGTCCGCATCGACGGACCGTACGGCCGGCCGGTTCCGGCGCGGCTGTACCGCGACGCCGCGGCAGCGACGACCGGCCGCGCCCTGGTGTGGGTGCACGGCGGGGCATTCATCGGCGGGTACCTCGACATGCCCGAGGCGAACTGGGTCTCTCTCGAGATCGCGTCGCGCGGCACCCCGGTCCTCTCGGTCGACTACGTCAAGTGCCTCGGCGAGACGCACTTCCCCGAGCCCACCGACGAGGTGCGCGCGGCGTTCGCGCACGCGGTCGCGCACGCCGCGGAGCTCTTCGGCATCGACCCCGGGGCGGTGCTGCTGGGCGGTGCGAGCGCGGGCGGCAACCTCACGGCGGGCGCGGTGGCGCAGCTGCAGGATGCCGGTGAGCCGGTGCCCGCCGGGCTCGTGCTGGTCTACCCCGTCGTGCACCCCAATGCACCGGAGGCGTCGAGCTCGGTCGACCTCGCGTCGCCGCACGGGCAGCTGTCGCTGAACTTCGCGGGATCGCAGGAGGCGCTCGCCGACCCTCACGCCTTCGCCGCGCTCGGCCGCGTGGACGGCTTTCCCCGGACACTCGTCGTCGTGTGCGAGAAGGATGCACTCCGCCCCTCGGGCGAAGCCTTCGCCCGTCAGCTCGCCGAAGCCGGCGTCGACGTGCAGCTGCGCGTCGAGCCGGGTGCCGACCACGGTCACATCAACGAGCCTGCGGATCCGACGGCATCGCCGACGGTCGAGGCCATCGCGGAGTGGATCGGCGCGTGAATCGCGCGACGCGCGAACTGCTGCGCGCCGGTCTGCGCGGGGTGGCGGACATCAGCGTCAGCGCGACCGGCGTCACACCGATGCGCCTGCCGGCGTGGGCGAGGAGCCAGACGGATTCGGACTGGATGCTCATCGCCTCGGAACAGGCCTCTGGGGTTCGCTTGGAGCTGCAGACGGCGGCCACGTGGCTCGAACTGACCGTCCACACCACCGGTCTGTACCTGCCGTGGATCCCCGACCACGTTCGATGGGCGGTGTTCTCTGCGACGGTCGACGGCGAGCCGGTCGGCGATGCCCGGGTGACCGGCGGATCGGAACGGCACCTCGCCGAGCCGGGGGGACCGCGGTTCGTCAGGGGTGAGCCGGCCGTCGCGCGGTTCGATCTCGGCGGCACCGGCCTCGAGGAGCGCAGGGTCGTGGTGTGGCTGTCGCAGAACGAGTCCGTGGAGATCCTGGATGTGCGCGCGGACGCGGCCCTGTCACCCGCCGAGCCGCTCGGCCGGCTGCGCTGGTGGCATCACGGCAGCTCCATCAGCCACTGCATCGAGGCGGAGACGCCCCGCGGGGTGTGGCCGGTCGCCGCTGCCGACCAGCTCGATCTGGACGTGACCAATCTCGGCTTCGCCGCGAACGCGCACCTGGACCCGTTCACGGCGCGCGCGATGCGCGACTCCGGCGCGGACCTGTTCAGCCTCAAGGTCGGCATCAACATCGTCGGTGGCGACACCATGAAGCGACGGACCTTCGTTCCGGCGGTGCATGGATTCCTCGACACGATCCGCGAGGGCGCTCCTACGGCCCCGATCCTCGTCATCTCGCCGATCCTGTGCCCGATGCACGAGGATACGCCCGGCCCGACCGTCACCGATCCGGAGACGGGCGAGCGCCGCGGCACGCCCCCCATCGTGCCCGATCCGCTGGAACCTCCGCTCACTCTCCGTTCGGTGCGCGAGATCCTGCGGGGCATCGTGGCGGCGCGCGCCGTGGCGGACACGAGGATCTTCTTCCTCGACGGGCTCGACCTGTTCGGCGCTGACGACATCGACGAGTTGCCCGACGGGCTCCACCCGAGCCCTGCCGGCTATCTGCGGATCGCCGACCGATTCGCCGGGGCGCCGGTCGTGTCCGCGTGGATCGACGCAGCCGAGCCGGAGCCGCGATGACGACCTTCACCAACCCGATCCTCGGGGGAGACCGGCCCGACCCCGCCGTCATCCGAGTAGGCGACGAGTACTGGCTGACCTATTCCTCCTTCGAGGCGGCACCCGGACTCCTCCTGTTCCGTTCGACCGACCTCGTGAACTGGGTGTACGAGGGGTCCGCGCTCGCCGAGCCGATCGGCAACACCTTCGCCGTCGACATCGCCGAGCATGACGGCCGGTTCTTCATCTACATCCCGTTCATCCCCGCGCCCTGGTCGGAACTCACCGAGCCGTCGATCTTCGTCATCCACGCCGAGGCGATGGCGGGTCCGTGGTCCGAGCCGATCGATCTCGGCATCCGGGGAGCGATCGACCCCGGCCACGTGGTCGGCGAGGACGGCACGCGGTACCTGTTCGTCAACGGCATCCGGCGCATCGCGCTCACGGACGACGGGCTTTCCACCGTCGGCGACCTCGAGCACGTCTACGACGGCTGGCGCTACCCGGACGACTGGGTCACCGAGGCCTACGCCCTCGAGGGGCCGAAGCTGTTCTGGTGCGACGGCTGGCTCTACCTCGTGAGCGCCGTCGGCGGGACGGCGGGGCCACCCACCGGCCACATGGTGATCGTCGCGCGTTCGCGCTCGGTGAACGGGCCCTGGGAGAACCACCCGCACAACCCGATCGCGCGGACGACGAGCGCCGACGAGAAGTGGTGGTCGCGGGGGCACGCCACGATCCTCGAGGGCCCGGGAGACGAGTGGTACATGGTGTCGCACGGCTACGAGAACGGCTATCGCACGCTGGGTCGGCAGATTCTGCTCGAACCGATCGCGTGGACGGAGGACGGATGGCCCGTGGCGCCCGCCTCGGATATCGGCGGCACCCTCTCCGCGCCGGCGGAAGCGGTGCCGCAGCGCCGACCCGAGCGAGCGACGGAGGAGATCACCGGATTCCGGCTGGGAGAGCGATGGAACTTCCATGCCCCCTCGCGCGGCGAGTTCCGACGACTCACCGTGGAAGACGACCAGCTGGTTCTCCACGGGAAGGGGACGGGGCCGGCCGATTCGTCGCCCCTGGCGCTCGTCACCGGCGACCACGCCTACCAGGTGGAGGCCGACGTCGAGCTCGACGGCGACGGCGAGGCCGGGGTGCTGCTGTTCTTCAACGGCCGGCTCTTCTGCGGCATGGGTATCGACGGCCACGGGATGCGCAGCTACTCCGGAGGCATCCGCACGCACTGGCGCGAGCCGGCGCCGGCGATGCGCCGTCTGTCGCTGCGCCTGCAGAACGACCATCACGTCGTCACCGGCTGGTGGCGGGAGCCCGGCGGTGAATGGGTGCGGCACGGCGTCCGGTACGAGACCTCCGGCTACCACGCCAACACGATCGGCGACCTGCTGAGCCTCCGGCCTGCCCTCTACGTGGCCGGGGCGGCATCCGCCCGCTTCCGCGACCTGCGCTACCGGCGCCTCGACTGACGCGCGGACGGCGAACCGCGGTCAGCCGACCGCGACCGCCTCGGGCATCGACGCGACGTGCGCGCCGGAATCGACGATCCGCCCGGCTTCGACGAAGAGGTCGCGCATCCACCCGTGCTCGGGGTCGCGCCCGTGGACCGGATGCCACCACAGGGCATTGGTCAGAGGTGTCGGGACGAACGGCAGCCCCACGGCACGCACACCCCCGGCGCGGGTGGCGAGGTGGGCGATGGCCTTCTGGATGATGCCGATGCGCCGCGTGCCGGCGATGAAGTGGCTCATCGCGAGGAAGCTCTCCACGATCGCCTCGATGCGCGGTTCGATCCCGAGCTGCTGCACCTGTCGGCCCGCCGAGGTGAACGCCGACCGGGTCTGATAGGTCATCACCCAGGGGAGGTCGGCAAGCTGGCCGCGGGTCAGTTCGTCTCCGACCTCGTCGTTGCCGGTGGCGACGAGCGCCGTCCAATCGTCGTGCCAGAGGTCGACGAACGGATGATCCGAGATCGGCCCGTGGGGGATGATCATGCCGTCCACCGACCGCAGCCGCGTGGCGGCATCATCCACGATCGTGGGATTGTGCAGCATGAAGCGGAAGCGCACGCCGGGCGCGCGCTCCGCGGCCAGGCGCGACACCACGCTGCCGACCGTGACGAACCCGTAGTCGGAGCCGTAGATCGAGAACTCCCGGGTGGACTCCTCGGGCGACCAGGTGGCCTGGGACTCGAAGACCCGGCGCGCGGCCTCCAGCGCCGACGTCGTGTGCTCGCTCAGCCGCACCGCGAACGGGGTCAGCTCGTAGGTGTTCCCGCGCCGCGCGAGGATCGGGTCGCCGAAGTGGGTGCGCAGGCGCGCGAGAGAGGCGCTGAGGGCCGGCTGGCTCAGGTGCAGTCGCTCAGCGGCCCTTGTGACGCTCCGCTCGGTGAGGAGCGCGTCGAGCGAGACCAGCAGGTTCAGGTCGAGGCGGGACAGCGGCATCTGATCGATCACGGCGGTGTGACCCTTCCGGTGAGGGCGGGATCTCAGCGTATCAATGCGTTCGATGTTCCGGCTACGTCATATCGGCCGCGGCGATGCTGTCATTCGACCGATGACGAGAACCGCCGCCCGGGAGGAGGACCCGGGCGGCGGTGTCGTCAGATGTGTCGTGGGTCAGTCGCCCCAGGCGGCATCCATCTCATCGAGCACCTGGTCGACCGTCTTCTGGCCGGTCAGGAGCCCCTGCACACCCACGCCGAGGGTGTCGTAGACGTCGGGGTTCGGCCAGGTGGCGTTCGGCAGGCCCGCGTAGTCGCCGTTCTCGAGCAGGTCGCCGACCGGCTCGTAGATCGGCAGCAGGTTGTCGGCGGTGGCACCGGAGATCGGGACGAAGCCCGACAGGTCGGCGAAGGCCTGCGACTCCTCGGGGGTGGCGAGCCAGTCGAGGAACTCCTGTGCGGAGGACTTGACGGCGTCGTCGGCCGAGGCGTTGACGGCCCACGCGTAGTTGGCGGACGCGAGGGTGTACGCGTCCCCGCCGTCGGCGGGCGGGAAGGCCTGCACGGTGAGGTCGAGACCGGTGCCGGCCGCGATCGAGGTGGCAGCGGAACCGGGAACCGCAGCGGTGAGGGATGCCTGCGATCCGATGCCCTGCGTGATCGAGTCGAACGTGCCGCCGGCGACGCCGTCCTGGAAGCAGCCGCCGTCGTTCATCTCCACGATGTCCTCGAGCACGTCGCGCCAGCCGCTGTCGGCGAAGGTGACGTCGCCCGCGGCGCGCTGCTCGTTCCAGTCGGGGGTCTCGGCGTACACGCGCGTCGCCGAGATCAGCATCGAGAACAGGCCGGTGTTGAACGGCACGCTGCCGGCGAGCACGGTGAAGCTCTTGCCTCCGTCGCGCGCGGTGGTGCAGGCCTCGAGCAGGTCTTCGTAGGTCTCGGGGTAGCTGTCGATGCCGACTTCTTCGCCCCCGGCGGTGTTGTAGATGAATCCGACGGGCACGAGGGCGGCGGGCTGGGCGTAGACGTTGTCGTCGAAGGAGTACTCCGCCTCGGTTCCCGCGGGGATGGTGCCCGCCGAGGTCTCGTTCAGCGGCTCGAGGAAGCCCGCTTCGGCGAGGTTGACGACCGAGATCGGCTGCCCGGTTCCGGGGGCGAGGATCATCATGTCGGCGGCGTTGCCGGCCTGCAGCTGCGTGGTGACCTGGGTGTTGTAGGCATCGGAGGGGTAGGGGATGACCTCGATCTCGACACCGGTCTGCTCGGTGTACTTGGCCGCGGTCTCGGCCCAGTAGTCGTCCTGATCGTTGGCCTGGGCAACCATCAGGCTGAAGTTCGCCGAGGCGTCGTCGCCGGAGTCGCCTCCGCTGTCGGACCCACCGCTGTCGGTACCGCCCGAGCAGCCCGCGAGGACGAGGGCGCCGGCGGCGCTCACTGCCAGGAGGGACCAACGGAGGCGCCGGATGTCGGAATGCTGTGACATGTCGACCTTTCGTGACGTCGTTGTCGCCAGTGCAGGACTGGCGCGGCTTCGGATCTGCCGCACCCTCAGCCTGGCACGATATGCCGCTTTTCGACATAACTAGTGCTTATGTACGGCTATAGTCCTGGTGATCCGCCGATCGGCGTCGAGAACGAGGGAGACCGGCCCCGCAAGACCCGCCGGACGGAATGCGGCGTCGGATGTGAAGAGTCCCGCCATCGGCGCGTAGACCTGCCCGGTCGGCAGCTGCGCCTCAGCGACGAGCCGATTGCGCCACCCCGTCGCCACCCGGACCTCGAGCCGGTTCTCGCCCGCGCGGACGAGGTCGGTGACATCGATCCGCCACGGCGCCGTCCACACCACGCCGGCGGACACGCCCCCCACGACGACCTCGGCGATGTCGCGCACCTGCGCGAACTGCAGGCGCACACGCCCCGCGAGGTCGGTCTCGGTGAGGGTGAACGTCGTGTCGTACACGCCCACCCCCGAGAACCCCGCCCGCCGGGGGTCACCCGTCCACATCGCGGGCTCACCGGCGGTCTCCCACGGGTCGAATCCGGGGAGCGTGGACCGCCAGGGGCCGGCGAGGCCGACCACCCGCTCCCCGCCGACAGCGGTCGCGGGGGCGGCGACGTCCGCGACGAGGAAGGCGGATCCGAAGGGGTCGAGCTCCAGGGCGAAGACCCCCGGCTCGGCGCTCGATACGGCCTCGAGCCCGACCTCGACGGTCGTCACCGGGTCCCACCGGGCGATCCGGGCCGCGCCTCCCATCGACACCGTCGTGCTCGCGGGGGTGTCACGGGGATTCGCGACGAAGGTCACCAGGCGCCCGTCGATCCGACGCGAAACGGTGCGGAGGGACGGGTCGCCGACGTCGACGGCGGGGGCGATCCCGAGCGTCGGGAGGGCACCAGCCAGATCGGATGTCACCACGAGGCGTCCGCCGTGATCCGACCCCCAGATCCGGTCTCGGGCGGCGGCGAAGGCCCGGGGGTCGTCACCGAGAGACGGCGACGACTCCGGCGCCCGTCCGATGACGGTCGCCCCGGCGGCGAGGAGGCGCTCGATGTGCGTCAGAGCGCGGAGGGTCATCCGATGCGAGGAGCCGCCGAGGGCGAGGGCGGCATACGAGGCACCGCGCGCGGTGACGCGCCCCTCCGCCACGTCGAGGACCTGCTCGAGGGCATCGGCGCCGACGTAGTCGAACCCGTACCCCGGCGGCACCGAGTCATCCGGCTCGTCGCCGAAGAGCCCGGTCACCGGTGCCTCCTCGCCCACGAACACCGCGATGTCCACGACCGGCTCGCCCTCGGCGAGCAGCGTGGAGCATCGCGCCAGGTAGTCGATCCAGGGCCTGGCCATCGAGGCCCACGTCTCGCTCCGCGAGAAGGTCTGTCCGAGGAACGGGGCCAGGGCCATGCCCGGGGCCGGCACCGAGGACGGCTGGTGCGGAGAGGAGTGGATGCAGAATCGGGTGACCCCGAGGGTGAGCTGCAGATCCGCGACGTGCTTGAGGGTCCCCGGCGTCGCCGTCCACGGATCCTCGAAGGCGGTGAACGCCTCCGACCCGGTGCGCGCGGCCCCGTAGACGTGCGCCACCGACGCGGCGCCCCGCAGATCGGCGACGTACGTCGGCCGCGGGCCCTTCTCGGGGGCGAAGGTCCACATCGCCCCCATGGGGACGTCGGCTCCCGCCCGCATGGCCAGGTCATCGCCCAGCTGCGGACGCCCATCTTCGAGGGCCTCGGCGTAGAGGGTCCACGCGCGCCGATGCGCGACCTCGGCGAGCGTGCCGTAGTAATTCTCCGCGAGGAGTTCGGCGAGAGTCCGCCGGTAGTCGAAGAGGAAGCCGTCGGCGCTCGCCGCGTCGCCGACCACCCAGCCGAGGAGGCAGGGCAGCCACGGCGTCGGGTCGTAGCCACGGCGCGCGGCGAACTCCTCCGCGATGGCGTCGGTCCAGTTCTGCAGCCCCGCCTCGATGCTGTCGCTGACGAGGGCCGAGACCGATCCCTCGGCCGGCCCGGCGAATCGCGCCAGATGGGCGTCGAGATAGGTGCGCACCCGCTTCGCGTCGAGCTTGTCGACTTCGGGGCCCGTCGCATCGGGGAGTGCCGGGCCGTTGACCGCGGCGGTCGTCGAGGCCCCGAGCCGCAGGATCCGCCATCGTCCGGGCGGCGGAGTCCACTCCAGGATGCCGCCGCGCACGTGACCGGTGAGGTCGATCACGCTCGCGGGATCGATCGCTCCGGCCGTCGCCTCGGGCGAGTCGAGGGCGTAGTAGTCGGATGCCACGCCGAAGCCCGCCTTCGCCTCGCCCGCGTGCACCCGCGACGCCGTGAAGAGCGCGAACTCGGTGACCTCGAACCTCCGGGCGGGGCGCAGCACGGGCGGTGTCGCGAGCCCGTCGGCCATCGGTGGCAGCGCCGCGGAGGCCGGGAGTCCGGCGAGTCGCAGCCGGAACGCGCGGGAGGTCACCGGGGCGAAGGACGCCGAGCGCACGGGAGCCTTCGTGTCGACGAGCTCGGCCACCTCGACCCAGCCGCCATCCGCCGACTCGGCCTCGAGCGATGCGCGCGCCGGCGGCGCGGCTCCGAAACCGCGCGGGCCGGGAAGCCCCACCACGACGGAGCGCACCGTGACCGGCTCGGCGAATCGTTGGAGGACGGTCGCCTCCGAGGGGCGATCGGGGTCGCGGGGGAGCCGGAGGCCGGCGGCGAACGAGCCGTCGGTGAGGGTCGACGGCGAACCTTCGCCGTCGGGGACGCATTCGACGTCGTCGGGCTCCAGCGGGCGGCGCGCGGGATCGTCCGGCACCCCGACGACCCGCCATTGCGCCGTGAACCGTCGCGCGGGGTCATCCTCTCCCACATCCTGGTAGGCGCCCACCGCGGTGGGGAGCGGCGGGAGGGGGAGTCGGATTCGCGCGCCGCCCACGAGGGTCGCGTCCGACCACACGACCTTCTTCATCGCGTCGGCCGGCGCCACCCAGGGCCCGCCCGAGGCGCTCCACCCCGATGACGTCGTGACGGCGACCTCGAGACCGAGTGCGCGGGCGTGCGAGGTCGCTGCGGTCATCGCGTCGTCCCACGCGCGGGTTCCGGGCCGCACCGGTGCGGGAACGACGAGCGGGAGGCCCATGCCACCGTCGAAGATCTGCACCCCTCGGATCCCCACCTCGTGCAACCAGTCGAGGTCGGCACGAAGCCCCGGGATGTCGACGTTCCCGTCCATCCAGTGCCACCAGACGCGCGGGCGAGCCTCGTCGGGTGGGTCGAGGAAGACCCGGCGGAGGCGGGCGACGGCATCGTCGGCGGGCGGGAGCACGCGCCGATCCTGCCATCGTGTCGGGCCTCGGCGGCACCCTCCGGCGCCTCGCGCCCACTTATATCCGATATCGCAAAGACTAATGTGCGGTTTCGACGCAAGCGTGTGATCCTGAACTCAGAGCGCCCCGAACTGCCGCGGGCGTGCAGACGACGACGAGGTCAGGGCGAATGACAGCGACGATGCAGGACGACCAGAGCACCCGGGCGGTGACCGTGCCGCCGAAGAACCGCCGAGCGAGCACCCGGATCAAGGGCCGCCGGGCGCTCATCAGCTACGGCCACTGGTGGTGGGCGCTCCCGGCCATCGTCCTCGTGATCGGCGTGCACTACGTCGCCACCCTCACGGGCGGCTTCTTCGCCTTCACCGACTGGACGGGACTGGGTGACTGGCAGTTCATCGGCGTCGACAACTTCGTCCGGATCTTCAGCGACCCGCTCCTGCTCGGCTCCGTCTGGAACACGCTGTTCCTCGCGATCGGCTCGGTCGTGCTGACGAACGTCCTGGGGCTCCTATACGCCCTCGCCATCAACCGCATGCTGAAGACCCGCTACATTCTGCGGACCCTTCTGTTCATGCCGGTCGTCCTCAGCCCGCTGGCGGTGTCGTACGTGTGGAAGTTCATCTTCCAGTTCGACGGACCGCTCAACGACTTCCTCGGGCTCATCGGCCTGCAGTCCTTCCAGAAGGTCTGGCTGGCCGACCCCACCTTCTCGATCTGGGCGATCCTCATCGTCATCGTCTGGCAGCAGACCGGCTTCACGATGGTCATCTACCTCGCCGGGCTCGCGTCGGTGCCGGTCGAGGTCGAAGAGGCGGCGGCCCTCGACGGGGCGAACCTCTGGCAGCGCTTCTGGCACGTCGTGGCGCCGGCCATCCGTCCCTCGATCGCGATCGCGACGACCCTCGGCATCATCCAGGGACTCCGGGTGTTCGACCAGATCCTCGCCCTCACCGGCGGCGGTCCGGCGGGGGTCACCGAGACCCTCGCCACCCAGGTGTACAAGCAGGCGTTCTCGCTCGGTCAGTTCGGGTTCGGGTCGGCCCTCGCACTCGTCCTCACCGTCATCATCCTCGTCTTCGCCATCTTCCAGCAGTGGCTCACCCGCGACCGCTCGGTCGGAAAGGCCTGAGACATGTTCCGCTACACCAAGCTCACCGCGGTGCGCGAGGTCTTCGTCTGGGTGGTGACCCTCCTCGGGCTCCTCCCCTTCTGGATCCTCATCATGACCTCGCTGAAGTCCGACCAGGAGGCCCTGACCTCCAGCGCCGTCGCGCCACCGACCGCGCCGACGATCGGCGCCTTCGTCGAGGTGCTCACCACGACCGGGCGCAACAGCATCCCCCTCAGTATCGTCAACAGCGCCCTCATCACGGCGGGCTCGATCTTCCTGCTCGTGCTCTTCGGATCGGTCTCGGCCTACGTCATCGCCCGACGCACGCGCACGTGGACGACCCTGACCTACTACCTCGTGCTGATCGCGATCATCCTCCCCGCGCAGCTGGGCACGGTTCCCCTGTACATCGGCGCCCGCAGCGTCGGTCTCACCGGGTCGGTGATCGGCATGGTCCTGCTGTGGACGGGAATCCTCCTGCCGCTGTCGGTCTTCCTCTACGCCAGCTTCTTCCGGGGACTTTCGACCGAGTACGAGGAGGCGGCCGTCATCGACGGCGCCTCGCCCACCCAGGCCTTCTTCCGGGTGGTGCTGCCGCTCATGGCGCCCGCGACCGGCACGGTGGCGATCCTGACCGGCCTCATCATCTGGAACGACTTCTTCAACTCGCTGATCTTCCTCGGCGGCACCACCACTCAGACGCTCCCGGTGGCCATGTACACGTACGTGGGCGGTCTGGTCTCGGCGTGGAACAAGATCTTCGCCGTCGTGATCATCTCGATGATCCCGATCCTGGCGTTCTACATGTTCGCCCAGAAGCGCTTCATCCAGGGCTTCGCGGGAGGGCTGAAGGGCTGAGGCCCGCACCGATTCGGGGGCGGCCGGATCGTCGAGCAGAGGGTGGACGCCCGCTGCACGTCGCCCACCTCGTTCATCAACACCGACATCGGAGACGTCATGTACCAACTGGCACCCAACATCGAACTCCTCTTCACCGAGGCCGGCGACTACCACGACCGCGTCCGCGCCGCTGCCGGCGCCGGGTTCACCGCGGTGGAGATGTGGGGCCCCACCGGCGCTGACGCCCCGGCGCAGCCGAAGGACCTGCCGGCGCTGAAGGCGGCTCTGGAGGAGACCGGCACGCAGCTCACTGCGCAGCTGTCCGAGCCCCGGACCCAGTTCATGATCCCGCCGTGGGACCACTCGGAGTTCTTCCGCAAGCTCGACGAGGGTGTTGCCATCGCTCAGGATCTGGGTTGCCCGCGCATCGTCGTGGGCAGCGGCACCGGGTTCGGCGGATGGAAGCGCCAGGTGCAGCTGGACAAGCTCATCGAGATCTACCAGAAGGCGATCGCCCAGATCGACGGGTCGGGGATCACCCTCGCGCTCGAGCCGGTGAATGTCCGCGTCGATCATCCCGGTTCGCTGCTGGACCGCACCGCCGAGGCGGTGTACGTCGCCCGGGGCGTCGACTCGCCCTTCTTCGGCGTGCTGTACGACATCTACCACTCGGCCGTGGAGGGCGAGGACATGGCCGCGGAGCTCGCGAACGCGGGCGACCTCGTGGCCTACGTGCAGCTGGCGGACGCCCCCGGACGAGGCGAGCCCGGCGCCGGCTCCCTCGACTGGGCCGAGCGCCTCGGCATCCTGCGCGCGTCGGGATACGACGGCCCGATCGGCCTGGAGTACTACCCCACCGTCGCGTCCGCGGCGTCCGTCGCCCTCATCCGAGACCTGGCGGCAACGGCATGACGCGGTACCCCTCGGAGGTCGACGTCGCCATCGTCGGCAGCGGCCCGACGGGCGCGGCATACGCGCGCATCCTCAGCGAGGAGGCGCCGGGAACCACCATCGCGATGTTCGAGGTCGGACCGACCGTGTCCGACCCGCCGGGCGCGCACGTGAAGAACATCGCCGACCCCGAGGCGCGCGCCCGCGCGCAGGCGGCCTCGGAGGGGCCTGGTGCGCGGGGCGAGAAAGTCGCCAACCCCGGGCAGGCCAAAGCGGGCGTCCGTGCTGCGCGACCGGGCACCTTCCTCCTCGAAGACGGCTTCCGCTTCGAGGGCGAGGACGGGATGCCGGTGGCGGCGATGTCGAGCAACGTCGGCGGGATGGCGGCCCACTGGACCGGTGCCTGCCCGAGACCCGGCGGCAGCGAACGCATCGCCTTCCTCCCCGGCCTCGACGATCTGCTGGCCGAGGCGGAGCGCCTGCTGGGGGTCACCACCGACGCCTTCGATGCCGCGCCGTTCGGCGCGATCGTGCGCGAGCGTCTCGCGGTGGCCGTCGACGAGGGCCGCACCGCCGAGACCCGGGTTCAGCGCATGCCGCTGGCCGCCCACCGCCGCGACGACGGCCGACTCGTGTGGTCGGGATCGGACGTCGTGCTGGGCGAGGTCACCCGTGACAATCCCGGCTTCGCGCTGTTCGACTCCTCACTCGTCACCCGGGTGCTCACGGAGGGCGACCGAGTCGTCGGCATCCGGGTGCGGGACCTCCGCACCGACGAGACGCACGAGGTGAAAGCCCGCTTCGTGGTGGTGGCCGCCGACGCGCTGCGCACCCCGCAGCTGCTGTGGGCCTCGGGCATCCGTCCTCAGGCCCTCGGGCGCTACCTCAACGACCAGGCGCAGATCGTCTTCGCCTCGCGTCTGCGCGGTGTCGAGACCCTGGGTGCCGACGCGCCGACCACGGGGCTTGCGGAGTACAGCGGGGTCAGCTGGGTGCCCTTCACCGACGACATTCCCTTCCACGGGCAGATCATGCAGCTGGATGCCTCGCCGATCCCGCTCGCCGAAGACGACCCCGTCGTTCCGGGGTCGATCGTGGGCCTCGGGCTCTTCTGCGCGAAGGACCTGCAGGCGGATGACCGCGTCGACTTCGCCGACGAGGCCAGCGACGGATACGGCATGCCGGCCCCGCGGATCCACTACCGGCTCACCGAGCGCGACCACGACGTCATGGAGCGGGCCCGTGTCGAGATCGTGCGGCTGGGGGAGGCCATCGGAGACCCGTTGGACAGTCGTCCCTTCACCCTGCCGCTCGGTTCGTCGCTGCACTATCAGGGCACGACGCGCATGGGTCCGACGGATGACGGCACGAGCGTCTGCGGTCCCGACAGTCAGGTCTGGGGCGTCGAAGGCCTGTTCGTGGCGGGAAACGGTGTCATCCCGACCGCGACGGCGTGCAACCCGACGCTGACCTCGGTCGCCCTCGCAGTGGCCGGCGCGCGCAGCATCGCGCGGCGCCTCGACACCGAATTCTTGCTTATGCGGGAAAAAGACAATAGAATGCAGGAATCATGACAAAGACGTGCACGGCGTCCAGCGCCGAGGCAAGGAGGCCACGATGATCCCCGACCGCATCATCGAACAGGGCACACTCACGACCGACGGCATCCGCACCTCGGTGGAGGTCCGTCTGCCGTGGTACCGCGCCCTGCCGGCCTCGTGCATCGCCGGAGCCAGGCTCACTCTCGACGGCGTCGAGGCTCCGACCGAGTCGCTCCGCTGGGAGATGAACGGCAAGACCTTCACCTTCGCGGAGCTCGCGCCGAACACGGAGCAGTGGTGGTTCCCCACCGACTCCGCGGTGCTCTCCGGCGAGATCGCCGTGACAGATGAGGGCGAGCACACGGTCGGGGTAGAGCTCGTGCTGTACATCCCCTACATCGTCATCGGCGCCGACGAAGTGCTGCATATCGAAGAGAAGGACACCAAGACGATGTCCGTACGGAAGGCGGTCGCGGCATGACCACTCTCGGCACCCCCATTCAGGGCGTCACGCTCTACAGCTTCACCCGCGCCTTCCACGGTCGCGAGTACGACCTCGAGCAGCTCATCCGCAAGACCGCGGCCGAGGGTTTCGGCCCGGGCCTGGAGGTCATCGGCTTCTCGAGCTTCCGCGGCTTCCCTGAGATCGACGACCACTTCGCCGGCTGGTTCACCGACCTCGTCGCCGAGGTCGGGCTCATGCAGACCTCGCTCGCGGTGAACGCCGACATCGGCATCCACCGGGATCGCCTTCTCACTCAGGACGAGCTGCTGGAGTACATGCGCCGGCAGATCGCCGCCGCGGCCAAGCTCGGCTTCCCCATTGCGCGCGTGCAGATCTCGATCACGCCCGATTCGATGGAGGCCCTCGCCCCCATTGCGGAGGAATACGGCGTCACGCTCGCGCTCGAGGTGCACGCCGACCAGTACGCGTCGCACCCGCGCATCCTGGCGCTCCGCGACCGATACGAGAAGGTCGGGTCGCCGTTCCTCGGCTTCACGATGGACTGGGGCGCGACGGTGTCGGGCTTCGCGCCCTCGCTGATCGAGGCCTATCGGCGCCGCGGCGCGTCGGAGGAGTTGCTGGCTGCCGCCACAGGGCTCTGGGAGGAGTTCTACCGGCAGGGCCCGCCCGCCGACCAGGCGGAGCACGGCCAGCGCTTCGGCCGCTTCATCGGGTTGGCCGCGCAGCACGGTCGCCCGGACCTCGGGATCGACATGGGCATCAACGCCACCGGCCTCTTCGGACCGGCACGAGTGGATGACTGGCTCGAGATCTTCCCCTGGATCCGCCATGTGCACGGGAAGTTCTTCGGGATCGACGAGGATCACGAGGAACCGTCCGTTCCGGTGCGCGACCTGATCCGACTGCTGGTGGAGAACGGCTACAACGGCGCGATCTCCAGCGAGTACGAGGGCTGGCACTGGAACTCCTGGCAGAGCCCGTTCGACATCATCCGCGACGAGCAGGCCGTGCAACGCTCCGCCGCAGCCGACGCGGGGTCTCGCATGACCACCGATCTCACCGAGGCGAGGTCTCAGCTCGCGGCCTGGCTTCCCACCACCGAAGGAGCATCCGCATGAGCGACGGCATCGCCGGAACCGGCATCAAGCTCGGCACGACCCTCTACTCCATGACGAGCGAGTTCGCTGCCGGCCTCTTCACCCCCGAGACGCTCATCAAGGCGGTGCACGACTTCGGGATCGGCCCGGGCGTGGAGTTCAACATCGCGCAGCTGCTGCGCACCTACCCCGACGTCGACCAGGACTTCGTGAAGCTCTGGTTCGACTCGCTCGAGAAGTACGGACTCGAGGCGAGTGCGATCGGGACGAACCTCGACATGGGGCGCCGCAAGGACCGCGACATGACACCGGACGAGGAGCACGACTTCCTCGCTCGGCAGCTGAAGACCGCCTACACGCTCGGATTCAAGAAGGTCGTGATCCGCTCGCACGGCAAGGAACTGCTGCGCGGCCTCCTGCCGCTCGCCGAGAAGTACGACCAGTACCTCGGGTACGAGATCCACGCGCCGTCGGGTCCGAACAACCCCCAGGTGCTGCAGATGCGCGAGATGTACGACGAGCTGCAATCCGAGCGCCTCGGGTTCACCGCCGACTTCTCCTCGACGATGCACTCGCTCTCGCCGACGCTGCTGACCACGCTCGCGCGCATGGGGATGGACGAGAAGCACTTCCCCGTCATGGACGAGATCTGGCACGAGCCGACCCCCATGCACGTGCGCAACCAGAAGTTCGAGGACTACCTCGTCGGCGAGGGCGTCGACCCGCTCACCTTCGGCCCGTTCACTCGGCTCGCCTTCAACATGCACGGACTCGTGCCGCCGGAGGAGTGGCTGGACATCATGCCGCAGATGTTCCACGTGCATGCCAAGTTCTACGACATCGGCGCCGACGGCGAAGAGCCGGCGATGGACATCCCGCGCATCGTGAAGCAGTTCGTCGTGGGCGGCTACCAGGGGTATCTCTCCAGCGAGTGGGAGGGCCACGCCTTCCAGGACCTCGGCGAGGCCGACCCCATCGACCTCGTGAAGAAGCAGCACGCGCTCATGCGCAAGGCGATCGAAGACACCGTCGCCGAGCAGTCGAAGGAGACCGCGAATGTCTGACACCGCAACCGCCACCGACCTCTCACTCGCCGAGCTGCAGTCCCAGCTCACGGCGCTCCGCGAAGAGGTCTCTGCCGCCCGTGCCCTCGCCCAGCGCGCGGAGGACCGCGGACAGGTCGAGAACCTCTTCAACCGCTACATGTACCTGCACAACGCCTTCGAGGACGAGCAGATCATCCCGCTGTGGGTGAAGGAAGGTACGGAGGGCATCCGCGCCCGGTACACCAACGCCGGCCAGTACACGACGTGGAAGAGCGTCACCGACTATCACCGCGGACGCCCCCACCCCGAGGGCAAGCTCATCCTGCACGCCACGACGACCCCCGTCATCGAAGTGGCCGCCGACGGGAGGACCGCCAAGGGCGTGTGGATGATGGCCGGCACCGAGTCGGGCCTGACCGACCCGAAGGTCGCCGAGGCCTTTCCCGACATGTACTCGCCCGAGGAGGTACTCGGCAAGAAGGTCTGGGCCCACTGGGTGTGGTGCAAGTACGCGATCGACTTCCTCAAGCAGGACGGCGAGTGGAGGTTCTGGAAGTTCCGCTGTTACGAGCTCGCCCGCGCGCCCTTCGAAGAGAACTGGGTGAGCTTCGGCCTGAAGAACCAGGGCGCGTTCGACCTCGACCTCATGTACTTCGGCGACGACGGCAAGCCCGTCTTCATGCCCCCCGCCGATGAGCCCGTGCCGTCGACCAACCACCCCTACAGCCCCGAGACGGTGCAGAAGCTCGAGCCGGCGCCGCCGGTTCCGCACGACACCTTCACCGACACCTACGCCTGAGGAACGACCATGGCAACGCACGACTCGCTCTTCCGTGACGACGACGTCCGTCGCACCGACGACGGCCTGGCCGTCTCTCTGCAGATCCCCTGGTACCGGAGCCTGTGGCTGTCGGCCGTCGACGATGTCGCGGCGACGGTCAACGGTGTGGAGGTCCCGAAGGAGGACCTGAGCTTCGTTCTCGAAGGACGCGAGTACCGCATCGAGGAGCTCCCCGAGCAGTGGGACACCCTCTGGTTCGTCGCCGAGCGCCCCGACGTCCGCATCCGCCTCGATGACCCGCCGGCCGCCGGTGAGAAGATCACCGTCGGGGTCGTGCTCACGATGCGCCTGCTGTACATGCAGATCATGCCGGGCGTGGACGGCGGACCGGGCCGGTATGTGACCAACCGTGTGCCGGTGGAGCGGGAGCTGGTGCTCGCATGACACGCCCGCTGCGCGTCGCGATGATCGGCTACGGCTTCATGGGCGCGGCGCACTCGGTCGGCTGGCGCCAGGCGCCGCGCGTGTTCTCGCTCCCCGAGGCCGTCGAGATGGCGGTCCTCGTCGGACGTAACGCGCAGGCGGTGGCGGATGCCGCGGCGCAGTGGGGCTGGCAGGAGTCGGCGACCGACTGGCGGGAGGTCATCGCCCGGGACGACATCGACATCGTCGACATCGTCACGCCCGGCGACTCGCACGCCGAGATCGCGATCGCCGCCCTCGAGGCAGGTAAGCACGTGCTCTGCGAGAAGCCGCTGGCCAACACGGTGGCCGAGGCGGAGGCGATGGCGGATGCCGCGGAGCGCGCGTCCGCGCGAGGGGTGCGCGCCATGGTGGGGTTCACCTACCGGCGGGTTCCCGCGGTCACGCTGATGCGCGACATGATCGCCGAAGGTGCCGTCGGCACCGTGCAGCAGGTGCGAGCGGCCTATCGGCAGGACTGGCTCGTCGACCCGGCGATGCCGCTGGCGTGGCGTCTGCAGAAGGAGCACGCCGGCTCGGGTGCGCTCGGCGATATCGGTGCCCACATCATCGACATGACCCAGTTCGTCACCGGGCAGACGGTGGAGCGCGTCAGCGGCACGCTCGAGACGATCGTGACCGAGCGGCCGCTGCAGGCCGCAGGCTCGGGGCTCAGCGGCGAGGCCGGTGCCGGCACCGGCACGGTGACGGTCGACGACCTCGCGATCTTCACGGGCCGGCTCGCCGGCGGGTCGCTGGCCTCGTTCGAGGCCTCGCGTTTCGCGACGGGTCGGAAGAACGCCCTGACCCTCGAGGTCTCGGGCGACCGGGGCGCGCTGGCGTTCGACCTCGAAGACCTCAACAGCCTGCGCTTCTACGACCGCACAGCACCCGAGGGGCGGCAGGGGTTCACCCAGATCCTCGTCACCGAGTCCGTCCACCCCTACGTGTCCGCCTGGTGGCCGGCGGGGCACATGCTCGGGTACGAGCACGGCTTCAGCCACCAGGTCGTCGACCTCGTCACCGCGATCGCCGCGGGCAAGGAGCCCCACCCGACGTTCGCCGAGGGCCTGAGCGTCCAGCGGGTGCTCGACGCCGTCGAGCGATCGAGCGAGAACGACGCCGCCTGGACGCCGGTGGCCGCGAACGTCCTCACCCCCAGTCGTTGAGCGAACGCAGCCCTCGGTCGTTGAGCGAGCGCAGCGAGTCGAAACGCCCGGAACCGGTCTGATGCGCGCGGCGCCGAGGCGTTTCGTCTCGGTCGCTTCGCTCCCTCGCTCAACGACCCGTGAAACAAAGGAGACTGAAATGACCCGACCGATCACTCTTTTCACCGGCCAGTGGGCGGATCTTCCGTTCGAGGAAGTGGCGCGCCTGGCGGGCGAGTGGGGGTACGACGGTCTGGAGATCGCGTGCTGGGGCGATCATCTGGATGTGGCGCGGTGGGATGACGCGGAGTACGTGCAGTCGCGGAAGGACATTCTGGAGCGCAACGGGTTGAAGGTGTGGGCGATCTCGAATCACCTCACCGGTCAGGCAGTGTGCGATGACCCGATCGACCAGCGGCACCGTGACATCCTGTCCGACCGTGTCTGGGGCGATGGCGATCCCGAGGGGGTGCGTCAGCGGGCCGCGGAGGACCTCAAGGACACCGCGCGGATGGCGGCGAAGCTGGGTGTGACGCAGGTGAACGGCTTCACCGGGTCATCCATCTGGAAAGCGGTCGCGATGTTCCCGCCCGCGTCGGACGAGTGGATCGACGCCGGCTACCAGGATTTTGCCGACCGCTGGAACCCGATCCTCGACGTGTTCGAGGAGGAGGGCGTGCGCTTCGGGCTCGAGGTGCACCCGTCCGAGATCGCCTACGACTACTGGACGGCCAAGCGGACGCTTGAGGCGATCGGCCACCGCAAGAGCTTCGGGCTGAACTTCGACCCGTCGCACTTCATGTGGCAGCAGCTGGATCCGGTGGCGTTCGTCCTCGACTTCGCCGATCACATCTTCCACGTGCACGTGAAGGAATCCATCACCAACCTGGACGGGCGCAACGGCGTGCTCGGCTCGCACCTGGGATGGGCGAACCCTCGCCGCGGGTGGACATTCGTGTCCACCGCCCACGGCCAGGTGCCGTGGGAGCCGCTGTTCCGCGCGCTCAACGCCATCGGCTACACCGGACCCACCAGCGTCGAGTGGGAGGACGCCGGCATGGACCGTCTCGCCGGAGCGCCCGAAGCTCTTGCCTTCGTCCGCACACTCAACGCGATCACCCCGCCCGCCGCGGCGTTCGACGCCGCCTTCTCCACCAAGGCCGACTGAGACGTGACCGACATCCTCGACGTTCTGATCCTCTCGGGACATATGACCCGCGAGCATGACAACGAGCACCGCAGCTTCCGGCTGCACAATCAGTGGATCACCACCCTCCTCGAAGACACCGGACGCTTCCGGGTCCGTGTGGTGGAGGACCCGCGGGGCCTCGGCGCCGACATCATCGACAAGTACGACGTGCTGATCGTCGTCTTCGAGGGCCGTGACGGCTTCTTCGAAGAGGCCGTCGGGTTCGGACCCGAAACGGATGCCGCGATCCTGAAGTTCGTGCACGACGACGGCAAGGGCATCGTCTGGTTCCACGGCTCCGCTGCGCAGGAGGATCGCTGGGGATACCCCGAGGAGTACAACGTCATGCGGGGCGCGAAGCTCAGCGCCTACGAGACGGGGCTTCGGCCGCGCCCGTGGGGAGAGGCGCAGCTCGACACGGTCGAGCCGCGGCATCCGATCACGGAGGGCATCAGCGCGCGCTGGACGGTGACCGGCGACGACATCCTCACCGGCGTCGACCTCTACGAGGGCGCGCAGGTGCTGCTGACGACCTTCGACGACCTGGAGGCCTACGAGAAGGCGCCGATGTGGCCCATGTCGCACTACCCGGTCGAGATCCCCGAGGGGGGGATCGCTGCGCTCAACGGCATGAACACCGACCAGCCGATCGCGTGGATCAACGAGTACGGCACCGGCCGCTCGTTCACCATCACGATCGGCCATGACATCGACACGTTCCGCCGCATCGAGTTCATCCGCATGTTCCCGCGCGGCGTCGAATGGGCGGCCACCGGCGAGGTCGGCCTCGAGGGCCCCGATCGCCGTGGTGAGCGCCGCTTCCTCCCCTGGCCGTACTACAACCGCGAGGGGTGAACGCGGTGACCATGCCCCTGCGAGTGGGGATCTTCGGTTCGGGCGGAATCGCCGAACGGGCGATGGCAGAGCCTGCGGCATCCATCGACGGCGTCGAGGTCGTCGCTGTCGGATCCCGGGACCCGGAGCGTGCGCGCGCCTTCGCCGACCGCTTCGGCATCGCGGCGGCCGGAAGCTACGCCGACGTCATGGCGAATCCCGAGGTGGATCTGATCTACGTGGCGCTTCCGCCTGCCGTCCACGCCGAGTGGGCGACGGCGGCGCTCCGCGCCGGCACACACGTGCTCTGCGAGAAGCCACTCTCCGCCAACGGCGCTGATGCGCGCCGCATCGCCGAGGCGGCGGACGAGGCAGGGCGCGCGGCGTTCGTGGGATTCCACTACCGGCTCCATTCCTTCACCCGTCGGCTTCTGGAGGTGCTCGCCTCGGGCGTTCTCGGAGAGATCGAGGACATCGAGGTCGATTTCAGCATCCCTCATTTCGTGGTGAAGCCGGGCAACATCCGCCTCGACGGCGATCTCGGCGGCGGGGCGGTCATGGATGTCGGCTGCTACGCCATCGACCTTCTCCGCGCCGCATGGGGCGACGCCGAGGTGGTCTCGTCGATGGCGCGACGGTACGACGCCGACCCGCGCGTCGATCTCGAGACCGACTTCGTGCTGGCCTTCGATCGGGGCGGGACGGCCCGGGTCCGCGCGTCGTTCCTCGGCGATGACGAGGGGCGGATGCACCTGCACGTCGTGGGCTCCACGGCGACGCTGCACGCGACGAGCGTCATCGTCCCCCAGTGGGGCGCGACGCTTTGCGTCACGGCGGACGACGACATCCTCATCGACGAGAAGGCCGACGTGACGGAGTCGAGTTATGCGGCGCAGCTGCGGCATCTCGTCGAGACGCTGCCCGACGGGCCATCGCCGTTCCGCGCCGCCGACGCGGTGCGGACGATGGAGCTCGTCGACGACGTCTACCGCGCTGCGGGGCTGCACCCGCGCTGACCGGGTTACGGTGGGCGCATGCCGAGTCGGTCACCCCGCGCGCTCGTCGTGATCCTGTGCGCCGCCGCGCTCACGGCGTGCTCGGGAGCGTCGCCCGACCCGCCGGAGACTCCGTCCCCTGCGACGGGTGACCCTGCCGCACGTGCCCAGGCCGAGGCGTGGCTCGAGGCTGCCGCCCTTCCACCCGGAGCCGTGCCCGCGGACGACGGCGCGGGGGAGTTCTTCTCCTTCACCGGCTGGCCCTGCACCCCGATCGAAGAGCTCGAGGGTTTCTGGACCATCCCCGACACGACGGTCGCCGCGGCGGCGAACTGGCTGCTGGCCCATCCGACGGCCGACCTCGTGACGACGGCGATCGGTCCCTACGCGGAGGACCCTCTGCTGGACAACCTCGCCGTCGGCTACATTCCCGCCGACGGCGCGCAGGAGGGTGTCGTCTACACGATCGTCCGCACGCCCGACGGTGTCGCCGTACGCGCGGAGGTCGTCGCCCTGACCGAGGCGGCGGAGTGCCCTGAGCTGCCCGACGGGGGAACGCTCGGACCTCCCGGCCAGGGCTGAGCCACGGCAGGATGAGGGGGTGACGAGCACCGCGAACACCGAACCCCGGGGGACCATGGTCCTCGTCCGGCACGGCGAGACCGAGTGGAGCAAGAACGGTCGCCACACCGGGCTCACCGACATCCCGCTCACCGAGACCGGGGTCTACAAGTCCGAGCTGGCGGGCACCCTCCTCGCCACCCGCCGCTTTGAGCTCGTGCTGACGAGCCCGTTGCAACGCGCCGTCGACACCGCCCGGCACGCCGGCTTCCCCGCCGCCGAGCCCGACGCGCGCCTGCACGAGTGGGACTACGGCGCCTACGAGGGACTCACGACGCCGGAGATCATCGCTCAGCTCGGGCACCCCTGGTCGATCTGGGACGATGGCGCGCCCTCCGGCGAGACTCCGGGTGAGAGCGTCGCCGAGGTCACCGCGCGCGCGGAGTCGCTGCTCGGCGACATCCGTCCGCGTCTGGAGCGTGGCGAGCACGTGCTGATGTTCTCGCACGCCCACTTCATCCGCGCCCTGACCGGCACCTGGCTCGGGCTCACCGCGTCGGGCGGCCGCTACTTCTGGCTCGGCACCTCCGCGGTGAACGAGCTCGGCTTCGAGCACGCGCGCCCCGTCGTTCTGCAGTGGAATCACGTGCGGGGGCGCTGACCTCCCTGGGCGGATCCGGTGTCCGCCCGCACCTCGGCCTCGAGCGACCGGAGCAGCGCGTGCTGACGTCGCACCTGCTCCTGCCCGCGATAGGGGATGCGCTCCCCCTCGTACTCGCTCGAAAGCCATCCGTCGTAGCCGTGGGTCACCAGGGTCTCGACGATCTCGCGCCAGGGGATCTGCGGGTCCACGAGGTCGTCGTCGATGTCGAAGAACTTCGCCTGGATGAACCCGACGTAGGGAAGCACGTCGACGAGGTCGCTCATCGGGACGGCGAGCGGCGTCATCCATCCTCCCTTGTGTCCCTCCTCGCTCACCCCGGGCTGCACGGCGGTCGACGCCTCGCGCTGGAAGATGCCGGTGTCGATCATCAGACGGAAGTTCGGCGAACCCGTGCGTTCGATGAAGGCGATGTAGTCGTCGACGACGCGATGCTTGATGGGCGTCGGCGCGTGGATCTCGGGGCAGATGACGACGCCGTGGTCTGCGGCGAGATCCAGGTTCGCTTCGACGATGGGCTCCCAGGCAGGGTGGGGGTCGAGTTCCATGCTGACCACCCCGAACTTGGGCCGGATCGTGGTGAAGCCCAATGTCGCGGCGAGTTCGATGTCGCGGCGGAGCACCGCGACGCCCTCTTCGGTCGTGAGGTCGGGACCGCCGGTGTGGCCGATGTCGACCCAGGAGCAGTAGTTCGTCGGCTCGAGGCCATGTCGATCCAGCAGTCCATGCCACTGGTCGATCCAGGCCGGGGCGGGCTCGGGATAGCGCGGCACGTTCGACTCACCGAGGATCTCGATCCCCGCCGCGCCGACGGAGGCGATCTCGGCCATGGCGTCGTCCAGGGTGAGCACGGTGTTCATGTCGCCGGTGTAGCTGTACAGCGAGACGCCGTACTTCAGGGAGGGCGCGTTCACGCGATCACCGTGACCTTTCGTGCGGAGGGGAACAGGGACGGCCGGAAGGGCGGCGGGAAGTAGGGCGCGTGGATGGCGATCTCCACGTCGATGTCATGGATGCCGGGGGCCAGCCCGCCGGCATGGGGGATCGTGATCACAGCGGGCTCGTCGAGGTCCCAGTGGACGTCGAGGTGCGCCGCTTTGAGCTCGGCCAGCGTGTACTGCGTCCCGCCGAGGGTCCACAGCGGCACCTCCCGAGGCCAGGTGAGGTCACCGACGCGCACCTCGATGCCGTCGATCAGACGGGCGAAGACGCCGCGATAGTTGGGCATGCGGACGAGGAACCGGAACCCGGTGACCTCGCCGCCTTCTACGACGTTCTCGACGCCACGGTTCTGGATGATCTCGCGTTCAAGCATGTGACAGGTCCTGAGTCTGTTCGGTGAGCACGGTCTTATCCGCCCTGGCCGCGATGGCGCGCGCGGCGCGGACGGCGAGGGCGACCGTCGTGAGGGTCGGATTGCAGGCGGTCGCGGTCGGGATGACGCCGTTCCCGGCGACGTAGAGTCCCGTGATCCCCCATACCTGGGCGTCGGGGTCGCAGACGCTCGTGCCGTCGTCCACCTCGCCCATCCGGGTCGTTCCCTGGTAATGCAGCGACGCACCCGGCGGGAACTCGAGCGGCTCGCCGAAGACCGCGTCGCCGAGGAGGTCGCCGACGTCGACGATCGCGCGCCGCGCGCGCTCGATGCTGTCGCGATCCTGTTCGGTGAGCTCGTACCAGACCCGCATCGCGGGCAGCCCGAATTCGTCGACCGCCGCGGCGTCGAACTCGACCCGGTCCTCCGCTCGGATGTCCTTGGTGCAGAACCAGCCCAGTCCGACGACCTCGCCCGGCAGGATCTCACCCTCGTAGGGGACGGGCGAGGCATCCAGCTGCATGACCTGGCCATGGAACGGTTCGGCGTCCGTGAAGGGCACCCACGAGACCCCGCTGAGCACGTCGATCGGGCCACCGGCCGGGCCGAGCGACTGCGGCGCGACGTCGCGGAGTTTCACGGCGTGCACGACCTGAGGCTGATCGTTCAGGTACCGGCCGAGGGCCGGCGGCCGGATCCCCGATGCCCACAGCAGCTGCGGAGTCCGGAAGGCGTCGGCGGCGGCGACGACGATCGAGGCGTCGACCTCGTACGATTCGCCGGCCGCTCTATCGGTGACGCGCACGCCGAGCACGCGCCCGCTCTCGGTGCGGACAGCGGTGACGACCGTCTCGGCGACCAGGCGATGCCGAGGATTCTTCCGCGTCGCCTCCCCGAAGACGACGTCCGACCCCGACCACCAGAGCGTTCCGTCGGGCTCCTCGCGCACGGCGAGAGGCATCGGCGCCACCGCTCGAGTCCGGCGGTGGTCCAGCCCGCGGCTGAGGCGCTCACGCACCTCATGGGCCAGAGGCGCGTCCGCCATGAGGCCGGCCGAGACCCCCAGAAGCCGGTCGGCCTCGTCGAGCAGCTCGTCGAGGTCGTCGAGGAACGCGATCCGCTCGCTCTCACCCGGTCGCGGGCAGGCACAGGTCCAGTGGGCCCCCATCCCGCCGACATTCGTCGAGAACGCCAGCGCAGGGAGGCCGTCCTGGCCCGACTGCCGGTATCCCTCGGCGAGCAGGTGGGTCCCGGGTCGCACGATGCGCTCGTCATGGGATGCGTAGCCGTCGAGCGTGTCGGTGCTGATGTCGGATGCCGCCGGGGCCGGCCCCTCGGAGCGCCGCTGCGCGGTCCGTCGATCGCCCTCGGACAGGTTCTTCACATGGGCGCCGGGTGGGTCGCTGACGATCGGTCCCGCGTCGAACTGGATGATCATGAGATCGGGCCGCTGCTCGCTGAGGATGCGGGCGACGGCGGCTCCGGCTGGGCCCGTGCCGACGATGACGACATCGGCCCGCGCGGGACGTCCTTCGGATGAGGCGTCATCGTGAGGCAAGACCGGCTCCCATCTCTTCGAGCTGGGCGACGATCTCGGCGGGACTCATCTCACCGACCTGCTTCTGCAGCATCGGCGTCCGGTCCAGGATGAGATCGCGGAGCGGGCGCAGCGGAGCGGGAGCGTGGTGGAAGACCTTGCCCAGGACGTACGCCTGCTGCACCTGGGAAGTGGTGTGGGAGATGCGTCGCCCGTCGTAGCGAGCCAGCGCTGCGGTCACGGACGCCGTGTCGGAGAGATCGACGTCGGTGAGCTCCTGAGCAAGGGTGTAGCCATCCCCGATCGACATGCCCGCTCCGTACGCCGCGTAGGGCGACGTGGCGTGGGCGGCGTCGCCGGCCAGGGTGACGCGACCCTTCGACCACTGGGCCAGTGGCTTCCGGTCGCGGATCGGCCATCGCTGGAAGTGCGCGGGATCGGTCGCTGCGACGAGACCCGACAGAGGGCCGGGGAAGCGGCCGGCGAGACGAAGTGCGTGGGCCTTCAGGTCTTCGGGAGGCGCGACCGCGGGGTCCCACGCCTCCAGGACCCACCACTGGATGCCGTCGCGACCGTCGTCGCGGATCGAGGAGTAGGTCCCCTGCACCGAACGGTCGTGGGTGAGGACGACCTCGCCGCGTTCGACGCCGGGGACGTCGGCGAAGGTGTAGCCGCCGATGATGTGGAGCTTGTGCTCACGCCTCTCGCTGGGTCCCCACAGCTGCGTCCTGATCATCGAGTCGATCCCGTCGGCTCCGACCAGGACGCCGGCGTCGATGACCGAGCCGTCGCCGAGGGACACTCTCACGCGGTCGCCGCGGTCCTCGACGCTCGCCACCTCGACGTTCGTCTGCAGGACGCCGGCGGGCATGGCGGCGAGCATCCGCCGGTACAGCTCCGGCCGGAGAAGACCGATGAAGCCCCCACCGTACTCGCGCACGACCTCGTCGGGGATCCGCACGTCGGCGCGGATGTTCCCCCTCACACCGCGGAACGTGGTGTGGCAGGGGGCCCCGAGATCGGTCGTGTCGACCCCCATCTCGCGGAGCGCCTTGATGGGCGGAGGCCACAGGTTGAGGATGTTGCCGGCCGGCCGGGCCTCGCGGTAGCGCTCGAGGAGGTGGACCGGATGGCCGACCTTGTGCAGCGCCAGCGCGGTCGCCATACCGGCGGGGCCGGCCCCGACGATGACGACGGGGAGCGAGGGCGATGAGGGTGTCATGAGCGTCTCCTAGGTGAGAGGGGCGGGGCGCCCGCTCGGATCCGAAACGAGCGGGCACCCCGGTCGGGGTGGGGCCGGATCACGCGTCCCAGGCGGCATCCATCTCATCGAGGATCTGATCGACGGTCTTCTGGCCCGTGAACAGCCCCTGGACGCCGACGCTCAGTGCTTCGTAGACGGCGGGGTTCGGCCAGGTCTCCACCGGGAACCCGGTGTACGAACCCGATTCGAGGAGGTCGCCGATCGGCTGGTACTCCACGGAGACGGTGTCCGCTGACGCACCGGAGATCGGGACCAGTCCGGCGATGTCGGCGAAGGTCTGAGCCTGCTCCGGCTCAGCGGCCCAGTCGAGGAATGCCTGCGCCGACTGCTTCACGGCGTCATCGGCGGAGGCGTTGATCACCCAGGCGTAGTTCGCAGAGATGAGCGCGTACGGCTCCTGGCCGTCGGCGGGCGGGAAGGAACGGACATCGAGCTCGAGTCCCGCGTTGGCGTTGATCTGCGCCGCCGCGGAGCCGGGAACGGGGGCCGACAGGGATGTCTGGCCGCCCAGCCCCTGGGTGATGCTGTCGAAGGTGCCGCCCGCGGCGCCGTTCTGGAAGCATCCGGCGTCGATCATCGCGACGACGTCCTCCAGCACGTCGCGCCACCCGCTGTCGGCGAAGGTCACATCGCCGTCGATCCGCTTCTGGTTCCAGTCGGGATCGCCCTGATAGACACGGGTGGCGGCGATCATCGAGGCGAGGATTCCGGTGTTGAACGAGATCGCCCCCGCGACGACCACCATGCTCTTGCCTGCCTCACGCGCCGTCCCGCACGCGTCGAGCATCTCGTCGAAGGTCTCGGGGTACTCGTCGATACCGGCCTCCGCCCCTGCCGGGCCGTTCCAGACGAGAGAGGTCGGGGACAGTGCCGTGGGCTGCCCGTACAGCGTGTCGTCGACGCTGAAGAGCGCCGCCTGGCCCTCGGGGACGATCGCGGCGGAGGCCTCGCCGAGAGGCTCGAGGAAGTCGGCCTCGGCGATGGTCTGAACGGTGACCGCCTGGCCGCCACCGGGGATCAGGACCATCACGTCGGCGGCATTGCCGGCCTGGAGCTGGGTGGTCAGCTGATTGTTGTAGCTCTCGGCAGGGTAGGAGATGACCTCGACCTCCACGCCCGTCTCCTCGGCGTACTGCTGGGCGAGCTGTCCATACACGTCGTCGCCGTCGTTGGCCATCGGGAACATCACCGAGAAGCCGGCGAGTTCGTCGGAGGACCCCCCGGAGGGCTGGGCGCCACCGCCGCCGGAGCATCCGGCGACGACAGCGGTCGCCGTGAGGACAGCGGCTGTCGCCAGCCAGCGGGTGGGCGCGGAGCGGGTCGTGTTCGGCATGGGGACCTTTCTGACGTCGTCGTCTTCGCCGAGGCGGGCTCATCGGCTGCTGTTCCATTCTGACGTCTTATGTTCCTGAGGGGCATAAGTACTCATGATGCGCACCCCCCGTCCCGTCGATGCAGGGATATCCGGGGTGATCATGGGCCTAGTCGGTTTCGTGCCCTCGACGCGGAAGCGCGCCACAATGGGTAGATGGTGCCGACTGGAGTCAGAGCGCTTCCCGACGATCGGGTCGGCGCGCGGGCGAGCGACGCAGGAGCGACCGATCCCATCGCTCCCTCGCTCGAGGCGGCACCGCTCGCTGCGATCGTCGACCTGGTCCGTTCCGGGCGCGCACGGACGCGTCCCCAGCTGGCCGAGGTCACCGGACTGAGCCGGAAAATCGTCACCCAGCGCGTGGAGCAGGCGTGCGAAGGCGGACTCCTGCGCGAAGCGGGCTTCGCTCCGTCGGAGGGCGGTCGTCAAGCCCGTCTGCTGGAGTTCAACCGAGACGCCGGCCGGGTCTTCGCGGTCGTGGTCGGCGCGTCGGAGATGCGGGTGGGCGTCGCCGATCTGGCGGGAACCCTGCTCGATGTGACCCACGAGGAATGGTCGGTCGAGACCGGGCCGGACAGCACCATGGCGCGGGTGAAGGCCCATCTCGACGCTCTCGCGGCCGGTCACGTCGTCGACCGGCCGTGGGGGATCGGCATCGGGCTGCCAGGTCCGGTCGAGATCGGGTCGGCCCGCTTGATCGACCCGGCCATCATGCCCGGCTGGGACGGCTTCAGTGCGCGCGCGTGGCTTCGCGAGCACTACGACGCTCCGGTCTGGGTCGACAACGACGTGAATCTCATGGCCGTCGGCGAGTGGGCCTTCGGCGACGGCGATCGTTCGCACGACATGCTCTTCATCAAGGCCGGAACGGGCATCGGATCGGCGTTCATCTCGCGAGGGCGTGTGCTGCATGGTCAGCGCGGTGCAGCCGGCGACATCGGACACATCCACGTCACCGACGATGCCGATGCGGTGTGTCGATGCGGCCAGACCGGATGCCTCGAAGCCGTCGCCGGCGGCTGGTCGCTGCTGGTCGAAGCGACAGCGCGTGCGGAAGCGAGTCCGATCCTAGCTCGGGCGATCGCCGAACGCGGGCGGGTGGAGCTCGGCGACATCGGTGCGGCTGCCCGCGCGGAGGATCCGATCGTTCGAGATCTGGTGCTTCGGCGCGCCACGGCGCTGGGCGCGGTCGCGGCGAACCTCGTGACGTTCACCAATCCGGGCGAGCTCGTCATCGGTGGCGGCGTCCTTCGGGCGGGTGCCGAGCTCATCGAGCGGATCGCCACGGTCGTCCGCGCGCGCAGCACCCGGATGGCGTCAGAGGAGCTGACCATCCGCGCTGCGTCGCTGGATCAGCTCGAGGGCGTCATGGGCGCGGCCTACCTTGCCGCGGAGAGTCTGCTCGCGCCTTCCGCACTCGCGCGGTGGGTGGACGAGGGGTCGCCCTTCGGCCATGCGGCGGCGCTGCAACGACACCGCGCCGCATTCGTCTGACGGGTGCGGGAGTGTCGTCCCTTCGTGCGACGATGCGCGCGGGGAGGGAGGCCCGATGCGCGACGCCGCGACCGTGCTGCATGCCGACCTCGATGCGTTCTACGCCTCGGTCGAGCAGCGCGATGCGCCCGGCCTCCGGGGGCGGCCGGTCATCGTCGGGGGCGGCGTGGTCCTCGCCGCCAGCTACGAGGCCAAGGCGCGCGGGGTGCGCACCGCGATGGGTGGGCGGCAGGCACGTGAGCTCTGCCCCGACGCGATCGTCGTCCCCCCACGGATGGAGGCGTACTCCGCGGCCAGCAAGGCCGTGTTCGAGATCTTCCGCGACACCACACCGCTCGTCGAGGGGCTCTCGATCGACGAGGCCTTCCTCGAGGTCGGCGGACTCCGTCGTATAGCCGGCGATCCCGCCGACATCGCCGCACGCCTGCGCGAACGGGTGCGGTCGGAGGTCGGGCTCCCCATCTCGGTGGGCGTCGCCCGGACGAAGTTCCTCGCCAAGGTCGCAAGTGCGGTGAGCAAGCCCGACGGGCTCCTCGTGGTCGAACCCGACGACGAGGAGGCCTTCCTCCTCCCCCTGCCGGTCGAGCGGCTGTGGGGCGTCGGGGTGAAGACGGCCGAGAAGCTGCACGGGCTCGGGATCCGCACCGTCGGACAGCTCGCCGAGCTCGAGGCGGCGACCGCCGAGCGCCTGCTCGGGCGGGCGGCGGGCGCGCACCTTCACGCCCTCGCGCGCCTGCGCGACCCCCGCCCGGTCGACACCACCCGCCGGCGCCGCTCGATCGGGTCGCAGCGGGCCCTCGGCACGCGCCCTCGCACCCACGACGAGCTCGACGTCATTCTCAGCCAGATCGTCGACCGGCTCGGCCGCCGCCTCCGCGAGGGCGACCGCGTGTGCCGGAGCGTCGTGTTGCGCCTGCGCTTCGGCGACTACACCAAGGCGACGAGATCGCGCACCCTCCGGTTTCCGACGGACCGCACGTCGCTGCTGCTCGACACGGCGCGGATGCTGCTGGCCGCCGCCCATCCCGCGATCGCGGAGCGCGGGATCACCCTCATCGGCCTCTCGCTGTCGCACCTCGAGCACGCGGACAGCGTCCAGCCCGAGCTGCCGCTCGACTTCACCGGGGAGGACGAGGTCGACGGCGCCCTCGACACCGTGCTCGATCGGCTCCGAGATCGCTTCGGTGCCGGTTCCGTCGCCCGCGCGGCCCAGCTCGGTCGCGATCCGGGGTGGTCCACCCCGATCCTCCCCGAGCACGAGTGAGCACGGAGTCCGCCGCCCCTCAGCCGGACGCCAGGGCTTCCCGGGCCCCGGCGATGTGAGCCCTCGTCATCTCGGCCGGGTCGGCGTCGAGCCACTCGTGCCCGCCCCACTCGCTGGTGAGCACACCGTCGAATCCGGTCGTCGTGAGCGCGACTCCGAGGTCGCGCACGGGTTGCCACACGCGTCCGTCCGCATCCTCGAGGTCCCAGAACTTCAGGTGGAACCCGCCGACCAGGGGGAGCACCGGACGGATGTCGTCGACCGACGAGCGCCCGGATCGCACGATCATGTCCATGTACAGCGTGTGGATGGGCCCGGGAACACCGCCCGAGCGGAGCAGATCGATCACAGCGCCCTGGGTCGCCGGGTCGCACCACTCGCTCCGCAGGCGCTCCATGAGCATGCTCGGCACGCCGCCCCGCTCGAGCTCCTGGAGGTAGGTGACCGGGAGCGCGGGCATGAGCATGCTGATGTCGATCAGCAGCCGGACGTGGGGATCGTCCAGAGCCGCCAGGGCCTCGTATGCGGCCGCCGAGCCCGTCGCGGCCGGCGTCTGCCCGCCCTGGGCCTCTTCGAACAGCACGAGATCGAGCTCGTGGAGGTGCGGCAGCACCCGGCGGAGCAGCTCGGGGCCCGCCTGCCCGAGTGGCAGTCGAAGTCCCGCCGCCCCCAGCGCATGGGCGACCCGCAGTTGCGGCAGGAGGAAGCTCAGACGCTCCTCGTCGCTGCGACGTCGCGCCGGTGATGCCCACTCGTCCAGGCTCGCTCCCACGACGCTGACCCGCCCGCCCGCCGCGGCGAGCCGCTCCCGCAGGAGTGCCGCCTCGTCCGCTCGCGTCGCCGGGAACGATCGCCAGAGCTGTCCGGGCTCGACTTCGATCAGGGCGCTCACACCCGACGCGACGATGTCGACCGCGATATCCGTCGCGGCCCGCTCGGCCCGGATGACCTGGGGCGTCCAGTTGAAGGCGCTCGCGCCGATCACCGGAAAGCCGGACGAGGGTGCCTCGGGCTCAGGCGACATCGCGCGCCACCGTTCGAGTCACCGGTGCATCGAGGGTGAGGGTCCGATGCGCACGGAAGGGAAGGGAGAGCGGGCCGTCGCCGCCCGCCTCGAGATACGGGACGTAGAGACCGAAGGCGAGATCCACCTCGTGACCGCCGGGAGCGAGAACCCGCCGACCCTCGAGGCGCAGGCGATCCTGGAGGAACCACCATCCTCGCTCGAAGGCGAGCACCGAGGGCGCGACCCGGCGATCGCCGATCATGACGGCCGTCACATCGACGGGCTCGTCGTCGATGTGCAGCTCGATCGCGGTCAGACTCCACACCGGGAGCGATCGGATCCACGGCAGGCAGATCCGCAGCGAGAAGCCGTCGCCGAGCGAGCTCAGCGCGTCCTCGCGCAGGATGGGCAGGCTCATGGACACGTCCTCGTGGGTTGCTTTGACTCCGAAGATACACTCTTTAGTCACTAAAGAGCAAAAGTGTCAGGCGGGAGTGCTGACCCGCTCGCTCGTCGGCCGGCCGTCGGCGAACCACCGGGCGAAGGTGACCTCGAACAGCTGCTCGCGGGCGAGTTCCGCGCCGCCGCGCAGGGGCGCGTTGCGATCGTTGACCGACTGCAGGATCTCGAGATCGCGCGTCGCGAGAGGGAGCGACAGCTCGTAGACGCGCTGCCTCACCTCGGCGAGATAGAGCTCGCCGGCGGATGCGACGGCACCGCCGATCACGATGACGCCGGGGTTGAAGACGTTCACCAGAGTCGCGATCGATCCACCGACGACCTTCGCCGAGGCCTGGAGCAGGGCGATCGCCAGGGCATCACCGTCCTCGGCGGCCAGGGCGATCGACTCGGTGGTGAGCTCATCCGGGGTGAGGCGACTGGCCTCGCCGGCGTCGATGCGCGCCTGCGCCTCGCGAACGAGCGCCCACCCGCCCGCGACCGCCTCCAGGCACCCGATCTTGCCGCACCGGCACGGTGCGTCGGCATCGGGGACGCGCACGTGCCCGATGTCGCCCGCCGAGCCGTTGGCGCCCCGATGGATGCGGCCACGCGAGAGCAGTCCGGCGCCGATTCCGGTGCCGATCTTGATGTAGATCAGGTCGGCATGATGGCGATTCCGCTCGGCCCGCTCGCCGAGGGCGAGGAGGTTCACATCGTTGTCCACCCAGACGGGGGCGCCGAATCGCTGCTCGAACCGCCGGCGGATGTCGAACCCGTTCCATCCCGGCATGATCGGCGGCGCGACCGGGCGTCCGGTCTCGAAGTCCACCGGCCCCGGAACGCCGACCGACACCGCCCAGACCGGTGCGTCGCCGGTGCGTTCGAGCACCTCGTCGATCATGCTCATGACCACATCGAGGGTGTCGGCGGGTCCGCGGGAGATGTCCCACGAGCGATGCACCTCCGCGATGACGTCGCCGTCGAGGGCGGCGACGCCGACGTGGATGTGCACCGCGCCCAGCGCGCAGACGATGATGCGCCCCTGGTCGGCGCGGAAGTGCAGGGTGCGAGGGGCGCGTCCTCCCGACGACGGGCCGAAGTCGCCGTCGGCGAGAAATCCCATGTCGATGGCCTGATCCACGCGCTGCGTCACCACGCCGCGCCCGAGGCCCGTGATGCGCCCGATCTCGGGCCGGGTGGTCGCCTCGCCGGTGCGTACCAGGTTCACGATCCGCAGCAGGCTCGTCACTTCGTCGGTCTGCGCCGCGAATCGAAGGGTGCTGTCTCTTGCCACGCTCGATTCTGACACAACACGTGGGCAATGCCGTCGGTTCAGGCGACAACTAATGCCATGACCCCGACATCTTCTGTATCGTTCGGACAGAAGAGCAGTGCGCGGCGTACGAGGGAGTCACCATGCGGGGAGTCGGGCTGATCGGCGCCGGACCAGGCGGCTGGGCGTTGCACGCGCCGACCCTCGCCCGACTGGATGACGAGTTCCGCCTCGTCCACGTCGCCGACGGCGGGAGCGGGCGAGCAGCCGAGATCGCGGCGCGGACGGGAGCGCGCAGCTCCACCGGGCTCGACGACCTGCTTGCCGATCCTGCCGTGGATGTCGTGGCGATCTGCTCGCCCCCGGAGGTTCACGCCGCTCAGGTGCTCGCCGCCGTCGAGGCCGGCATCCGCGTCATCCTCTGCGAGAAGCCGCTCGCCACCACGGTCGCCGACGCCGAGCGGGTCGTCGAGCGCTGTCGCGAGGCCGACGTCGCTCTCCTGGTCGGGACGCACCACCTCTTCGATCCCGCCTGGGGTCGGACCACCCACCACCTCACGGCGCTGTCCGGCCAGGTGCGCAGCGTGACGGTCACCCTCGCGCTGCCGCCGAACGACCGCTACCACCACGCGGTGAGCGACGCCGCCCTCTCGCCGACACCGCCGCGTCCGCGGCCCGACCTTTCGAACGCCGAGGTCGCAGCCGGCGTCGCGCGCGCACTCGTCTCGGGCCTCGTGGTTCACGACCTCCCGCTGATCCGCGATCTCGCCCGCGGCATCCCGCACCTGACCTACGCCACCCTCCTGAAGCCGATCGGCGTCGCACTCGGGTGGACAGCGGGCGACGTCACGGTGCGCTCGTCGGCCGTCATGCTGCCGAAGGGGGCCGACGCGCTCTGGCGACTGACGGTGCAGACGGACAGCGACCGCATCGACATCGCCTTCCCGCCCGCGTTCGTCCACGCCGGCAGCGCGACGGTGACCGTGCGGAGCGCCGACGGCACCCGGACGCAGTACGCTCCCGACCCCGACGATGGCTACCTCCTGCAGTGGCGGACCCTCGCTGCTCTTGCGAGGGGTGACGAGGCCGTCGAGTACGACGAGATCCACGCCGATGCGCGCTATGCGATCGAGCTGGCGGATGCCGCGGCTGCGGCGATCGGAGCATCGTCGTGATCCCGGTCTGGGCCTCGCCGGGCGTGGCCCGGCCGGTGTCGGTGCAGATGACGGCGGCGATGTCGTCGTTGGCCGGGCGCGTCGTCGCCGCGCGAGCTGCCGCCGGGGCCTTGACCGTTGTCGGGGGTGACGGGTGGTGCGGTGACGCACACGCAGCCCTCGACGCAGGAGCCCGCGGCATCTTCGCGCTGCACCCGCGCGGGGTCGGCGCCTCGGATCTCGAGGCTCTGCGCTCGGCGGCGGGGACGCGTCCGGTCTTCGTCGAGCGACATCGGAGCCCGAGAAGCTTCGTCGCGCGCGTCGCCGAGCTCCTGGCGGCGCCGCCGCTCTCCGCCACCCTGCCGTCGCTCATCGACGTCGCCGTCTCGGCGCCGCGGAACGACCTCGTGGACGCCCTGGCCGACGCCGTCGGATGGGCGGCGACCCTCAGCGGTACCGCCGATCTGCGACCGATGCGTCAGACCGTGACGGACCACGGTGCGATCGGCCTCCTGTCCGCGTCGTCTGCGGATGGCGCACCGGGCGTCGCCGTCACCGTCTCTGCAACGGTACTCGCCGCGGGCGTGGGCACAGGCGTCCTTCGCGCCACCTCCCTCGCTCCCGCGCGGTTGGAGGTGGAGATCGACCTCGACGCCGGGACGCGGACGGCGACGGTCGTCGATGAGCTCGGCGCGGTCGCGGCGGCGCCGTCGTTCGAAGACCCCGTTCGCGCTGCTCTGCGCCATGCGCTCGACCGGCTCGACGCCGGACAGGGCGCCGACGATCTGGATGCGCTGAGGCGTGACCGCGCGTGCGCCGACGCTCTGCTCGCGCGTGCCACCTCGTCATAAAGCCGACTGATAGCCAGCATCCACAGTTTCGGATTCCCTTATGTCTTTCTTCGACCGATAGTGGGTTTCGGGCGGCGAAGTCACACGCCCCACAGCTTCCGAAAGGGTCGAAGATGATCAAACTTCTCTCTCATCTGTCCTACGTCTCCATCACAGCTCCCGACGTCGAGGCGTCGGTGAAGTTCTACGAGGAAGAGGTCGGTCTCACCGTCGTCGACCGTGTCGACGGCCGGGTCTACCTCCGCTGCTGGGGCGACTACTACGCCTACTCCGTCGTGGTGGTCCCCGGCGACGAGCCGTCGCTGGAGACGATGGCGTGGCGTACCTCGAGCGAAGAGGCGCTCGACGAGGCCGTCAAGCGCATCGAGGCCGCGGGCGTGCAGGGCGAGTGGTTCGAGGCGCACAAGATCGGTCGCGCCTACCGTTTCGTCGGACCGCAGGGCCACCCGATGACGCTGCACTGGAACGTCACGCGCCACCAGGCTCCCGGTCACACCGCCTCGATCTACCCCGACCGCCCCGAGAAGCGCAGCAAAGTCGCCGGTGCTCCGCGCCAGCTCGACCATGTGACCGTTGCGGCGCGCGATGTCGACGAGTTCGCGAAGTGGTACAACGAGGTGCTCGGCTTCCGCATCATGGCCCGCACCGTTCTCGACCAGGCCCCCATCTCGGTGTTCAGCGTGCTCACCACCAACGAGAAGTCCCACGACCTCGGCGTGGTCCTCGACGGCTCCACCCGTCCGGGACGCATCAATCATTACGCGTTCTGGGTCGACACCTACGAGGAGCTGCTGATCGCGGCCGACACGCTCATGGAGCGCGACATCCCGATCGAGTACGGGCCCTCGATCCACGGCATCGGCGAGCAGACGTTCCTCTACTACCGCGAGCCGTCCTCGATGCGCATCGAGCTGAACACCGGCGGCTACCGCAACTACGTGCCGGACTGGACGCCGAACACCTGGAAGCCGTCGCTCGGCTCGAGCAACATGTACCGCAACGGTGCGATGCCGATGTCGATGACGGAGTCGTTCCCTGCCGCCGACGGACCGAGCGCGACCGAGGAGGGTGTGCCGGACGAGATCCGCGACGCGCTCATCAACCCCTACACCACGACCGGCTGATCCGTGCTCGATTCCCGGGGCGGCCGAGGACCGGCCGCCCCGGGCACCACGTCAGGATTCGAGGAGGACTCATGACGACACCACCCCCCGCTCCCTTCGCTCTCGCCCGCTACCGCGAGGGCGATTCCGTGCGTCTGGGCCTCGTCGCCGGCGACCGCATCCGGCCGCTCGGCGAGGCGGAGCTCGGCGCGGCGAACATCAACGACTTCCTCGCAGACCCCGATTGGTCGCGGCTGCAGACAGAGGCTGAGGAGACGGATGCCGCGTGGCGACCTCTCAACGAAGTGACCCTCACCGCTCCGGTCGAACCCCGTCAGGTGCTGCAGGCGGGAGCGAACTACCGCACCCACGTGGTGCAGCTGATCATGGCGGGCCTGACGAAGGGGGGCGAGTCCGACCTCAGCCCCGACGAGGTGCGCGCGAAGGCCGAGAAGATCATGGACGCCCGGGCCGCGAGCGGTCGGCCCTTCATCTTCCTCGGGCTCGCGCAGTGCGTCGTCGGCGACGATGTGCCGCTGGAGCTTCCGGCGTACAGCGACACCCACGACTGGGAGCTGGAGCTCGCCGTCGTGATCGGGCGCGAAGCGTTCCGGGTGAGCCCCGAGCGCGCGCTCGACCACGTCGCCGGGTACACGATCGTCAACGACATCACCACACGCGACCGGGTCTTCCCGCCCGACGTCGGCGACATCGGCGCCGACTGGTTCCGCTCGAAGAATGCGCCCGGCTTCCTCCCGACCGGGCCCTACCTGGTGCCGGCCCCGTTCGTCGACCCGGGCGACCTGTCGGTCCGGCTCGAGCTGAACGGCGAGGTGATGCAGGATGCGACGACGGCCGAGCTCGTCTTCGACGTGCCGACCCTCATCTCGGCGGCATCCCAGACCCTGCCCCTCCTGCCGGGCGACCTCCTCCTCACCGGCAGCCCCGCCGGCAACGGCCAGCACTGGAAGCGGTTCCTGCGGGACGGCGATGTGATGACCGGCACCATCAGGGGCCTGGGGACCCAGGTCGTCCGCTGCGTCACGGCCCCTCGACACGGCGCTGACGCGCCTACTCGGGAACCGGTGTCGTGATGACGACACGTCCGTCCGAGAACCCCGCCGACCTCGACCGCACCGACCCCGAGGGCGAGATCGCGGCCCGCGCCGCCGCCCACCGCAACTGGGGGCGCTGGGGCGAGGACGATGTGCTCGGCACCCTCAACTTCATCGACGCCGCGAAACGCGTCGCCGCGGCATCCCTCGTCCGCGAGGGGATCGTCGTCTCGCTCGCCCAGGCGTTCGACACCGACGGACCCCAGACCGGCTGGCGACGCCGCACCAACCCGGTGCACACGATGACCGACACCGGCACCGACGCCGAGCGCGGCAATCAGGGCTTCCCCCACGGCATCGGCGGCGCCGACGACGTGATCGCGATGCCGCTGCAGTGCTCGACGCAGTGGGACGGCCTCGGCCACATCTTCGATCACGGCATGGCGTGGAACGGTCGCCGCGCGGGTGACGTCGTCACCAGCGACGGCGATCTCGTCACCGGCATCGAGCACACCCGCACCTCGTTCGTCACCCGCGGCGTGCTGCTCGACGTCGCCGCACACCTCCGCCCCGAGACCCGCGAGCTCGAAGACGGCTACGCCATCACGGCGGCCGACCTCGAGGCGACGATCGCCGCGCAGGGTACGTCGAGCGTGGTCGGCCGCGGCGACATCGTCGTGGTGCGCACCGGACGCTACGCCCGCACCCGCCGCGAAGGGTGGAACGGCTACGCCGGCGGGTCGGCGGCGGGGCTCTCGCTCACCACGGCCGGGTGGCTCCACCGCACCGAGATCGCCGGCATCGCCACCGACACGTGGGGGTTCGAGGTGCGGCCGAACGAGTTCGACGTGCCCTCCTTCCAGCCTCTCCACCAGGTCGTGATCCCCAACATGGGACTCTCGATCGGTGAGATGTGGAACCTCGAGGAGCTGGCCGAGGCCTGTCACCGCCTCGACCGGTTCGATTTCTTCCTCGCGGCGCCGACCCTGCCGATCACCGGCGCGGTCGGATCGCCCGTCAACCCCGTCGCCGTCGTGTAAGACGACGCGCAACACCCACAGAACAGGGAGGTTCTGACATGACCGCAGTACACAGGGTCGCCATCGCCGGTGCCGGCGTCGCGGGGCTCGCCGCCGCCATCCGGTTGGCGGCGAACGGCGTAGAGGTCGATCTCTACGAGTCCAAGCCCGAGCTCACCGCCCTCGGATCGGGGATCTCCCTCCAGGGCAACGCCCTCCGGGTCTTCGATGCCCTCGGTGCATGGGATGACATCCGTGCCGCGGGCTTCGCGTTCGAGGGGCTGACGCTGCGCGCCCCTGGTCCAGACGCGCCGGTCGTCGCGAACCTCCCCGACGTCAAGACCGGTGGGCCCGACTATCCGGCGGCCATGGGGATGCCGCGGCCCGACCTCGCGCGGATCCTGCTCGAGCACGCCGAGAAGGCCGGTGCCCGCGTGCACTTCGGGCGCTCCATCACCGGCATCGACGCCCGTGCCAACGACGCGGTCGAGGTCTTCGTCGACGGCGAGTCCGCGGGCGAGTACGACCTGCTGATCGGCGCCGACGGGCTCAACTCCACGATCCGCGAGATGATCGGCATCACCGACAAGCCCGAGCCGACCGGGATGGGCATCTGGCGCACCTTCGTCTCACGGCCGCCGGAGGTGGAGCGCAGCGAGCTGTACTACGGCGGGCCCGTGTACATCGCCGGGTACACCCCCACCGGCAAGGACTCGATGTACGCCTTCCTCGTCGAGAAGGCCCAGGACCGCCAGGGCGTCTCCGACGAGGAGGCGACCCGCATCATGATCGAGGAGTCGCGCGCCTATGGCGGCCCCTGGAACGCGATCCGCGCCGACCTCGAGAAGGGCGCGCACGCCAACTACACCTGGTTCACCAAGCACCTCGTCGACGGGCCGTGGAACCGCGGCCGGGTGGTCATCATCGGTGATGCCGCGCACAGCTGCCCCCCGACGATCGCGCAGGGCGCGGCCCAGGGGCTGGAGGACGCCCTCGTGCTGACCGAGCTCCTCACCACCCGCGACGCGGTCGACCAGGACCTCTGGGACACCTTCCACGCCCGGCGCCTGCCGCGCGCGAAGGCGGTGGTCGAGGCATCCGTCCAGCTCGGTCAGTGGCAGATCGACGGCAACCGCGACGCCGACGCCGGCGGCCTCATCTTCGGTATCGCCCAGCAGATGGCCCAGCCCGCATGAGCGCCGGGCACCCCGTCACCGACGTGCACGCGCACGTGCTGCTGCCGGCGCTGCACGCCGAGGTCGAGCGTCGCGCGCCCGATGAGGTGCGCGCCGCCGCCGAGCTCGACCTGCGCCGCAACGGCGCCGAGAGCCAGGCGGTGTCGGGCCCGATGGTCGGCTCTCGCATCCCGAAGCTCACCGACGTCGCGGTGCGCCTGGCCGACATGGATGCCCACGGCGTCGACCGCCAGTGGGTGAGCGCGTCGCCGAATCACTTCTACCCCTGGGCGAACGAGGGGCTGTCGGTGTGGATCGCGATGGAGGCGAACCGTCTCATCGCCGAGCACGTCGCTCAGGCCCCCGATCGGCTGACTGGGCTGGGAGTCGTTCCGCTGCAGCATCCGGAGCGCATCCTCGAGTGCCTCGACGACGCCGTCCTCGGCCGGGGGCTCGCGGGCGTGGAGATCTCCTCCTTCGCCGGTGACGTCGAGCTGTCGGACGAGCGACTCGAGCCGTTCTGGGCACGCGCGGCCGAACTCGGCGTGGTGATCTTCCTCCACCCCTTCGGCTGCAGCCTCGACGAGCGACTCGACCGGTTCTACCTCGCCAACACGGTGGGGCAGCCGGTGGAGAACGCGGTGGCGCTGTCGCACCTGATCTTCTCGGGCGTGCTCGACCGGCATCCGGATCTGAAGATCGTCGCCGCGCACGGCGGCGGGTACCTGCCGACGGTGATCGGGCGTTCCGACCACGCCTGGCGGGTGCGCCCCGACGCGCGCCGCTGCGCGCACCTGCCGTCGACGTACCTGTCGAAGCTGTGGTTCGACACGGTGGTGCACGACGCCAGGACGCTGCGGGCCCTCGTCGAGGTCGCCGGCGCCGAGCGGGTGGTGCTCGGCAGCGACTACCCCTTCGACATGGGCCTCGACGACCCCGTCTCGTTCGTCCACGACGCGGAACTCTCCGACGAGGTCACCCGGCGGATCGTGTCGGAGAACGCCGCCGAGCTGCTTCGAACGCGGGTGAAGGTATGAGGATCGCGCGCTGGATCGGCGACGGCCATGCCGGTGACACCGGTGAAGGGTTCATCATCGGCGACCGCGTCGTGCCGTTCCCCGACGGCCTGACCGTCGCCCGGGTGCTCGCGGGCGGGCTTCCTCTCGCGCATGCGCTCCACCACCGCGTCACAGACAGCCGCACGATCGCCGATCACGGACGACCGATCGAGGACGTGACGCTGCTCGCGCCCCTGCAGCCGGCCTCGGTGCGCGACTTCGTGACCTTCGAAGAGCATGTGGAGGGGGTCAGTGCCGGGGTCGAGGGCAAGAGCAACGTCGCCGACGAGTGGTACCAGGCGCCGACGTTCTACTTCACCAATCCGCACATGATCCTCGGCCCGGGTCAGACGGTGGACCCGCCTGTCACCGAGCGCCTCGACTTCGAGCTCGAGGTCGCGGTCGTCATCGGGGATGTGGCGGGGTCGACGGGCTCGAACCTCGACGCCGAGCAGGCGGCGGCGCACATCTTCGGGTACACGATCATGAACGACTGGTCGGCCCGCGACCTCCAGGCGCGGGAGATGAAGGTGCGCCTCGGGCCCGCAAAGGGCAAGGACTTCGGCACGAGCCTCGGCCCCTGGATCGTCACCGCCGACGAGCTCGCCCACCATGTCGACGCCGACGGCTTCCTCGCCATCCGCGCCGAGGTGCGCGTCAACGGCGAGCTCATCGGTGAAGACCTCGTGTCCAACATGGGCTGGCCCTTTCCCGAGCTCGTCGCCTACGCCTCGCGCAACTCGCGGGTCGCCCCCGGTGACGTGCTCGGATCGGGAACGGTCGGGAACGGCGGATGCCTCGGCGAGCTGTGGGGACGCAACGGCGGCCTGACACCCCCGCCGCTCAAGCCCGGCGATGTCGTGACGATGTCGGTCGAGAGCCTGGGCGAGCTGAGCGGTCGGGTCGGCGACTACGTGCCCGCGCCCGATCTGCCGAGCGCGCGTCCGCGTCCAAGGCTGCGACACCGGCCACTTTAGTTGCTTTTCGACTGAAGGTGGCATAAAGTGGACCTGACGTCGGGGTCCTCTGGACCCGTTCCCGCCGTGATGGATCGGACGGGGCACACCGAGTCGCGTCGACGGCCCGATCGATCGGGCACATCGTTCATGCCGCTCTCCCGCGCGAGGCTTCGCCTCCTCGTCATCTCCCTTCTCACCGCCGCCTTTCTCGGGGCCCTCGACCACACGGTGGTGGCGACCTCGCTCGCCAGCATCGCCGGCGACCTCGGCGCCCTCGAACACATGAGCTGGGTCGTCGTCGGCTACACGCTGGCGGCCACGGTGCTCCTTCCGGTCATCGGCAAGCTCGGCGACATCCTCGGTCCTCGTGCGGTGTTCCTCACGGCCCTCGTGGTCTTCATCGTCGCGTCGCTCGCGTGCGGCTTCTCGCAGGACATGACCCAGCTCGTCATCGCCCGGGTGCTGCAGGGTGCGAGCTCGGCTGGGCTCCAGCTCATGTCGCAGACGATCATCGCCTACGTCACCACACCGCGCGAGCGACCCCGCTACCTCGCGATCATCGGGGCGGCCTTCCCCGTCGCGATCGTTGTCGGCCCTCTCTTCGGCGGCCTCATCACCGACTTCTGGGGGTGGCCGTGGGTCTTCTGGATCAACGTGCCCGTGGCGCTGATCGCCCTCGTCCTGGCGGTCGTCGCGGTGCCGCACGTCGAACCGTCCGGCCGCCGGGGATTCGACATCGTCGGAGCGATCCTCTTCACGGTGGCGATGGTCTCGCTGGTCCTCGCCGTGACCTGGCTCGGAGACCCCGCCGCCGTGTTCGCAGTGACCGTGTCGTTCGCGATCGCCGCTGTGGCGTTCGCGGCCTTCTTCGTCGTCGAGACCCGTGTCGCCGAGCCCTTCCTTCCGCTTCGCGCTTTCCGAAACCGCGCGGTATCGGCCGGTATGGCGCTCTCGGCGATCATCGGAATCGGACTGTTCTCGGTGACCGCGTACCTCCCCACCTATTTCCAGATGGCCTACGGGGTGACGGCCACCGTGTCGGGGCTCGTTCCGATCGCCACGGTGTTCGGGATGCTGGTGGCCAACCTCGGCACGGGGTGGCTCGCCAGCCGTAGCGGCACCTACCGGCCCTATCCGATCATCGGGACGATCCTCGGCGCGGCCGGGCTCTTCACCATGTCGCTGCTGCCGGTCGGTGCGCCGCTGTGGGTGCCCATGGTCGTCATGTTCGTGGTCGGCCTCGGAACCGGAAGCTTCATGAGTCTCGTCATCGCCGTCGTGCAGTCCGCGGCGCCGCGGAGCCAGACGGGGAGCATCACCGCGACCCTCAATCTCGTGCGGCAGGTCGGTTCGACCGTCGCGACCGCGGTCATCGGCGGGGTCGTCGGGTTCGGTGTCGCCGGCCGCCTCCCGCAGGCGATCGACCCGAGCGGTCTGACGCCCGAGGTCGTGCGCGGGTCATCCGCGCTCATCCAGGCCGAGGTCGCGGGGATCTACCGCGACGTGCTCGCCCCCGTCTTCCTTGCCCTCTCCGTCGTCTACGCCCTCGGGATCATCGCCGCGCTGCTGCTCCCCGGCGGCCGCCTCTCCGACGAGTCGCCTGCCGACATCCCCGTCGACGTCGAACGCGTCTCCACACCCTGAACCCCGCCCCGCACCACCCAGGAGTCATCATGTCCGACACCCGCACCGTCGCCATCGTGGGCAGCGGCCCCATCGGCAGCGCCTACGCCCGCACCATCCTCGAGGGATCGCCCGACACTCGCGTCGTCATGTTCGAGGCGGGACCGCAGCTGACGCCCATCCCCGGTCAGAGCGTCCGCAACATCGTCGACCCCGACGAGAAGGCGCGGGCGCGCGAGAAGTCGCAGGGGCCGCAGGCCGGTGCCTTCCGCTCCGAGCTCGGCATCCCCGAGTCGGTGGTCGTCGAGGGCATGTTCACGGCACGCCAGGGTACGCACCTGCTCGACTTCGGCGGCCCCGGGTCGGCGCATGCGCCGACGTTCGGCGCTGTCGCGGCGGCGACGAACGTCGGCGGGCAGGGTGCGCACTGGACCTGCGCGACGCCCGCGCCCCAGTTCAGCGAGCGGGTGCCGTTCATCGGCGACGCGGAGTGGGAGGAGCTCATCGCCGAGGCCGGGCACCTGCTGCACGTGCAGAGCGCGGCATTCGCCGACTCGCGCGTGGGCGAGGCGATCCGCTCTCTCCTGGACGAGGAGTTCGGCGCAGAGCTGCCCGACGGCTTCGGCCCGAGCACCCTGCCGGTCGCCGGAGATCCGCAGCCCGACGGGACCATGCGATGGGCGGGAGCGGACGTCGTGCTCGGACCGCTCATCGAGCGGGGGAATCCTCTCGCCGACCGATTCGAGCTGCGCGACCTCACCCTCGTCCGCCGCATCGAGCACGACGGCGCGCGTGCGACCGGAGTGACCGTGGAGGATCTCCGCACCGGTGAGCGCTCCACCGTCGACGCCGATCTCGTGGTCGTCGCCGCGGACGCCTTCCGCTCACCGCAGCTGCTGTGGGCGTCGGGCATCCGGCCGCAGGCCCTCGGCCGGTACCTCACGGAGCATCCCGTCGTGATCTCCACCGTCGCCCTGGACCCCGAGAAGATGCAGCGCTTCGCTGACGAGTCCGACCTGGCCGACGAGAAGGCCCGCCGTGCGGTGAACCCCGTCGATCCGGTGGCCGCGGTGAACCGCATCCCGTTCTCCGAGCCCGACCACCCCTTCTCGCTGCAGGTGATGTACTCCGAGACCACGCCCTTCCCCATGGAGCCGGGTGCTCCGCACGCCGAGAACGAGTGGGGGTACGTGAACATGGGCTACGGCCTGCGCAAGCGCCCGCGCGTCGAAGACGGAGTGCGCTTCGACGACAACGAGCTCGATTGGCGCGGCTTCCCGAACATGACGATCGAGTACGCCCTCACGGGCGACGAGGAACGCGAGATCGCCGCGGCGACCGAGCGCCTGCGCCGCGCCGGCAACGCGCTCGGCCACTTCGTCGCCGAGCCGCGGCTGCTTCCGGCCGGATCGAGCCTGCACTACATGGGGACGATGCGGATGGGAGAGACCGACGACGGCACCTCGGTCGCCGATCCCTGGTCGCGCGTCTGGGGGTTCGACAACCTCGTCGTCGGGGGCAACGGCCTCATCCCGACGGCCAACACCGTCAACCCGACCCTCATGAGCACCGCGATCGCGGTGCGCGGGGCGCGCAAGGCGATCGAGCAGCTGCGCGGCGCGGAGGCTGTCTCGGTGCGCTGAGCCATAGTGGGTTCATGAGTCTCGAGGTCGAGGCGCTCCGCGCCCAGTTCCCCTCCCTCGCCTCCGGCATCGCGCACTTCGACGGCCCCGGTGGAACGCAGACGCCGCTTGCGGTCGCCGAGGCGATCACGCGGACGCTGACGTCACCGCTGTCGAACCGGGGTTCGTCGGTTCGGAGCGAACGGAATGCGGATGACGCGGTCACCGCGTTCCGCGCGGCGGTGGCCGATCTGCTGGGCGCTGACCCCCGCGGTGTCGTGTACGGGCGGAGTGCCACGCAGCTCACCTACGACCTCTCGCGCACCCTCGCGGCCTCGTGGGCCGAGGGCGACGAGATCGTCGTGTCAGAGCTCGATCACGACGCCAACGTCCGGCCGTGGGTGCAGGCGGCGGAGGCGCGGGGCGTGAGGGTTCGGTGGCTGCCGCTGGATCCCGCCACCGCCGACCTCGACCTGTCGCACCTCGACGAGATCGTGAACGAGCGCACCCGGATGGTCGCGGTGACCGCGGCATCCAATCTCCTCGGTACCGTGCCGCCGGTCGCGCGCATCGCGGCGCGCGCCCACGCGGTCGGCGCGCTCGTCCACGTCGACGGCGTGCACTACACCGCCCACGCATCGGTCGACGTCACCGCACTCGGGGCCGACTTCTTCGTGTGCTCGCCGTACAAGTTCTTCGGCCCGCACTGCGCGGTGCTCGTCGCCGACCCGGCGCTGCTCGAGACCCTGCACCCCGAGAAGCTCGTGCCCTCGACCGATCGGGTGCCGGAGCGCTTCGAACTCGGCACCCTCCCGTACGAGACCCTCGCCGGCGTCACCGCGGCCGTCGACGTGATCGCCGGGATCGCCCCGCCGGAACGGTCTCGTCGCGAGCGCCTCGTCGCCGCGCACCAGCTGATCGACCGGCACGAGACGGCCCTGCGCGAACGCATCGAGACCCGCCTCACCGAGCTCGGACTCGAGGTGCACTCGCGCGCCGCGAGGCGCACGCCGACGCTCTACGTCACCCTCGGCGACCGCGTCGCCGCCGCGGCATCCGACTTCCTCGCCGAACGCGACATCCTCGCTCCCTCCGGCAGCTTCTACGCGTGGGAGACCTTCCGGGCGCTGCGCCTCCCCGTCGAAGCGGGCATGCGGATCGGCGTGGCCGCGTACACCAGCGACGACGACGTCGATCGCCTCCTCGAAGGACTTGCGGAGTTTCTGACACGATGACTGCGCCAGCCCCGAGCCCGGCACCCGCCACCGCGACGCCACCCGACCAGCCACGCCTGTCCGGGCTCTTCGGCGACATGGAGCTGCTCGTCGTCATCCTCCTCGGCATCGTCTCGGTCGCCACCGCCTACACCTCGTTCCAGTCGACGCTGTACGACGGGCTCACCGCCTCGTCGTATTCGCAGGCGCAGAACAGCCAGACCGAGGCCGAATCGCTCTACCTCGAGGCGAACCAGACCTATGTGCAGGACGTCCAGACCTGGGGGCGGCTCACCGAGCTGTCCGTCGACATGGACAGTCCCGATCCCGTGGTCGCCGAGGCGGCGAGCGCCAAGTTCGACACGCTGCAGTTCGTGCTCGTCGACGAGATCTTCGATGCGGCCATCACCTGGTCGGACGAGGAGACCACCACCACCGGCGACTACGTCGGCCCTTTCGAGTCGGAGGAATACTTCGGCGCCCGCTTCGGCGCCTGGGCCGAAGAGGACGACCGCAGCATCGCCCTGTTCGAGACGGCCGAGGAGTACAACACCTTCGGCGATCGGCTGCAGCTGAACACGGTGCTGATGGCGATCACCCTGTTCCTCCTCGGTATCGCCGCGGTCGTCAAGCGCCGTCGCATCCAGTGGATCCTCATCGGATTCGGGATGACGATCTTCACCGTTGCCGCGGTGCTCACCGCCCTGGTGCCGTTCGCCTGGTTCTGATCGGATGGATTCTTGCCGGTGTGACCTGAGGAGCTGACACGATGACATCCACCCCTGGGGAATCCGATCGGCCGGCGCTCACTCCCCTGGCCGCACTGACCTCGAGCTTCGTGACCGAGCAGTCGGTGTACGGCGTGATCCTGGTGTCGGGCATGATCGTGATGAGCGGCGCGGGAGATCCGACGAGCCTCAGCGTCTTCGTCGTCGTCGTCAGCACCGTCATCGTCTTCTGGGGCGCCCACGTCTACGCCGGGACGGTCGCCGGGCACGGCCTCGGGCGTGATTCGCGCCCACTGTCGGACGCGTTCCGTCGAGCGGTGCGGCAGTCGAACGGCTTGCTGGTGTCCGCGCTGATCCCGTGCGCCATCCTCCTGCTCGGTACCGCGCGCCTCGTGGATGACCAGCTGGCGATCTGGGCGGCTCTGCTGTCGGGAACGGCGCTGCTGGCAGCGCTCGGGTGGATCGCCTTCCGTCGCCGCGGCGCCTCCGTGCCGCGCAGCCTCGCCGGCTCGGCCATGACAGCCGCATTCGGCGGGATCATGGCGCTGCTGAAGGTCGTCGTCGTGCATTGACCGTGTGGAAGACGCGAGCCCCGCTAGCGTGAGGGCGTGTCCTTCGCCGTCGCCCTCACCGTCCTGCTCGTTCTGCTCGGCGCCTTCCAGCTGGCCCTCGCCGCCGGCGCCCCGCTCGGGCACTTCGCCTGGGGCGGGCACCACCGCGTACTGCCGACCCGGCTGCGTATCGGGAGCGGGGTGTCGATCCTGATCTATGCCGTGATCGTGCTGATCGCCTGGAGCCGGGTCGGCGCGATCGACCTCATCGCGCCGGTCGTGTCGGAGGTCGGCATGTGGGTCGTCTTCGGCTACTTCGCGCTCGGGATCGTGATGAACGCGCTGTCCCGCTCGAGGCCGGAGCGGTTCACGATGACGCCGGTCTGCCTCGTGCTTGCGGTGCTGTCGTTCCTCATCGCGATGGGCTTCGACGACATCGAGATGGAGACGCTCACTCTCTGACCGGCGTCAGTGGTCACGACCGCGAGCCCCAGTTCCAGGCAGGCCGGTCGAGCACCCCGTGCCCCGCGACCTGCGTGCCGCGACCCGTGCTCTCCAATCGATGGGTGAGCGCACCCGCCCGCTCGAGCGCTCCGGCCAGCCGGTCGGCGTGGGTGACGACGATGACCTGGGACTGACCGGATGCCGCGGCGACGAGCTCCGCGAGGGGGTCGAGCAGGTCAGGGTGGAGGCTCGCCTCGGGCTCGTTCAGCACCAGGAGGGGCGCCGGGCGGGCGGGGAGGAGTGCCGCGCACAGCAGCAGATATCGCAGCGTGCCGTCCGAGAGCTCGCCGGCCGCGAGGGGACGGAGGAGTCCCGGCTGCCGCATGGAGAGGGTGAATCGACCGTCCACCGCCTCGATCTGCACCCGGGCTCCCGTGAAGGCGCGGGCGACGGCGTCATCGAGGTCCGCGCCGAACCCCGCGTCGTGAATCGTCGCCCAGACCGCCGCGAGGTTCTCGCCCCCGTGCGCCAAGGTGTGCGAGCGCGTGCCGATCTGCGGCGCTCGGGCGGGGGCGTCGGCATCGACGCGGAAGTGGTCGTAGAAGCGCCAGCCCGAAAGAGTGCGCCGGAGCGTCAGGAGCTCGGGCCCCGTGTCGCCGTCGGCGAGGTCGGTGACGATGCTCTCCCACGGCGCGAGCGCTTGAGCCAGGGTCGTCCAGGAATCCTCGCGCACGCGCGTCGCCGCACCCTTGCGGTCGATGAGCAGCGCGGCGGGCTTCGCGACCGGCCCGGCGAACACCTGCTCGCGCTTGATCTCGGGATCGCGGCTGAAGAGGTTCCGGGGATCTGTCTGCGGGATGCCGAGGTCGACGAGGAAGCCGAGTTCGTCCGAGGCGTACCCGAGCTTCACGGCGATCGGTTCGCGCCGCACGGTGCCCTGGGTTCCGCCGAACTCGGGTCCTGCCCACAGCAGAGAGGGGAGCCCCCCTTCCCGGGCGATCGCCGCGATGAGCGACCCCGTGGCGGACTGCGCGAGGAGGCGCATCGCGCGGTAGAGGTTGGACTTGCCCGACCCGTTCGGGCCGGTGATCACGGTCAGCGCGTCGAGCGGGAGCACCAGGTCGCGCAGCGACCGGTACCCGGCGACGGCGAGGGTGGTGAGCACTCCGACATCCTGTCAGGGGTGCCCGACACCGAACCGCAGCCGGTCGGAGAGCACCTTGGCCCCCGCGGATGACGCGAACCCGCCGTCGACCGGGATCTCCGCGCCCGTGACGTAGGCCGCCGCATCCGAGAGCAGGAACGCGACCGCCTCGGCGACCTCCTCCGCCTCGCCGGTGCGCTCGAGCGGCGTGAGGTCGAGCTGCGCCTCGCGCATCGCCGCGGGCGCGCTCGCCGTCATCGGCGTCTCGATGAACCCCGGGTGCACGATGTTGACGCGGATCCCCCGGGGCCCGAGCTCGGTCGCCGCGGCATGGGTGAGCCCGCGAAGCGCCCACTTCGAGGTCGTGTAGGCGACGGGATAGTGGCCGCTCACCGCGGCGATCGAGCCGACGTTGACGATCGACGACCCCTGCTCCATGAGAGGCGCGAGCGCCTGGATGCCGAGCATCGCCCCCGTGACGTTCACCGCGAGCACCCGGTCCCAGTCGGCGCGGGCGACCTCGCCGAGACGCGCGCGGTGGGTGATGCCGGCGTTGTTGACGAGGCCCCGCACGGGCGGGCCGTCGGCGAGCTCGGCCGCCAGCGCACCCCAGGCGCCCTCGTCGGCGACATCCAGAGTGCGGTAGATCACGCCCGATCCCGCCAGAGCGGGAGCCTCCGCGGCGAGATCGGTCGCGATCACGCGCGCTCCCTCGCGGGCGAGGAGGAGCGCTTCGGCGGCCCCCTGCCCTCGGGCGGCGCCGGTGACGACCACCACGCGGCCGGCGAGTCCCGGATGACGCGAGCCCGGAGTCATCCGATCACTTCACGCCCTTCATGAGGGCCAGCACCGGCTTGACCGACACCAGCAGCCCGATGCCGACGACGATGGCGAGTGCGCCGAGGATCGCGAAGTACGGGCCCTCGTTGTTCACGTCGAAGAACTGCGCCAGCCAGCCCGAGATCGAGGTGCCGAGGGCGACGGAGAGGAAGAACAGCGCCACCATCTGCGTGTGGAAGAGCTCGGGGGCGAGCTTGGTCGTCACCGAGAGCCCCACAGGCGAGACGAGCAGCTCGGCGACGGTGAAGACGAACAGGATGCCCACGAGCGCCAGGAGCGGGGTGGAGTTCGGCCCTCCGCCGGCGAACGGAAGGAAGAGCAGGAAGGCGACGCCCATGATCATCGTCCCGATCGCGAACTTCACCGGCGTCGACGGCTGGCGGGTGCCGAGCTTCAGCCACAGCGTGGCGAAGACCCCCGAGAGGATGATGATGAAGATCGGGTTGATCGACTGCACCCACGACACCGGCATCGTCCAGCCGAAGATGTCGCGGTTGAGCTTCTGATCGGAGTAGATCGTCACCACCGTGAACTGCTGCTGGTACAGCGACCAGAACGCCACGCTCGTGATGAACAGCGGCAGGAACCCCCACACCCGCGAGCGCTCCGTCGAGGTGATGCGGCGGCTGGAGAGGATGACGAAGAAGTAGGCGATCGTCGCACCCAGGGTCACCACGATGACCACGAGCGAGAGGTTGTCGACCGTGATCACGCCCACGAGCAGCAGCACCACGATGAGCCCGAGCCCGGCGGCGGCGATGCCGGCGAACAGGCCGTAGCGGTGACGGGGGAGCGGGTTCGGCACGATGCTCGCCTCGGGAGGGAGCTGTTTGCGACCGAAGGAGTACTGGATGAGTCCCAGGGCCATGCCGACCGCGGCGAGGCCGAAGCCCCAGTGGAAGCCCATCGTGGTCTGAAGCAGACCGGTGAGGAGCGGGCCGAAGAACGCGCCCAGGTTGATGCCGAGGTAGAACAGCGAGAAGCCGGCATCGCGGCGCGGGTCGTCGGCGGTGTAGAGCGTTCCGACGACCGAGGTGGCGTTGGCCTTCAGACCGCCCGAGCCCAGGGCGACGAGGATCAGGCCGACGGTGACGCCGAGGAACCCCGGCAGCAGGGCAAGCGCGATATGGCCCGCCATGATGACGATCGCACTGTAGAACAGCACCCGCTCGGATCCGAGGATGCGGTCGGCGATCCAGGCGCCGAGGATGGTGGACAGGTAGACCGACCCGCCGTAGGCGCCGACGATCCCCGCCGCAACGGTCTCGGGGAGGCCGAGGCCCCCCTGCGTCGTGGAGTAGTAGAGGTAGATGAGCAGGATGCCCTGCATGCCGTAGAAGCTGAAACGCTCCCACATCTCCACACCGAAGACGTGCGCGAGTGCCCAGGGCTGGCCGAAGAACCGGGTGTCGCGGTCGCCTTCGCCGCGTCCGAAGGTGGCGGCGGAGTCGGTACCGCTGTCATCGGCGGCGCGCCGTCCTGCGCGTGTGCGGGCGTCGGGATCCGCGGCCGCTGTCGCGCCCGTCGGGGGTCCGACGGGCACCTGCTCCGGTGCCCGGTCGCGGTCGTCGCTGTCCATGCGACGACGATACGCCCGCGTGCTCCGACCGTGGGGACGATTTCGCCGGCACGAGGAAACCCGGCCGAGCCGCGTACATCCGAGGGTCAAATGTCCTCGCCCCGGCCGATCGTACGCGTCTCAGCCGGTGACGCGCTCGTGCTCGGGGAGTGCGGGGTGGCGCTCGTGCGCGTCGTGGCGGCGCGGGATGAAGAGGGCGACGACGAGGGCGATGAGAGCGGCCGCCCCGCCGAGGATGAACGACACCTGGAAGGCGGTACCCGTGGGCACGTCGACGCCCTGGAAGGGCGTGACGTATGTGGCGAGCACGACCCCGATGACCGCAGCCGCCGTGCTCGTGCCGAGCGAGCGGAAGAGGGCGTTCAGACCATTGGACGCGCCGGTCTCGGACTGCGGCACCGATCGCATGATGAGCATCGGCATCGCGGCGTAGCCGAATCCGATCCCGACGCCGATGAGGATGTTGGCGACGAGGATCTCCCACACCTCGCTCGAGAACAGCAGCGTATAGCCGTAGGCGGCGATCAGCGCGAGCGCGCCGAGGACGAGGAGCAGGCGCGGGCCGAAGAGGCGCGCGAGACGCCCCGAGAAGGGGGAGAGGAGCATCATCATGAGGCCCGCGGGCATCACGATGAGGCTCGCAGCGATGAGCGAGAGCCCGAAGCCGCCCGTCGCGACGGGGAGCTCGAGCATCTGCGGGTAGACGACGTTCGAGGCGAACAGTGAAAAGCCCATCGCGATCGAGGCGATGTTGGTCAGGAGCACCGGGCGCCGCGCGGCGACGCGGAGGTCCAGGAGCGGGTCGCTGATCCGCAACTCGTACCATCCCCATGCCACCAGGATCGCGAGCCCGCCGAGTCCGAGCGCGAGGACGGCCGGGGAGGTCCATCCCCACTCGTTGCCGCGGGAGATCGCCAGCAGTACGCCGAGGAGACCGATCGACATGCCCGCTGCGCCGACGAAATCGAAGCGTCCCGCGGTGCGCAGTGTGCTCACCGGCACGATCCACAGCACGAGGACGAAGACGACCACGCCCAGGCCCGCCGACATCCAGAACAGCACGTGCCAGTCGCTGCGCTCGGTGATGAGCGCACTGATCGGCAGGCCGAGCGCGCCGCCGACGCCGAGGGTGGCGCTGATGAGCGCGATGGCGGTATCGACACGATTCTCGTGCAGCACGTCGCGGAGGATCGAGATCCCGAGCGGGACGACGCCGGTCACCGCCCCCTGCAGGGCGCGCCCGACGATCACTCCGACGATGCCTGGCGACAGCGCCGCGATGACCGATCCGACGACGAGGAGGACGAGGAGCACCAGCACGATGCGGCGCTTGCCGTACATGTCGCCGAGGCGCCCGGCCACCGGTGTGCTGATGGCGGCCGCGAGGAGGGTGGCGGTGACCACCCACGCCGTGTCTTCACGGCTGGCGTCGAGGAGCTCGGGCAGCTTGGACTGGATGGGCACCACGAGGGTGAACATGAAGGATGACGCCAGTCCCGCGATCGCCAACACGGCGACGATCGCACCCTGTCGGGGCTTTCGGCTGAGGTTCTTCCGGTTGTCCTCAGCTCGATCGCGCATCAGGTCAGGCTACTCGCGGTCGCGAGTATGTTGGGCGGCATGCCCGAGGCATCCGTTCCCACCCCGCCCGGAATCGCCCTTCGCCCGCTCGACACGGTGGCCCAGGTGCACACCGCCTCGGCGGTGCTGTCGGAGGTGTGGGGCGGTGACCGATCGGGAATGCCGCCGAACCTGCTGCGGGCGCTCGCCCACGCCGGCAACTACGCGATGGGTCTCTACGAGGACGACCGGATGGTCGGCGCGTCAGTGGCGTTCTTCGCCGCCCCGGCTGCCCGGTCGATGCACTCGCACATCACGGGCGTGCTGCCCGGGCGTCAGAGTCAGGGTCTCGGCCGCATCCTGAAGCAGCATCAGCGCGAGTGGGCGCTCGCGCGCGATGTCGGGCACATCACGTGGACCTTCGATCCGCTCGTCGCCCGCAACGCCCACTTCAACCTCCGGGTGCTCGGCACGCGGGTGACGGAGTACCTGGTGAACCACTACGGCGCCATGGATGACGGCGTCAACCGCGGTGACGAGACCGACCGGATCATGGTGTCGTGGGCCCTCGCTGCGCCTCCGGTGCCGACGCCGGCCGACGACCGGGTGGTCGCCGAGGTGCCGGTGCCCGCTGATATCACCGCGATTCGCCCTGACACTCCGGCCGAGGCGGCCGCCTGGCGCCGTCACGTGCGCAAGGCCCTCCTTTCGCACCTCGCCGATGGTCTGGTGATCGGCGGCTTCGATGCCCCTCGCGGATACCTGCTGGTGCGGCCGTAGTCAGCGGGTATCACCGGCGCAGGTCGCGACTCTCTGCTCATGACGCAGGAGGCGTCATCGACAGGGGAGTCCGACATGAATCTGCGCACCACGCTTTTCCCGACCGAGGCCCAGGGAGCCGGCCGCCGCCTGACCGCGAGGATGGCGCGACGTCTCCGTCCGCGGCGCGCCCGCTCCACCTTCCGACCGCTCACCGCGGCGCGCACCGCCTGAGACCTTCGTCGTCCTGCGAGAATCGACTCGCACGACGACGAAAGGGCGCGGGCATGCCTCGAACCATCAGTGAGCACGGACTGATCGGAGACATGCGCTCCGCGGCGCTCGTCGGCGACGACGGCACGATCGACTGGTTCTGTCCCGGCCGCTTCGATGCGCCGAGTGTCTTCGGCGCGATCCTCGACCCCGAGCGCGGGGGACACTGGCGGATCGGTCCGATCGATCCCGATGCGACCAGCAGGCAGTTCTACCTGCCCGACACCAACGTCCTCGTCACCCGCTTCGCCACCGCGGGCGGAGTCGTCGAGGTGTGGGACGCGATGATCGTGGAACGCGCGCGAGACCCCCATCACCGGCAGCGCCTCGTGCGCAACGTCGTCGGGGTTCGCGGCAGCGTCGAGATGAGATTCGAGTTCGCGCCGCAGTTCGACTACGGGCGACGGCCGCACCACGTCGCCACCTCGGACGACGGCGCGGTCTTCGCCGACGAGGAGACGAGGCTGAGCCTGCAGACCCCGCTGGCCCTCGATATCGTCGACGGAACCGCGGTCGCGGAGCTGACGGTGTCCGTCGGCGAAGAGTGCGAGTCGGTGCTCATCGTCGGGTCGCCCGCCGACGAACCCGATGCGCCGGTCGGGCCGACCCGCCCGCTGGTGGATGCCACCGTGCGGTTCTGGCAGACATGGCTCGGGCAGTCGCACTACCGGGGTCGGTGGCGCGAGGCGGTGCACCGCTCGGCACTGGTGCTGAAGCTGCTCACCCACGAACCCTCGGGGGCGGTGATCGCCGCCCCCACCACCTCCCTCCCGGAGGTGATCGGCGGAGAGCGCAACTGGGACTACCGTCACGTCTGGGTGCGCGACGCCGCCTTCTCGATGTACGCCCTCCTGCGCTTGGGTTTCGTGGACGAGGCACGGGGGTTCATTGGATGGCTCATGGACCGGTTGGAAGACCGAGCCCACTGCGACGACGGCATGGGGCCGCTCCGGTCGATGTACGACATCGACGGCAACACCACCAGCGGCGAGTTCACCCTGGACCATTGGCGCGGCCATCGCGACAGCGCGCCCGTCCGGGTGCGCAACGACGCGGCCGATCAACTGCAACTCGATGTCTACGGCGAGCTCATCGACTCGGTCTACCTCTACGACAAGCACAGCGACGGTATCGGCTACGACGACTGGGTCAAGCTGACCGGTGCCGCGGACTGGCTCGCCGAGAACTGGGGCCGCCCCGATGAGGGCATCTGGGAGACCCGAGGCGGGCAGCAGCTGCACACCTACTCCCGGGTGATGAGCTGGGTGGCGTTCGAGCGGCTCATCCGTATGGCGCGCAGCCGCGGCCTGTCGGGAGACCAGACGATGTGGATGCGGGTGAAGGACGAGATCGCATCCGAGGTCTTCTCCGACGGCTGGAACGCCGAGCTCGGAGCCTTCACGCAGTACGCACGCAGCGACGTCCTCGATGCCTCGCTGCTGCTCATGCCCGCGGTGAAGTTCGTCTCGCCCTCCGATCCGCGCTTCCGCTCGACGCTCGCGGCGATCGAGGCGGAGCTCGTCACCGACACCCTCGTGTTCCGCTACCACGCGGCCCGTTCCCCCGACGGCCTGGACGGGGAGGAGGGGACGTTCTCGATGTGCTCCTTCTGGTACGTCGAGGCCCTCACCCGGACGGGGCGGCTCGACGAGGCGAAGCTCGCTCTGGAGAAGATGTTCACCTACGCCAATCCGCTGGGCCTCTATGCCGAGGAGGTCGGCCTCGACGGCGCGCAGCTCGGCAATTTCCCTCAGGCCTTCACGCACTTCTCCCTCATCAGCGCCGCTGTCAACCTCGACCGGGCGATCGGCTGAGCATGCCCATCGCTCGGCCCGCGGCATCCGTGTCCCTCGACGGGTTCGAGCTGCGCGTGCTGCACCTGCCGCTGGTGTCGCCGTTCACGACGTCGTTCGGCACCGAGACGGTCCGTGAGGTGATCGTCGTACGCGCCCTCACCGCTGACGGCGACGGATGGGGCGAGATCGTCACAGGGGCGGCGCCGCTCTACTCCAGCGAGTACACGCAGAGCGCCTGGGACGTCGCGACGCGGTTCCTCGCGCCCGCGCTGCTCGGGCGCGGGCGCCTGGCCCCGCACGAGGTGCCGAGCGTCTTCGCCCCGTTCATCGGGCACCGCATGGCCAAGGCCGGGCTCGAGCTCGCGGTGGTCGACGCGGCGCTGCGCGCCGACGGGCGCTCGATGGGCGACTACCTCGGCGCGGCGGTCGACCGGGTGCCATCGGGGGTGTCGGTCGGGGTGCAGCGTGACCCCGCCGCGCTCGTCGATGCCGTCGGCGGGTATCTCGCGGAGGGCTACCTGCGCATCAAGATCAAGATCAAGCCGGGGCGGGATGTCGCGGACACCGCCGCGGTGCGCGAGGCGTTCGGCGAGGTGCCGCTGCAGGTCGACGCCAACTCGGCGTACACGCTCGCCGACATCGACACGCTGGCCGCCCTGGACGCGTTCGACCTGCTCCTCATCGAGCAGCCGCTGCAGGAGGACGACCTCGTCGACCATGCCGTGCTGGCCGAGCGGGTGGACACACCGATCTGCCTCGACGAGTCGATCGTCTCGGCCAAGGCCGCCGGCGATGCGCTCGCCCTCGCGGCGGCGTCGGTCATCAACATCAAGGCGGGCCGGGTCGGCGGCTATCTCGAGGCGGTGCGCATCCACGACCTGTGCGTCGCTGCGGGGGTGCCCGTCTGGTGCGGCGGCATGCTCGAGACCGGGATCGGCCGGGCAGCGAATGCGGCGCTCGCCGCCCTGCCTGGCTTCACCCTGCCCGGCGACGTGTCGGCGGCGAGCCGGTTCTACCACCGCGACATCGTGACCGAGCCCGCGGTGCTCGAGGACGGCCACGTGCGGGTGCCCACCGGCCCGGGGCTCGGGGTCGACATCGACCGCGCGTTCCTCGACGAGGTCACCGTCGAGCGGGTCGAGATCCGGCGGTAGCGCTGATGCGGCGTCCCCCACTCCTGCAGATCGAGGGTCTCACGCGTCGACACGCCGTGCGGAGGGGGCGCGCTCGCCGATTCTGCAGGAGTTCGGTCGCCCTCGCCGTTGCGCTCCTCCTGACCGGCTGTGTCGGCGGGGGCGGGAGCGGCGGCGGAGCGCGTGAGCCTGCGTCCGACGGCTCGACGGCCCTGCCCGCCGGCGTCACCGTCGAGATCGTCCAGCTCCGCGCCGACGTCGCGCTGCGTCAGGCGCAGGTGCACGTCGTCAACGGCGGCGACACCGACCTTCAGATCGGCGAGGTCGCCGTCGATGATCCCCGCTTCACCGCCCCGGCGACCCGCGTGCTCGCCGGGCGCACGAGCACGGTGGCCGCGGGCGGCGAGGTCGACATCCGCGTGCAGCTGACCGACCCGGCGTGTCCGGCGCCGGACGGAGCGGCCGCCGAGCCCACGGTCGAGCTCGCCTTCGCGGCGGAGGGCGGCGTCGAGGGCACGGCGCGTGTCGTCGCCGCCGACCCGCTCGGCTTCCTCGCGCCCCTCCACGAGCGGGAGTGCCGGGCGGCCGCGCTCGCCGAGGCGGCGACGCTGTCGTTCACCGGCTTCACCTCGTCGCCGCCCGGAGAGCCGGCGACGCTCGCGCTGACGGTGACCCCGACCGGCCGCGGCGCGGCGACGATCGTCGCGGTGCAGGCGACCAACCTGCTCGACTTCGGCGCGGCCACGGTCGACGGCGCCTTCCCGCTCGATCTCGAGGTGACCGGTGCCCTGGGCACGACCGTCGTCGACGTGCCGATCGTCCCGTCGCGCTGCGATCCGCACGCGGTGCAGGAGGACAAGCGCGGCACGATCTTCGACATCCTGCTGAGCCTCGACGGCGAGCCCGGAGAGATCGAGCTCTTCGTCGGAGACACGCTCCGCGGCGACATCCTCACCTGGGTGTCGAGCTGGTGCGGATTCGCCGGCGCCGGCTAGGGCACCGGGCCCACCCCACCGCGCGCCGCCCCGTGCACCGCGACGCCGTCCAGGGCGTCGAGGATCGCCACCCCGAGCGCGCCACCGGCATGCCAGGGCGTGTAGGCCTCGGCCCACCAGCGGGTCGTCTCGGGCGGGATCACCCCGGGCAGCACGCGCGCCAGCTCACGGGCGCCCGGCACGGGACGCGGGCGCAGCACCGAGAGCACCACGACCCCGTCGGCGACGACCTGCAGCACGGCGCCGTCGTCCAGCGGCCGCAGTTCGAGCACCACATTGTCATCACCGGCGACCCGGTCGTGAACGGATGCCGCGGCACGCCCGATCGCGGCCGCGTCGACCGGGTCGGGGGTGAGCACCACGCTGCTACGGGGCATCGGACATCCTCCGTCGACGTCGGGGCCCGGGGCGACAGTCTCGGGCTCCCGGCCCGGTTCCGGCTGCGGTTCGGATGCCGGCGCGGGTACCGACGGCGCCGCCGGCTGCGTCAGCGCGGGCTCCGCCCCGGCGCCCACGTCGAACCGTGCGACCTGCACGAGCGTCGGCCGTTCGCCCCGGCGGGCGAGTCGCCCGCGGCCGGCGATCATCGGCTCGGCGTAGAGCTTGGGGAGCAGCTGTCCCTCGGCGCGCTCGCCCGACATGATCAGCGCCGTCCCGCCCGTGTCGCGGATCCCCTGAAGCGCGAGATCGAACATCGCCCGCGACGCCCCGGCCACCGGCCGGCTGACCACGACGTTCAGGCGCAGGTCGCGTGCCGAGGCGAGGTAGGGCAGCAGGGGGCGGAGCGGCTCGGTGCCACCGGCAGCGAGGATGTCGAAGTCGTCGGCGACGACGAGGATGCGTGGGCCCGGCGCCGACCGGTCGAGTGCGCGTTTCTCGAGCTCGGTCGCGATCGACTCCGCCAGTTGGCGCCCCTGACGGCCCGAGGTGGCGTGGCCGCCGAGGTACGCGTCCGGCACGTCGGCGGCCAGCTCGCCGCGCGCGTCCATGAGCCCCACGACGAGTTCCTCGGGCGAGAACCGGTCGATCGCGCCCTGCACGAGGCCGCGCAGGGTCGTGGTCTTGCCGCAGCGGCTGTCTCCGAAGACGAGCAGGTGCGGGTCGCCGGTGGCCAGGTCGAGCGCGACGGGCTGCATGGTGTCCTGGCGGATGCCGAAGGGGATCGCATCGGGCTCGTCGAACGCGTCGGGGAGCTCGGCGGGCTCGAGCACCTCGGGCAGCAGCCGGATGGGCGCGGCCTCGGGGCCCTCCCACCGTGCCGCGCTCTCGCGTGCGATGCGTTCGAGGGCGGCGCCGATGTCGTCGTCCTCGGCCTCCTCCAGGAGCGGCAGCGCGACCTGGGCGAAGAGCTTCTCGTCGGTGAGCACCCTTCCCGGCTCGTCGGCGCGGAGGGTCGTGGAGAGCTTGCGCGCGATCTGCGAATCGGCGGGGTCGTTGAGCTTCAGCTCGAGCCGCGTCCCGACGAGGTTCTGCAGGTTCATCCGCAGTTCGTTCCACCGCGAGAGTGTCACCACGACGTGGATGCCGAAGCTCCCGCCGCGCTCGAGGAGTTGCGCGATCGGTGCTTCGAGGTCTTCGAACTCCGTGCGGACGGCGCCGAGGCCGTCGACGAGCAGCACCACGTCGGCGCTCGGGAGCTCCGGAAGTCGGCCGGCGGCGTGCTGGCGGCGCATGTCGGCGAGGGAGTCGAGGCTCTGCTCGCGGAAGACCCGCTCGCGCACCGCCAGCATGCCGGTGAGCTCTTCGAGCAGTCGTCCGAGGCGCTCGCGGTGCCCACGGGTGGCGACGCCACCGACGTGGGGGAACGGCTCGATCCGCGCGAGACCGCCGCCGGTGAGATCCATGCCGTAGACGCTCACCTCGCGCGGCGAGTGGGTGAACGCCAGCGAGGTCGCGAGGGTCCGCAGGAAGGTCGAGCGCCCCGACTGCGGCGCGCCCATGATCGAGACGTGACCGCCGGAGCGGGTGAGGTCGAGCAGCCAGGGCTCCTGCCGTTGCCGGCTCGGGTCGTCGAGCAGCCCGATCGGCGCCCGCAGGGCACCGGCGACGGCGTCTCCCTCGCTGCTGGGGAGCACGCCGCCGAGGGTGAGCACCGGAGGGAGGGGTGGCAGCCACACCGGCCGAGTGCGCACGACGCCCCGGGCGACGCGCTCGGTCGCGGCCTGTACAAGGGTGCGCCCGGTGACGGGGGTCTCGGGCTGCGAGCTGTCCAGTCCGTCGGCCTCGCCGGGGTCGACGTCTGCGACACGGACGTCGTAGGGCGGGAGGGGCAGCACGGGCGGTGCCGCCTCACGCTCGGGACCGCGCTCGACCCGCTCGGGCACCGGACCCGAGACGTATCCCGCCCGGAAACGTGTGTACACCGAGGTGTCGACCTTGAGGTAGCCGAAACCGGGGATCGCGGGCAGATGGAAGGCGTCGGGGCTGTCGAGCACGACGGCCGACTCGGCCTCGCTGAAGGTGCGCAGGCCGATGCGGTACGACAGGTAGGTGTCCAGGCCCCGCAGCCGCCCCGCCTCGATGCGCTGGCTCGAGAGCAGCAGGTGCACGCCGATCGATCGACCGATCCGCCCGATCGTGAGGAGCAGTTCGACGAAGTCGGGCTCGGCGGTGAGGAGTTCGCCGAACTCGTCGATGACGAGGAAGAGATGGGGGAGCGGCGGCAGATCGTCGCGGTCCCGGCGCAGCTGACGGTAATGGCCGATGGATGCCGCGTTGCCGGCCTCTTTCAGCAGACGCTGGCGGCGCACCACCTCGCCCTGGATGCTCGCGCGGGCCCGCTCGGTCAACTGCGGGTCGTCGGCGAGGTTGTCGATGATGCCGGCCACGTGCGGGAGCGGCGCGAACGGCGCAAAGGCGGCGCCGCCCTTGTAGTCGACGAGGATCATCGACAGGTCGTCGGGCGCGTGGGTGAGGGCGAGTCCGAGGATGAGCGTGCGCAGTAGCTCGCTCTTGCCCGACCCCGTCGCCCCGATGCAGATGCCGTGGGGGCCCATGCCGAGCTGGGCGGATTCCTTGAGGTCGAGCAGGACGGGGGCGCCGCGGTCGTCGATGCCGATCGGCACACGAAGGAAGTCCGCGGCGCTGCGCGGGCGCCACGTCGACGCGACGTCGATCGCGTCGACGTCGGCGACGCCGAGCAGCTCGGTGACGTCGGGGGCGAGCACGGTGCCGCTGTCGGAGGAGCTCGTCCGGGTGAGGCGGAGCCCTGAGAGCGGGCGCCCGATCACCTCGAGCAGGGCGATGTCGACGGGGTCGGGAGCGATATCGGTGACGGCCGGCTCGCCGCTTCCCGGCGTCTCGACGGTCGCGGTCCCGTCGGTGAGGGTGATGCGCGACACCACGGACGACGGCTCCTTCAGCCGGTCGTCGACGAGGTGGATGACGGTGACGCCGAGGTCGGCGAGGTCGAAGGCGGCGTCGATGCGGGGGAGCGCCGTGGCGGCCCCGCCGTCCTCATCGATGAAGAGCACCAGACGCCCGGGCTTCGTGCGGCGCCCGGCGCGACGGGCGGCGGCGGTGGCGGCGGCGCGGTCGCGCAGCTCGTCGCGGAGCAGGGTCAGGAGCTCCGGCAGGGTCGGGGCGATGCGGCGCGCAGCGAGGGCTCCGGCGGGGATGTCGCCGGCGGCGACGTGCGGCAGCAGGTCGAACCCGCGCCACTCGTCGCGGACGCGCGCGGGGAGGACAGCGGCGAGATGGACGTCATCGGGCGAGTGCAGTGCGCCGATCTGCGCGGCGATTCCGCGGCAGACCCGGAGGGCCTCCTCGCGGTCGCCGACGATCGACACCTGGCCGCCCCGTTCGAGGTCGACCAGGGCCGGCATCCCCTGCGACAGTCCGGCGAGGCGCACCATGCGCTCGGCGGATTCGCGCATGACCGGGTCGAAGGGCTGCACCGGATTCTGCTCCGGCGGCAGCGCCACCTCCACGGCACGCAGGTCGGCGGTGCCGATCCTCACCCGCAGGAAGTCGGGGTCGCCGGGGCGCCGCTCCCAGCGGCGCGCGGGGTTGAGGGCGACTTCGACGAGGGTGGTGGGAGCCGGATGCAGGGCGAGGGACGCGTCGCGGTGGGCGTCGGCGAGCTCGCGCACCTCGCCGCGGGTGCGTTCGAGGTAGTCGAGGTAGCGCTCGCGCTGCAGCCGGCGCTGGCGGGCGGCGTTGCCGCGCGAGCTGAACGCCATGCCGACGCCGCCGACGAGCGCGACGACGAGGATCACCGCCCCGACGACGACCATGATCGGGTTGTTGCGCAGCAGCACGATCATCGTGATCGATGACAGGCTCCCCACCACCGGGAGGAGCGACTGGATCGGGAACCCCGCGGCGCCTTCGCCGAGGGGCGGCGGCGGGGCGAGCGTGACGTCGGCGAGCGGCTGGACAGGGGTGGTGATGCGCGCGGGGCGGTGGACGACGCGGAGGGTCATGCCGTCACCTCCCGTCCGCCGGCCACGAGGATGGCGGCGAGACTCAGCACGGCGCGCCTCGCCGCGCGCGGAGCGCGCGGGAGGAAGACCACCGGATGCGACGAGGTCGCCGCGATCGCCCGCGCGACGGCTGCCGAGTCGGGATCGGTCTCGATGAGGGCCAGGACCACCGTGGGCTGCTCGGGCAGGTCGCCAATCGCTGGGACGACGGCCCGCGCGTTCTCGGCCGCGGTGCGGGTCGCATCGGCGACGATGCACACCACGTCGCTGAGCGAGGCGCAGGATCCGAGGCTCCCGAGGGGGTGGTGTGCGCCGTAATCGGTGACGGCCACCTCGAAGAACCGGGCGATCGGTGCCGCCTCGGCCAGCCACGCCCCCACCGGGTCGTCGGTGGCCGGCGGGCGGAGGCCGACGATGCCGCGGCGGTCCTCGAGGCCGGTCAGCGCCTCGGTCGTCGTCCGCGCGCCGGCGCGCGTCTCGTTCGGCGCCGTCTCGGCCACTTCGAGGGCGCGGGCGAGGTCGCCGTCGGGAGTGACGTCCACGGCGAGGACGGATTCCGGGCGGCGTGCGGTGATCGCGCGGGTGACCTGCAGGGCGAGGGATGTCACGGCGTCGTGCGGGGCCAGCGCGAGGAACCCGATGCGACGCGTGGTGGACAGAGGCGCGCGGATCGCGGCATCCTGCGTCGCCAGCACCGACTGGGCGGCGGTGGCGCTGCCGAAGACCACCCGGGGGAGCGAGGCGAGACCCTGGCTCATGAGCCGCCGCCGAACATGCCGAGAAGTTCGTCGTAGACGCCGAGGGCGCCCAGGAGCAGGGGCAGGAGGGAGACGACGGCGAGGGTCTCGAGGATGTTGCCGAGCCCGCGCAGGCGTGCGCGGGCGGCGGGCTTGGGTGCGACGATGCTCGCGGCGGCGATGACGGCGGCGACGACGATCCCGACGGCCGGGGCGACCCAGCCGAGGCTCGCGAGCTGGGTGAGGAAGGCGGTGAGCGCGATCGCGCCGACGGCGCCCCAAAGCGCCCAGCCCTGCGTGCGGAGCGGGAACGCGCGGAAGCGGAGGGCGGCGATGACCGCGATGGCGAGGGCGAGGAGGCCGGGCCAGAGCGCGTCGGCGAGGACCAGCGCCACCCCGGCGATGCCGAGGGCGGCGGCGACGGCGAGAACGCTCCAGGTGAGCGCGGCGTAGGCGTTGTCGATCGCCGAGAAGGCGCGTCCGCGGCCGATGCGGTCGCCGGTGGCGGCCTGGGTGTCGAGGGTCGTGAGGCCTGCGGCCGCGAGGGCGATCCAGGGCAGCGGGCCGGTGGCGAACGCGGCGACCACGCCCGTGATCGCGGCGGCGGCCGCGTCGTCGACCCCCGCGAGGAGCAGGACGAGCAGAAGCGTGCCGAGCGCCGCGCCGAGTGCGCCGCCCGCGAGAGCGCCGGGGGAACGGCGGGCGACCCCGATCGCGACGAGGACGGTGGTCGACGAGGTGGCGAGCGCGACGGCGGCACCCAGGAGCAGGTCGGAGGTGAGGCTGAAGGCAAGGATGGCCAGGACGACGGCGACACCCGCCGCGGCGGCGCCGACGGCTGCCGCGACGCGCCGGATCCCGCCGAGCCCGAGCCCGGCGGACACGGCGAGGAAGACCACGAACGCGGCGATCTGAACCGCCGCGGCCGCTTCGCCGGGGAGCGGGAGGAGCAGCGCGCCGCCGCCGGCGGCCAGCGCGATCCCGGTGCCGGCCGCGAGAGCGCGGGCGCGGGCATCCCACCGGTCGGGCCGGCTGTCGTGGGCGTCGGCTGCGGCGTCGGTCACGTCGATGACGACGGGCGAGGGCGGCGCGGCTTCGAGGCGCTCCAGGCGCAGCAGGGTGCCGTCGAGGAGGTCCAGCTGCGTCGGGGTGCGGGCGATGTCGAGCTGCTCGCCGTCGGGGGCGACGAGGGTGAGCGGTCGGGCGACGGTGCCCTCGGTCTCTCCGAGCAGGTCGAGCAGGCGCGGAAGCGCCGAGCCGAGCGATTCGTCGCTCGGGACGACGACCTCGGCGCGCGCGTGGGCGCCGGCGACGGTGACGCGGGTGTAGATGCTCACAGGGCCTCCGGTGCGTGGGGCAGGACGAGGACGGCTGCGCTCGCGTTCGTCTGCTCGCGGGCGGCGGCCTGATCGGCCAGGAGCTGGCTGACGAACGAGATGCCGGCGCACACGGCGCAGGCGATCGCCGCGACGATGATCGATCCGATGAGCCGCTTCGCGTGGTCGTTGACGGTGCGGCGCTCGTCGATGTGTCCGTAGAGGAGGGCCGAGCCCAGTCGCATCCGCTGGATCTTCGCCTGCTCGATGAGCACGGCGTCCTTCTGGTCAGGCATTGATGCCCCCTCTGCGATCGAAGAAGGTGCGGGCGACGGCCGGCGCGAGACCCAGCAAGCGCCATAGCCGTTCGCGATCGAGGGGGGCGACGACCTCGTCGAGGCGCTGCCACCCGCCGCCCTCGATCGAGCCCAGCGGAATCAGGACGCCGGGAAGACGCGGGCTGCCGACCGTCGTCCCGCCGACCTGCGCCGTCCATGCCGCGGCGTCGACGCCGAGGGCGCGGACGCCCGGCGGGCCGACGAGGAGGGCGAGGGGTTCGGGCGCCGGCGACGCGGTGGCGCGGCGCGCGAGGTCGGGCGCGCCGAGGGCGCCGAGCGCCATTCCGATCAGCGGCATACCCACGGTCGCCGCAGCCGCGAGCGACCGTCGGGCGACCCCGGCGAGATCGGCCGACGCCGCGTCATCCGCTCCTGCCAGTTCGGCGACGACCCGCGTCGTCTCCTCCAGACCCTGGCCCGTGCGGCCGACCTGCAGGGTGGCGATGAGAGGACGGGGGGAGTCCGAGACGGCGATCCAGCGGCTGTCGCTCGGCATGCGCCGGCGGCTGCGCTCGGTGAGGTCGTCGCGGTCCCACGCGGCGAGGAGCGGCTCGAGCGCGCCCCAGTGCGTCGGCGGCGCCCCGGTGACGACCTCGGACACCGCGTCGAGGACGCCGCCGAGACGCACGGGCCTGCTCACCCGGTGGCGGGTGGACACGGTGACGACGAGCTGGAGGCGGCTTCGGATCGAGGCGCGGACGAACGCGGGGTGCACGCGGGCGGGGTCGAGCGGACCGCCCAGCGAGAGGACGGCGTCGGGGGTGTCGAGGCGGGCGCCCGACCGGGCGTCGTAGAACCCGTCGCTGCGGGTGCGGACGACCCAGTGCCCCTGCGTCGCCGAGAGAGCCTCGGCGAGGGGTTCGGTCATCCGGGCGTGCTCGCCCGAGACGACGAGGGGCCGGCGGCCACCGGCCGCGGTGCGCCCGATGAGGTCGCTGAGTCCCTGCGAAAGGCTCAGCACCTCGCTGTGGATCTCGGTGAGCACCCAGCCCTCGCCGGTCGCATCGGCGAGGGGATGATCGATGGTGAGGGTCATCGCGCCTCCGTCACCGACAGGCTCCGGTCGCCGAGGTCGATCTCGGCGGGGATCGCGAGCGGGGTTCGCTGGTGGGCGATGAGCGGATGCCGGGTGCCGGCGGTGCGCACGAAGGTGCCGTTGGTGGAGCCGAGGTCGGTGACCCAGAGGCGGGCACCGTCCCATTCCAGGCGCGCGTGCGACTTCGACAGCGAGCGCGAGAGGTCGGGCCACTGGAACGCCTCGGCAGGGGCGTCGGCGGGTGCGATGGGCGTGCGCCCCAGGATGAGCGCCGACTCGAGCGACAGGCGCTCGCCGGAATCGAGGCGGACGAGCGGCACGCCGCCGCGCGCGCCGGATCGGGGTCGGGGCGCCGGTGCCTGCGCCTCGGGGAAGGTCACCGGAGCCAGGGCGGGCGCGAACGGATCGCGGCCCCGGCGGAGGTCGAAGGTCTCGAGTCGTCCGCGCAGCAGCGCCGGCAGGAACGAGCGGCCGGCGGCCGCGCCCGTGGACGCCTTCACGGTACGGAGCCCCACGGCGAGACCGCCGAGGGCGCGGCCCGTGCGGGCGAACTGCCCGGCGGTGACCACGACGAGGAGTGCCGCCCCGACGACAAGCGCGGTGCCGAGGCCCGGTGCGCCGGTCGTCAGGGCCAGGATGCCGCCGATCGCGGCCACCAGGGGGGCGGCGAGGTCGATGAAGACGGCCCCGGCGAGCTGGCCGGCGCGAGCGCGGGCGGTGAGCACGAGGGGGTCGACGTCGGCCAAGCGCAGCGAATCCTGTGTGGTCATCCTGTTCTTGCGTTCTTCCCGTTCCGGCGAACCCTCCGATCTTAGTCGGGGGTGATTCTGATCAGGATCTCGGGCGGGGAACGGTCAGGACGGCATCGACGTCGTGGGGGAGCGCCCGTCATCCCGGCCCGTTCACGGCGTGGCGATCCGCCGCAGCGGTCCTTCTCGCACGAGGTCGCGGATGCCCATCGAAGGATCTTGGACCGCGAATCGGATGCCGCCCCCTTCGCGGCCGAACCACGGAGGTGTGACGGTGGCGGCGACACGGATCGGGGCCGTCGTGAGGAAGGACTGGAGGGGCTGATCCAGGGCGGTCACCGGAAGCGAACGAGCCTCGAAGGACGTGCCGGTCGGGTAGAGGAGGAACCCGTCCAGGGCTCCGATCCGGTCGACGAGGAGTCCGGCGGGCAGGTCGATCACGGTGTCCTTCACGCCGCGAGCGGCGAGATCCATTACGTGAGGGGCCGCCCACGTGAGAAGCCGTTCGCGCTCGTCATCGGGCAGGTCCTGCGGCTCGGGAAGCGGCGACAGCGCGTACTGGAACAGCGCGGTGACGATCTCCGCCGCCGAGGGGCGCCGTAGCAGCACGCGCGCCGTTCCGTAGTCGACGGTGGAGAGGGTCCACCGGTCGCCGGCGCCGGCGACGGCCAGTGCCCCTTCCCACGGCACCCCATCATCCCCGGGGAGGAGGACAGCACGGTCGGGGACACCGTTCTCGCGCAGGGTGGTGCGAACGTTCGCCCAGGAGGTCTCGGGCGTCATCGGTCTCCTCTTTCGTCGCACGACATCGCCGACAAGCCTATGCACACGGCCGGAATGTCGTTCGCCGTCAGAATAGAAGTGTGGATGACGATGGAATTCTCGCGCTGTGGGCCGACCGCCTGGGTTACCTCCCGATGACGGACGACGGGACGTTCCTGGTCGGGTGGGGCGACCTGGAGACGGCATTCGCCATCCGAGAGGACAGTGAGGGGTACACCGTCGACAAGCAGAGTCGGGGTCAGTGGGCAACGCTCGGGCGCTTTTCGGCACGATCGGAGGCGGAGGCGTTCCTCGCGGTCTGCCTGGCATCGATCTGGCGCGCCGATCGTGGGCTCGGAGATGTCTTCCCCGCCGAACCCGCACCGGACACCATCGTCACCCGGACCGATGAGGGCTACGACGTCGAGGCCGGGGGACACCGAGCATCCTTCCGTCAGCGAACGGACGCCAAGCGCTACACCTACGTCGCCGGCCGCGGACTCCCACAGGTGAACGACTTCCTCATGCAGTAGCTGGGCCGGTCGGAGAATCCTCCGAGGCCAGCGCTCGAATCTGTGCGTCCACGTCGCGAACCGAAGGAAGCGCGAACGACGCCCCACCGTCCTTCGGCACGACGATGGGCGTGTTTCCGACCAGCAGCGAATCAAGATCGCCGCTCTCGACGTACTCTCGCCCCTGGTAGAAGAACACCCAGTACCGACCCGACTCGACCGGGTCACCGAGGACGACCCGCTCTATCCCGTCCTCGGCCGTCGACTCCTGCAGCGAGGCGTTGACGACTCGGCGAGCTTCCGCCACCGTCCGCGCGCTCACGAGGCGCCACCCCACACCTCCCCGCCTGCGGCGCTCAGCCGTTTCATCTGCTCGTGCGCGGGCTCTGCGCTCGACAGCCGGAAGGGCGCCGATCCATCCTTGGGAATGACGATCAGACCGTTTCCGGCCAGAGCTGCATCCTCGTCCCCATCTTCGACGAGGGCCTGGCTCTGATATCGCTGCACCCACCAGCGCCCGTAGTCCTCCGGATCCCCGACGAGGACGCACGAAACCCCGCCGTGCTCCTCTGCGTCGGTCAGCAATCGGCGCGCGATGCGCTGCGCCTTGGCGGCATCCATCTCCTCCGACCTCGTCGAAACCTGACTTGTTCACAGTGTGATCTTCTTCAGGACGCCGAAGCCCTCACCAACCGCGCGCGTACGGCGGAATCACTCACGCTCGCGGATGCGGGCGAGCTGGATGTCGGCCGGCTCCGCGCTCCCCAGGCGGAACGGCGGCGAACCATCCTTGGGTATGGCGAAGGGTCCGTTGCCTGCAAGCGCCTGCATGATGTCGCCCTCCTCCATGAAGGCGCGGCTCTGGTAGCCCTGCACCCACCAGCGACCGTGATCCTCTGGTTCACCGACGAGCACGCAGGGGACACCTCCGTTCCGCTCTCCTTCGGCGAGGAGCTCCACGGCGATGCGCTGCGCCTCGACGGCGTCGACGACGTCAGCCATTCTTCGTCACCATGAGTCCGATTCTCGACACATCTTCGAGACGGGCGAAAGAGCCGGTCTGCGCATCCAAGAACACCACGCCGTTGCGATCGTGAATGACGTTGAACACGTGAGCCGACCCATTCGGCCTCGCGATGTAGACGACCCCGCGGCTGCCCTCGGGCATGGCGGTCATTCGCGCGACGACGTCCTGATATCCACCCATCCACTGAAAGTTCGGTGTGATGCCGAGTCCAGTGAAGATATCTCCCACGTCACGGGGCACAGCGGAGGGCATCGCCGATGCCGGTGTCCCCTCCATGACGCGATCGAACGCGATCACGCATCGCGTGCAGTTCTGATCCCATCCCCGAGTCGCGAATCCCGGGTCGAGTGTGCCGGCCTGAAGACCGTCGAAGCGTGTCGCATTCACACCGAGGAGCCCCGGGTACTCGTGTCGGATGATCGACCGCTGCAGGTCGGCGGGGATGCTGTCGAAGTGAAGTGCCGTCACATTGACGGACCCGGGGACCGGCGACGAGAAGTCGCTGAGCGCGTTCGCGCCCGCATCGAGACCACTCGGCACCGTCGGAGACGTCGACTCGATGATCCGGTAGTCGTTCGAGAGCAGCTGCTCGACGCTCAGAACACCGTCGACGTCGTCGACGAACTGCAGCTGGATGCCGCCGCCGGGCTGACCGAACGCCGGAGCGACCTCGGAGACCTCGATGTGGACCCCTGGAGGCAGCTCGTCGGTGAGGCGGAACACGTGATACCCGGCGTTCAGGTTGCCGCCCGGCAACGCCCGCTGCTCGAACAGCACACCCTCGGGCGAGAGGTAGGCGCCCCCGCTTCCGCCGAAGCGGTCGATCGTGTCGCCGTAGTCGCGGCGGAACGCCTCCATGTCGGTGTACGACACGCGCGAGCCAGGAACCGCCCCGTCGTTGCCGGGGTAGAGGGGCCGGTTGTCCGGACCCATGTACCGCTCTTCCCACTCGGCGCGCGTGTAGGGCTCGCCGTCGGAGCCGCGACCGTAAGGCGCCTCGGGGTCTGAGACGAGGTGCCGGATGTCCGCCGGCACCTCTGCCGGCGGCGCGTACTGGTCGGCCAGTGTGCCGTGATCGGCGCGAGGCTCGCCGTACTCGGGATCGATGTCTCCCCCGCGGTGCTCCGGGCCCTGCGTCCAGCCGTCACCCTCGCTGCCACGATCGACTGGAGCCGAACCGTCGCCCGGCCCTGAACCGTCGCCCGATCCTGCACCTCCTCCGCGGGGGGTATTCGCGTCGGCGCCGGACCCGCCCGACCCGCCGGTCTCGGTGCGCACGGGCGCCTCGTCGACGACAGCGTTCACCGGCGCGGGGCCGGTCTCGCCTCGCACGCCACCCGCATTCACCAGTTCCGGCTCGCGCACGGGCGCGGGAACGGATGCCTCCGCACCGCCGTCTCCGCCGCGCACGCCACCGCCTGCGACGTTGTCGAACGACCCCGCCGGCATCTCGATCACGCCGCCGGGGAACTCCAGCACCGGCGCGCCGGTCTCGTCGACGCGGGCGAAGACGTTCTGCGGGTCGACACCGACCTCGTCCAGCAGGCGCATCGCCGACGTCGGGTCGGTCGCGGTGTACACCTCGACGGGGCCGAGGTTGACGTCGACGGGCGTGGTGTCCAGGCGCCCGATGAGGTTGTCCAGGCTCCCGAGCCCGGCGCTTCCCAGGCGCATCGTGCCGTTCACAGCCCACGCGGCCGGGTCGACGAAATCGGCGACCCGCGCCATCCGGGAGAGGACGGATGCCGCTGTCGAGGCCGTCTTCACACCGGCGACCGCTGCGCCGCCCACCGGGATGAGCGCGGTGCCGACGTTGAACACCGACTCGCCGAGCGCGGTGCCCGGGTCATCGGCCCACTTGTCCCAGGCGATGAGCGCCTTGCCGGTGTTGATCGCGGCCTCGTCCGCCTGCGCCTTGAAGTCGCGGACCTCCTGCGGGAGGAACCCGTCGCCGCCGAACTGCTGCATGAGCGAATCGGCGTGGAAGATCGGCGCGAGCACGCCGGTGTTGGCCATCCCGGCGAACAGCAGGTTGCCGAGGTTCCCCCAGGCGGCGCCGTACGCATCACCGGAGAAGAACTCCCCGGTCTCGGGGTTGTACCCGAGCACGAGGGTGCCGAGGCCCTGCACGGTGCCCCAGATGCCGCCGACGGCGATGCCCTCCCAGAGGAAGTCCTTGAAGACGAAGTTCGCCGTCGCCTCGCCGCAGCCCTCGGTGCGCTCGACCTCGGCGCCCCAGGGCATCTCGGTGCCTTCGGGGATCTCCTCGATGCCGTAGCCGAGCGCGTCGTCCTCCGACTGCGCGGCCCGGAGCGGATCGGCGCCGTAGAGGGCGCGGATCGCGTTGGCGCAGTCGCGCTCGGCCTCCCAGAGCAGCACCTGCTGGGCGTTCACCTGCGCGATGAGGTCGTTGTTGCGATCGACGTACTCCTGGACCTCGTGCCACTCCTTCGTGACGGTCCGGTACTGCTCCACCGGCTCGGCCGCGCTCGTCGACGCGGTCGCTCCGTAGGCGTTCCACGAGCCCTGGTACGACGCCGCGGTCGTGCCGTACGACCCGTACGCCGTGTAGGCGGGGTTCAGCTCCTGCACCTGCACGCCGCCGGCGATCTCGGCACGGAACGCCTGGGCGTCCAGCCGCAGCTGATCCAGTGCCGCCTTGATCGGGCGCACGGCCTCGGCGAACCCGCTCAACGCCTGCGAGACGACCGACAGGTTGTCGCCGACCTGCGTGGACTGCGTGTTCACCGGCTGCATGAGGTCGAGCACGATGCCCGACTCGGGCGCCTCGTACACCGCGGCCATGCCCTGCCACTTCGTGTGCACGGCGGCGCCGTGATCGCGCACCTGTCCGGAGATGGTGTTCACCGTGCCGGCGTGGAGCTCGATGGTGTCCGGATCGATGTCTTTACCCGGAATCGCGTCCGGATCGATGGCACTCGGCATCTCTCACATCACCCCCGGTGGCAGTACGGGCGGATAGACCGTCGCGTGCGCCGCGGACTGCGCATTGGCGGCCATCTCCATGTCACCCTGCACGTACGCTTCCGTCGCGCTCACCACACCGGTCGCGGCGGCGCCGATCCGGGTGCTCATCCCCTGGATGCGGGGACCCTCCTGAATCTGGAAGTACGACTGCACCGCCTCGGCGATCGCGGCCGACTGCGTGGCGGTCACCGCCCCCTCGAGGGCGGGACTGAGGTTGTTCAGCGCCGTGCCGAGAGCCTCGGCATCGACGTTGACGTCCTGCAGTACGGCGACGACCCCCGACGGTTGGATTCTCCAGCCCGTCACAGGTCAGCCCCCTCAGCCGATGGACTCGACCGCAGTGCGGGCCTTGCTCAGAGCGGTCTGCGCCGACTCGTCGTTGCGCTCCAGCGACGAACGGAGCGTCTGGATGATCGAACGCACCTCGCCGGCGGCGTTCTTCCAGCGCAGCTCCTTGGCGCGGTAGTCCTCCGACACGCCGTCGGCGGCGTAGTCGGCCATCGCCGCGTTCACGTCGCGGTCGTGCGCGTCGATCAGCGTCTCGAGCTGAGCGGCCACGCGGTTGAAGTTGTCCTGCGCGTTCTGCGATGCCGGAATGCTGTAATCTCGGCGGTCACCCTGATTGGCCATGATGATCCCCTCCGTCATCGAGCGCCGAAGCGCGCCGCGTCGAACGATGAACCCGACTCGAGGCTGGTGGTGGAGTCGACCATCGACGCCTCACCCTCCTGGAACGAGCGGTCCATTCCGGCGATGCCGCCGAGCACGCCGTCCAGGGCGAGCTTCAGCTCGCCCGAGATCGCGTCCGTGCGGGTCTTGAAGCGGTCGAACGCCACGCGCCCCGCTCCCTGGAACTGGCCCTCCAGCGGCTCCGCCGCCTCGAGCAGCTGGCGCACGAGCAGCGCCAGCTCGTCGCTCGACCCCGAGGTCGCCTTCCCCAGCACGCCCAGCGTGTCAGCCCCCATCGCGAACTTCATCGCGTACCTCCCCGAATCGTGGACAACGACTTCCACAGCCTAAACAGGGCCGATACATCGGTCCAACCAGATGAGAGAACTCTCCTTTTCGCACGCCTCACCTGCCACGATGGGACCGATGGCCACCACGGGTCGGACGGGAAGGCGCTCATGGCGGAATACCCCAACATCGCCGACCACGGTGTGATCGGAGATCTGCAGACCGCGGCGCTCGTGTCGACGGACGGCACCATCGACTGGTTCTGCGCGCCGAGATTCGATTCCCCCAGCATCTTCGGGTCGCTCCTGGATGCCGGCAAGGGCGGTTTCTGCAGCATCCGCCCGATCGCCGACGACGTCGTGACCCGGCAGCTCTACCTCCCCGATACCGCCATCCTCGTCACCCGGTTCATGACCGAGGACGGCGTCGGCGAGGTCGTCGACTTCATGCCGATCGCGGGGAAAAGCCACACGCAGCGGCATCGCATCGCACGCCTCATCCGCGTCGTGCGCGGCGCGATGGAGTTCGAGGCCGAGGTCCGCCCCCGCTTCGGATACGGTCAGCACCCCGAGAGTATCGAGGCCTCACCCGAGCACGGCGTCGTGTTCGCCGGTGCCGGTCAGACCCTCACCGTCCACCGCGTCGGCGACGTCATCCAGCGCGACGGCGCACCGGCGGGCCACCTGGAGATGGTCGACGGCGCCCTGCGCGTGCGCGGAGAGCTCCGCGCCGGCGAGAGCACCGGGCTGCTGCTGGAGACCGGGGGAGCCGCGGCATCCCGGGTCGAGACCTCAGAGCTCGACCGCATGTTCCGTCGCACCCAGCGCTTCTGGCGCGAGTGGGTCGACCGCTCCACCTACCGGGGCCGCTGGCGCGAGATGGTCAGCCGCTCGGCCATCACTCTGAAGCTCCTCACGTATGCGCCCAGCGGCGCGATGGTCGCCGCCCCCACGACCGCTCTTCCGGAGCAGGTGGGCGGTGAGCGCAACTGGGACTACCGGTACACGTGGATCCGCGACGCCTCATTCTCGGTGTCGGCGCTCCTCGGCCTCGGCTACGTCGACGAGGCCGAGGCGTTCGTCGGCTGGCTGACCGACCGCGTCCAGGAGAGCGTCGGCGACGATTCCGGACCGCTGAAGATCATGTACCGGGTCGACGGCACGCACGACCTCGACGAGACGACGCTCACGGGCCTCTCGGGCTACCGGGACTCGCGGCCCGTCCGCATCGGCAACGGCGCCGAAGACCAGCTGCAGCTGGACATCTACGGCGAGGCGATGGACTCCATCGCCGAGGCCGACGCGCACGGTCTCCGTCTGCCGCATCGGGGATGGTCGCAGGTGAGCCGGATGCTCGACTGGGTCTGCGACAACTGGCAGCGCGACGAGGAGGGCGTCTGGGAGACCCGCGGCGGCCGGCAGCGCTTCACTTTCGGCCGCCTGATGTGCTGGGTGGCGCTGGACCGCGGTATCCGCCTCGCCGAGTCGGGGGGCAAGCCCGCCGACATCGTCCGATGGCGTGCCGAGCGCGACGCTCTCTATCGCGAGATCATGACCGCCGGGTGGGACGACCGCCGTCATGCCTTCGTCCAGCACGAGGGGACGGACGTGCTCGATGCCTCGCTCCTGGTCATGCCGCGGACCGGCTTCATCTCGCCACGCGACCCGATGTGGCTGTCCACCCTCCGCGCGATGGACGACGAGCTCGTCTCCGACAGCCTCGTCTACCGCTACAACCCCGCCGCATCTCCCGACGGCCTCCGCGGGTCGGAGGGCACCTTCACCCTCTGCTCGTTCTGGTACGTCGACGCTCTCGCCCGCTCCGGACGACTGGAGGACGCGCGGCTGACGTTCGAGAAGATGCTCACCTACGCCAACCACCTCGGCCTCTACGCCGAGGAGATCGGCCTCACGGGCGAACAGCTCGGCAACTTCCCCCAGGCCTTCAGCCACCTCGCCCTCATCAACGCCGCCGTCAACCTCGACAGGATGCTGGGAAAATGACCACTCCACCGCCCGTTCCGCCCGCCGCCACACCGATGAGCCCCTCCGACGAGAAGCTCTGGGCCACCCTCATCCACCTCGGGGGGCTCTTCTTCGGGTTCCTGGCCCCGCTCATCGGATACCTCGTCCTGAAGGACCGAGGGCCGTTCATCCGCGCGCACACCGCGACCGCGCTGAACTTCCAGCTGACGCTGATCATCGCCTACTTCGCCGGCATCATCCTGACGTTCTTCTTCATCGGGCTGCTCGTCATCCTCGCGGCGTACGTGCTCAACATCGTGTTCTGCATCATCGCGGCGGTGAAGGCGAACCGCGGCGAGTGGTACACCTACCCGATGTCGATCCCGATGGTCCGATAGCCCTCACTAGAATCGACGGGTGCCCGACCAGTCCCGTCTCGACAAAGTCATCGCCCTCGCTCGCCATCGCGGGTTCGTCTTCCAAGCGGGCGAGATCTACGGCGGATCGCGCTCCGCGTGGGACTACGGCCCGCTCGGCACGGAGCTGAAGGAGAACATCCGCCGCCAGTGGTGGCAGACGTTCGTCCGCGGGCGCGGCGACATGGTGGGTCTGGACTCCTCGATCATCCTCCCCAAGCGCGTGTGGGAGGCCTCGGGCCATGTCGCCACCTTCACCGACCCCCTCGTGGAGTGCCTGCAGTGCCACCGGCGCTTCCGCGCCGACACTCTCATCGAGGACTTCGAGGCCCGCAAGGGCCGCGCTGCCGAGAACGGCCTGGCCGACGTGCCCTGCCCGAACTGCGGCACGAAGGGGCAGTACACCGAGCCGAAGGCGTTCTCGGGTCTGATGAAGACCTATCTCGGTGTCGTCGACGACGAGTCGGGCCTGCACTACCTCCGCCCCGAGACCGCGCAGGGCATCTTCGTCAACTTCTCCAACGTGCTCACCGCGAGCCGCAAGAAGCCGCCGTTCGGCGTCGGCCAGGTGGGGAAGGCGTTCCGCAACGAGATCACGCCGGGCAACTTCATCTTCCGCACCCGCGAGTTCGAGCAGATGGAGATCGAGTTCTTCACTCCGCCTGCCGAGGCCGAGACGTGGTTCCACGACTGGGTCGAGGCGTGCTGGAACTGGTTCGTCGACCTCGGCATCGACGAGGCGAACATGCGCCGCTTCGACGTGCCCGCCGAAGACCGCGCGCACTACTCCGCCGGCACCATCGACCTCGAGTACCGCTTCGGCTTCCCCGGCAAGGAGTGGGGCGAGCTCATGGGCGTCGCGAACCGCACCGACTACGACCTCAAGAGCCACAGCGAGGCGTCGGGGCAGTCGCTCACCTTCTTCGATCAGGCGTCGGGCGAGAAGTACACGCCCTACGTCATCGAGCCCTCGTTCGGCCTGACCCGGTCGATGATGGCGTTCCTCGTCGACTCCTACCACGAGGAGGAGGCACCGAACGCCAAGGGCGGCACCGACAAGCGCACCGTGCTCCGCCTGGATCCGCGCCTGGCTCCGGTGAAGGCGGCCGTGCTGCCGCTCTCGCGCAACGAGCAGCTCTCGCCGATCGCCCGCGAGGTGGCCGACGACCTGCGCGGGCAGTGGAACGTCGACTTCGACGACGCCGGCGCGATCGGTCGTCGCTACCGCCGCCAGGACGAGATCGGCACTCCGTTCTGCGTCACGATCGATTTCGACTCGCTCGAGGATCGGGCGGTCACCGTCCGCGACCGCGACACGATGGGTCAGCAGCGCGTGCCCCTCGAGGGCCTGCACGCCTACCTCGCGGAGCGTCTGAAGGGCGCCTGACTCAGCCGGTGACCGTGATGGCGGCGTATTCACCGCCGCCGCTGGTGACCGAGGCGAAGCTCTGCACGAGGATGTGCCGGAGCACGTCGAGATCGACCTTGTCGAGGTCCTTCACGTAGATGCATGACACGCTCGAGGTGTGCGGACCGAGTCTCGCCAGGTCGTCCGTGTGCGCGGCGACCGCATCCACGTAGACCGTCGTCGACGCCTTCCGCGGCGCGAACGACAACAGGGGCATGTCACCCTCGGTGCCGGTGGGGTAGCGGTAGTGGCAGCTGCCGAAGCCGATGATCGTGCCCCAGAGCTCCGGCTCGCGGCCGGAGATCTCGCGCATCATCGCCACGAGCGTCTCGGCGTCGCGCCTCCGGCGCTCCGGCGTCACGGCCGCAATGTACTCGTCGACGCTCCCTCCAGTGGATCTCACGACGACTCCTTCGCTTTGGCCTTCAACGCCCGCTTGTACTCGCGCACCTTCGTCAGCGATTCGGGCGAGACGATGTCGGCGACGCTGCGGAACGACCCCTCCTCGCCGTAGGGCGCCGACGCCTCGCGCCAGCCCTCGCCGGCGAAGCCGTACTGCTTGCCGAGGAGGGCGAGGAAGATCTTCGCCTTCTGCTCCCCGAAGCCGGGGAGCTTCTTCAGGCGCGTGAGCACCTCGGCGCCGTCCGGCTCGCCGCGCGTCCAGATCGCCGAAGCGTCGCCGTCCCACTCGTCCACGACCGCGGTGCACAGGGACTGCACCCGCGAGGCCATCGAGCCGGGGAAGCGGTGGACAGCCGGCGTCTCCGAGAACAGCTCGGCGAAGGCGTCGGGGTCGAAGCCCGCGAGCGCGGCCGCGTCGAAGGTGCTCGCGCGTTCGGAGATCTTCAGCGGACCGGCGAACGCGGTCTCCATCGCCACCTGCTGATCCAGCAGCATCCCGATCAGCAGTGCGAGCGGGTCGTCACTGAGCAGGCGGTCGGCCTTTTCATCACCGGTGATGTGCAGCGTCATGCCGCCAGTCTCCCACCCGTTAGGTTGTCAGGAGCCATCGATCGGAACAGGCCATCGAACGGGACGGGGGTGCGGAAGGTTGGCGGATCGGCACGCTCTCGTCACGACCCGTCTGGTCCTGCGCAGAACCCGTGCCCGCGCCGGGTACCTCCTCGCCCTCTCGGCGACCGTCGCCGTCGCGGTGGCCACCCTGCTCCTCATCCTCGTCGTCACCGGTGACGCCGCGCCGCTCGCTCGTGCCGCCGCGCCCGCCGGCACGCCCGAGGACGAGGTCGAGACCGCCGTCGCCCTCGGCGCGGCCTCGCTCGCCTCGGCGCTTCCGGCCCTGATCCTCACGGTCGCCGTCGTGGCGGGAGCCGCGGTGGCGCAGCTCGGTCGGCTCCTCGCGGCCTCGCGCGAGCACGAGACCGACACCGCCCGCGCCCGGGGGCTCTCACGCGGTCAGGCTCTTGCCCTGCACGTCGGCGAAGGGCTGGCGGTCACGGCCGCCGGCACGATCGGGGGTGCCGCGTTGGCCGCCGGGCTCGCGCTTCCGATCGCAGGGACGGATGCCGCGGCGGCGGCCCTGTCGCCGGCGGCGGTCGCCGTGCTGGTCGGGGCGGGGGCGCTCGTCGCCGTCGTGCTCGGGGTCGTCCTCGTCGTGGCGCTCGCACGGCGCTCGGTCTCGAGCCGCCGAGGTGCGCGGGCGACGACCATCGTCGCCGTCGCGCTCGTCGTCGTCGCCGCGGTGATCGGCCTCTGGCAGCTCGGGTTCGCCCGGGCCGGAGGGTTCGATCCCGTCGTCGCGCTCACGCCGCCGGTCGTGCTGCTCGCCGCCGCGCTCGCGGTCCTCGCGGTGTTCGGTGCCTTCGCCCGCCTCGCCGCCCTGCCGGCGCTCCGCGCCCGGGGATGGCAGTCCGCGCTCGGCCGCCGTCAGGTCGCGCGTCGGCTCCCGCACTCGGCCGTGGCGGTGCTGCTGGTGGCGCTGACGGTCGCCCAGGCGATCCTCGCCGGTGCGTTCGCCGGTACCTGGACCGCTGCCGCGACGAACTCCGCGGCGCTGCGAGTGGGCGCCGACCTGCGCGTCGACCTCGCTCCCCAGAGCGCCTCGCCGGCGGATCTGGTCGCCACCGCCGGGCTCGACGGCGTCGACGAGGCGGCCGGGGCGGTGACCGACGTCCTCGAGCTGGGCGACGACGAGGTCGACCTCGTCGCCCTGCCCGCGACATTGGCTGCGGAGGTCATGACCGACGCCGGCGGCGCGGCCGACCCGTCGGCCCTCGTCGCCGCCGTGACCGGCGGGGATGCCGACGGCGTCGTGCGCGCCGCGCCCGTGCCGCTCGGCGGCACCGCCACCGGACTCTCGCTCGCCCTCACCGCCGAATGGACGGGGGCCGACGTGAGCGGCTCGCTGCAGCCGCTCGCAGTGCTGCTCGACGCGCGCGGAACGCCCGTGGCACAGCCGCTCACGCTGTCGGCGATCGCCCCCGACCGGGTGGTCGCCGAGGCGGAGCTCCCCGAAGGAACCGCGCCGTGGTCGCTGGCCGCCCTCGTCATGCGGGTCGGCCCCACCCCCGGCGCGCCCACGGGGACGGTGACGGTCGCGGAGGTCGAGGCGATCGGCGGCGACGTCCTCGATCTCGCCGGTTCCGCGACCTTCGGCGACGGGGAGCGCGAGCAGGTCGTCTGGCTCGCCGACGGTCAGGAACGCGGAGCCGCCGACCCGCAGGTCCAGGCCCTGCGGGTCGCGGTCTCCGAGGCGTTCGCGGCGCGGTTCGGCGTCGCGGAGGGCGACCGTCTGGACTACCGGGTCGCCGGCACGGGTCGACGGGGCGAGGTGCTCGTCGCCTCGGTCGTCGGTGCCATCCCGGGCGCAGCCCGTGCCGACGCCGTGTTCGCCGTGACCGACGATCTGCTGGTCGCGTCGCTCCAGCGCGGGACGTCGTTCGCCTCGCCCGGGAGCGTCTGGGCCGCGGGTCGCCCGGATTCCGATGCCGCGCTGAGCGCGGCTCTGGGCGACCGGGCCGTCCGGATCGCCGCTCCCGGCGTGGCGGATCGGATGGTCGGGGTGCTGGTTCCGGGGTGGGGGGTGGCCGCAGGCGGGGCCGCCGTGCTCGCGCTCATCGCCACGCTCGCGATCGTCCAGTCCCTCGCGCTGGCCCGAGGCCCCGAGCTGGCCGTGCTCCGCGCGCTCGGGGTCACCGCCGGGCGGCAGGCGCGCCTCCGCGCGGGCGAGCTCGCAGCGATCCTCGGCGGGGCGGTCCTCCTCGGGGCCGTCGCGGGTGCGGCGGTCGCCCTCGTCCTCGCGGCGCCCCTCGTCCGCGCGACGACCCCCGGCATCCTTCCCGCGGCGCTCGCGCTCCAGCCGGCGTGGCTGCCGATCGCCGGCGTCGTGGCGGCGCTCGTCGCCGGGCTCGCCCTCCTCGTCGTCGGCGCGAGCCTCGGCGTCCGGCGGGCCGCGCGCGCTGCGGTCGTAGGGGAGGAGGCGCGATGACGGGCCGGGTCACCCGGGCGGCGCTCCTGCGCCACCACCTCGGCTTCGCCTCGGGCGGCGGGCTCGTGGTGGCTGCGCTCGTCGTGGTGCTGACCGTACTCGCCACCGCCGCACCCGTCGCCCTCGCGCGCCTCGGCGATGCGACCGTGCAGTACCGCCTCGCCGGGCTGAGCGCAGTGGAGCGCGACGTCGTGGCCGACGAGAACGGCATCCCGCAGGTAGCTCCGGAGGTGCTCTTCTCGAATCCGACCGTGGTCGACGACGTCTGGGCCGACTTCACCGCCGAGGTCGAGAGCATCCGCGCCGAGGCGGCTCCGCCGCTCCCCGACATCCTGCAGCCGGCGCGGACGGTCGCCGTCGGCTCGGCCTCCGCCCTCGCCGATGAACCGGGAACCGCCGAGATCGCCATCGCCGTCGACCCCCGGTACGCCGACCAGATCGAGATCGTCGAGGGTCGACTCCCCGACCCCGCCGTTTTCGTCCCGCCTGGCACCGAGGTCCCGGAGGGGCAGGCCTTCGGCAGGATCGAGATCGTCCTCTCGACCGACACGGCCGACGAGCTCGGCTGGGACGTCGGTGTCACGCGTCAGATCACTGGTTTCGCCGGCGTGGTCGACGTCGTGCTCGTCGGTGTGTTCGGCCCCGCCGATGCGGGCAGCCCGTACTGGCAGCACGTTCCCTCGGTGCTCGAGCCGAACATCTTCGACGACGGCAACCTGCCGCGCGTCGTCACCGGCACGGGGTTCGCCCACCCGGCGTCCCTTCGCGCGACCTCCCCGCAGGGGGCGAGCGTCACCACGACCGTCTGGTACCCCTTCGACGCGACCGCGGTCGACGCGCGCGATGCCGAGGCGGTGGCGGCGGGCCTCCGGCTCCTGACCGCCGTGGGGCACACCGTCGCCGAGACCTCCGCCGGCACCGGCGGCATCCTGAGCCTGCGCTTCACCGCCGACGTGATCGGCGCGATCGACGCGGCGCTCGCCCAGGAGCGGGCGACCGCGGGGGTGGTCGCCATGATCGCCTCCGGCCCCATCGGCGTGGCCGCCGCGGTGCTGATCCTCGGCTGCCGACTCGTGCTCGAGCGTCGCCGGCCCGCCCTCCGCCTCCTGTCCGCGCGCGGCGCCGACCACGGGCAGCTCCGCGCTCTGCTCGCGCTCGACGGCGTCGCCTGCGGCATCCTCCCTGCACTTCTGGGTGTCGGGATCGGCGTCGCGCTCGCGTGGGGGACTCTCGGTGGCGTGCCCGAAGCCACCGGGGTCGGCGTCGCCCTCGCCGTAGGCCTCGTCCCGGCCGCCGTCCTCGCCGCGCTCGCCCCGTCGGCGGCGGAACGCCGGCCCCGCGCCGACCTCGGGGGGCGAAGCTCGCGCCTGCGAATCGTCCTCGAGGGTGCGGTGCTCGTCCTGGCGGCGCTCGCGCTCACCCTGCTGCTCGTGCGGGGAGCGGGCGACGGGGCCGATCTGCTCACCGCCGCGACACCGCTCCTTCTCGCCCTCGTCGCGTGCGTCGTAACGCTCCGGCTCTATCCGCTGCCCCTGGCGGCGATCCTCCGGCGCTCGCGCGCGGCGCGCGATGTCGGCGGCTACCTCGGCGCGGTCCGGGCGCTGCGCGAACCGGCGATCGGACTCACCCCGGTGCTCGCGCTCGTGGTCGGAGTGTCGGTGGCGGTGTCTTCCGGCATCCTCCTCTCCACCGTCCAGGCGGGCATCGACCGCTCGGCGGGCGCGCAGATCGGGGCCGACATCCGCGTGGCGGGCGGGATCATCACCCGCGATCAGCTCGCGCAGCTGAGCGCTCTCGACGGGGTCGCCGGAGCGACCGGCATCTCGGGTGCCGATCCCGTCACCCTCGACATCGACGGCGAACGGGTCGGCACGTCGGCGTTCGTCGTCGACGCCCAAGACCTCCGGGCGGTCCAGGGCGAGGGGCCCGGGATGCTGCCGCCGGGCGTCTCGCTCACCCCGACCGAGGGGTCGCTCCCCATCGTGGTCTCCGCGGCACTCGCCGACGAGATCGACGGTCGCGGCGGACTCCGGGTCGGCTCCACTCCCGCCGAGGTGGTGGGAGTGCTCGACGGGCCGGCGCCGATCGGGGCGCGCGCGGCGTGGCTTGCCTTCGACGCCTCGGCCGCCGAGGAGGTGCTCGGCCGCGACCCGAGCGACCGCACCGCCCTGCTCCGGTTGGCGCCCGACGCCGACCCCGCCGCGGTGGTCGACGAGGTGCGGACGGTGGTGAGCCCCGCGCTCCGCATCGACACGGCGCGCGAGATCACCGACGACATCCAGGCGAGTCCCGCCGTCGGGGGCCTGCGCGCCGCGCTGCTGGCCGCGACGGCGCTCGCCGCGCTCCTCGGCGCGGTCGCGGTGGTGATGACGCTCACGCTCGCCGCCGCACCGCGGACCCGGCTGCTGGCGCTCCTGCGCACCCTCGGCGCCCCCGCCGGGATCGGTCGCGCCCTGGCGGCGTGGGAGGTCGCGCCGGCGGGCCTGGCCGCCCTCGTCGCGGGGACGCTCTTCGGCGCTCTCGTGCCCCTCGTCGTCCTCGCCGGGGTGGATCTCAGATCCTTCACGGGGTCGACGGCGCCACCCGGCTACGCCGTCGACCCGCTGATCCTCGGCCTCACCCTCGGCGCCTTCGCCGCGCTCGTTCTCTTCGCCACCGTCGTCGCTCTCGCCGTCTCGCGCCGCGCCCGTGCCTCGCGCCTCCTGCGCACGGTCGAGGAAGGATAGGACCATGGACCCCACGACCCGTCCCCGCCCGGGGGCCGCTCCCGACGCCGACATCTGGTGCGCCGACCTCGTGCGCATCTTCCAGGTGCCCACGTCCTCGGGGCCGGGAATCGAGGTGCAGGCCCTCCAGGGGCTCAACCTCCGCGTCGACGCCGGCGAGCTCGTCGCCGTCGTCGGCGCGTCGGGCTCAGGCAAATCGACGCTGCTGTCGATCCTCTCCAGCCTCGACCGCCCGACCGCCGGGGTGGCGATGGTCGCCGGCCACGACCTGCTGACGATGAAGGAGAAGGAGCGGGTGGGCTTCCGCCGACGCAGCGTCGGGTTCGTCTGGCAGCAGACCTCGCGGAACCTCTTCCCCTACCTCACCGCCGCCGAGAACGTCGCGGCGAGCCTGGCCGTGACGGGCACGCCCCGCGGGCCCGCGGCCCGGCAGGCGCGGGTGTCGGAGCTCCTCGATCTCGTCCAGGTGGGGCACTGCGCCGACCGCCGGCCGGCGGAGATGTCGGGCGGCGAGCAGCAGCGCGTCGCGATCGCCGTCGGCATCGCCAACGACCCCCGGGTGCTCCTCGCCGACGAGCCGACGGGTGAGCTCGACGACACCACGAGCGCCCAGGTGCTCGAGGCCATGCGGACGGTCAATCGCGAGCGCGGCATCACGACCCTCATCGTCACGCACGACCCCGGGGTGTCAGACCACGTCGCCCGCACAGTGCAGATCCGCGACGGGCGCACCTCCACCGAGGTGCTCCGCTCCACTCGCGTCGACGAGCACGGCGCCGAGGAGCACATCGCCGAGGAGTACGCCGTGCTCGACCGTGTGGGGCGACTGCAGCTCCCGGATGAGTTCGTCGCCGCGCTCGACCTCCGCGACCGGGTGCGGCTGGCGCTCGAGCCCGATCACGTGCAGGTGCGGCCGGGGGAGACAGCGGATGCCGCGGCGGACGCTTCCGCGGAGGACCGGTCGTGAGCAGGGCGGGCGCGACCGCCCTCCGCGGGGAGGGTCTCACGCGCACGTTCCGCAGTGCCGCCGGCGAGGTGCATGCCTGCGTCGAGGTCGATCTCGACGCACGTCCTGGCGAGCTCGTGGTCGTCACCGGGCCGTCGGGCGCAGGCAAGACGACCCTTCTGAACCTCCTCGGCACCCTCGACCGCCCCGACGCCGGGCGGGTCTGGGTGGGTGAGACCGAGGTCACCGCCCTCGACGAGGACGCGCTCGCCGAGATCCGGCGGCGCGATCTCGGCTTCGTCTTCCAGTCCTTCGGGCTCATCCCGGTGCTCTCGGCTGCCGAGAACGTCGAGCTGCCGCTGCGGATCGCGCGCACCGATCCGGCCGAGCGCGATGCGCGGGTCGCCGAGGCACTGCGGCTCGTGGGCCTCGCCGACCATGCCGCACAGCGCCCCGCAGAGCTGTCGGGCGGTCAACAGCAGCGGGTCGGAATCGCTCGGGCGATCGTCGCCGAGCCGCGGGTGCTCATCGCCGACGAGCCGACCGCGCAGCTGGACTCCCGCACCGCGGCCGCGGTGATGGACCTCATCGTCGACCTCGTCCACACCCGGGGCATCGCCGCGGTGGTGGCCACCCACGATCCGATCCTGCGCGCGCGCGCCGACCGTGTCGCCGAGCTGCACGACGGCCGGCTCATCGCCGCCGACGCCGCCGAACCCGCCTCCGACGCCGCCGCCGCCCAACCCGCCGAACCCGCTGCACCCACCCAACCCGCCGAACCCGCTGCCGAAGGGAGGCTGCGCCGTGACCGGCGGCGCTGAGGCCGCACCCGTCCCCGTCGATCCCGCGGATCGGACGGTGATCGTCGTCGGCGGCGGGATGGCGGGGCTCGTCGCGGCGCTGGAGTGCGCGAAGGTCGGGATGCAGGTCACCGTCCTCGAGCGGGACGCTCGACTCGGCGGTGTCGTCCGCCGGGAGGAGGTCGGTGGGGTCGAGGTCGATCTCGCCGCCGACGGATTCGCCACGCGGGGCGGCGCCGTCGCGGCCGTCCTCGACGAGGTCGGGCTCGGCGCCGAGGTGATCCGTCCCGATCACGAGGGGCGATGGATCGCGGGACCATCGGGTGTCGCGCCCCTTCCCGCCGAGACCGTGCTCGGCATCCCCGCCAACGCATGGGCCGACGACGTCCGCCGTCACATCGGGTGGTCGGGCGCCTGGCGCGCCTACCTCGATCGCCTCCGCCCCCCGCTGACGATCGGCCAGGAGCAGAGCCTCGGTCGTCTCGTCCGCACCCGCATGGGCGACCGGGTCCGCGATCGGCTGGTCGCTCCCCTGAGCGTCGGCGGCTACGCGGTCGATCCCGACGACGTGCTGGTCGACGTCGCTGCGCCCGGGCTCAACGCCGCTCTGACCCGCACCGGATCGCTCGCCGGCGCCGTCGCCGCGCTGCGGGCCGAGCGCGAGGGTGAGGGCGACCGTGACAGGGCCGGCCCCGCCGGACTCTCGGGAGGGATGTCGCGGATCATCGACGGACTCACCGCCCGCCTCGCCGACTTCGGCGTCGAGGTCCGCACCGGGGCGACGGTCACCGGCATCCGGCGCACGGGCGTCGGCGCGGGCGCGCCGTGGCTGGTCGAGGCAGGCGGGGAGGGGACGGGCGCCGACGCCGTCGTCATCGCGGTGGACGAGCCCGCCGCCCGCGGCCTGCTCGCCGAGGCTCTTCCGGCGGTCGCCTCGTCGGCGGTCGACATCGCCCCGACGGTGCCGCTGGAGTGTGTGACGCTCGTCTTCGACGCGCCGGACGGCGCCGCCGGGCGGCCGGGGCCCGTGGTCCACACCGTGCCGGGTGCGCGGCGCGCGTCGACCCTGCTGCATCAGACCGGCCGGTGGGAAGGGCTCCGCGCCGAGGTCGGCTCGCAGGGGCTCGTCGTCCGGGTGACCTTCGGCGGCCCGGGCGACCCACCCGCCACGACGGACCTCGACGACGCTGCGGCGACGGCGATGGCGCTCGCCGAGGCATCCGCTCTCCTTGCCCTTCCCCTCGACGGCGTGCGTCTGCGCGGCACCCGTCGCGACCGCTACGACCAGCCGCCACCGGAGTCGGCGCGCGGCCGAGCCGAGCGCACGAGGCGTGTCCGCGCCGTCACGGCCCAGGCGCCGGGAATCGCGATCGTCGGAGCGTGGCTCGCGGGGACGGGACTCGCACAGGTCGTCGAGGACGCGGTCGCCGAGGCCGACGCCCTTCGGCGAGGACTGCTCTTCGGCGGCGTGGCCGGTTGATTGTGCCCCGCGCGACGGTGCGCGTCAAGTGCGGATGCCGTGAGAGGAATACGCCGCTACTGTGTAAGGGATTTCACCCGACGAACGTGAGGAGACGTCATGCGAGGCAAGATCGGGCTGGTCATCGGACTGGCCGCCGGCTACGTCCTGGGATCCCGTGCGGGGCGTGAGCGCTACGAGCAGATCAAGACCCAGGCCGAGAAGCTGTGGAACCAGCCCCCCGTGCAGAAGCAGGTCGAGAAGGCGAAGCAGTTCGCCAAGTCCAGCGCCGCCTCGATTCCGAGCACGCTGTGGGACGGCGCGGTCAAGGTGACGAAGGCGGCGACGTCGAAGGACACCTCCGGTGACCAGAAGGTCGCCGAGGTCAAGCGCGCGGCGAAGTCGTCGGCGGAGAAGGTCAAGGATGCCGCCGCCGACGCCGCTTCGGACGCGTCGGCTGCAGCAGAGGCCTCGTCGGCCGCGTCCCGCTCCGGAGCCTGATATGACGACCCCGCGGGGATTCCGCGACCGGGCCGACGACAGCCTGCTGACCCTCGTCGGCGAGATTCCGGAGCTCGTCAAGAACCTCATCGTCGCCGAGATCGACTCGGCGAAGAAGTGGCTCGCCAAGACCGCGAAGGACGCCGGTATCGGCGCGGGCTGGTTCGTCGCCGCCCTGTTCGTCCTGTTCTGGTCGGTGCCCGTGCTCGGCACCTTCGTCATCGCGGGTCTGTCGTCGTGGTGGCCGGTGTGGCTGTCGGCCATCGTCGTGTTCGGCGTGATGATCCTCGTCGCCGTGATCCTGGCCCTGTTCGGGTACTTCCGCTTCCGGCGGCTGTCGAACCGCGAGAATCCGGTCCAGTCGATCGCCCTCGACGTGAAGGAGGTGCGCGATGAGCTCTGAGGTCTCGCCGCGCAAGAGCGCCGCGGCCCCCGTCCCCGTTCCCCGCACCGCTGTGCCGATCGGCATCGCCGACCCGGTCGAGCAGGCGCGCGCAGAGCTGAAGGCCGCCCTCGCCGCCATCGAAGTGAAGGCGAACGTGCCCCGGCGGGTGGCTGAGGTGACCGATCGCGAGGTCGGGCGGGCCCGCGATTTCGCGCGGCGCAATCCTGGTGCCGCCGCCGCCGCCGTGGTGGCTGCGGCCGCGACGGTGGGGGGCCTCGTCTGGCTGTTCGTGCGCTCGTACACGCGGTGAACTGAAATATCGGTCGCGAGGCGGTCTCGCGTGGCCCGGGGTATGCTCGGGAAGCAGGCAGTGCAATGGAGCGGATGCTGCCGATCGCGCGTGTGCACCCGCGCGCGTCGGTTGCTCGAAGCGCGGGCGGCCGAAAACGCCCCACGAGAGTCGACTGAATGAACCACGCAGCTCAGGACCCGCACGCCAAGCCCCTCGTGGGGTGGCGCGTCCTCGTGCCCCGCGGGGGACCGTGGGGCGACGGGGTGGCGGCGTCCCTGCGTCGGCAGGGGGCGACCCCGATCATCGCGCCGCTGATCAACTTCGCTCCCACCCGGGATCACGAGACGCTCGAGAGGGCGCTGACCGACCTCGCCGCCGGGGCGTTCCGCTGGCTGACGGTGACGAGTGCGACGACCGTCGACGTGCTCTACGCCTATCGCGCCACGATCCCCGCATCGACGAAGGTCGCCGCGGTGGGTGAGACCACGTCGGCGGCGCTGCAGGCCGTCGGTTACAAGGTGGATCTGGTGCCCGAGCGCGACAACTCCGCGGCGGGGATGGCCGAGCAGCTGATCGCCCTCGAGCCCGAGCCGGTCGACATCCTCACGCTCCGCAGCGAGATCGCCAAACCTGTCCTCACGCGGAGCCTCAGCGACGCCGGTCATCGGGTGCGCAGCGTCGTCGCCTATCGCACCGTCGGGGTCCCGGTCGCCGACCGCGTCGCCCGGGATGTCGAGAGCGGCCGCATCAACGCCATCCTCGTTACCAGTGGGTCGGTGGCCGAGCAGGTGCACGCCCAGTTCCCCCGCATCCCCGACTCGACGGTGATCGCCGCGATCGGTCCGCGGACGGCGCGTGACGCCCGGCGCGCGGGTCTCGAGGTCGACGTCGTCGCCGAGACCCAGACGGTCGACGCTCTCATCGCCGCGGTCGCGACGTTCTCGCTGCCCCACGCTGCGGACGAGTTCGCGCCGCAGACCGGAGTGATCCGGTTACCGGGCATCAGCCGCGAAGACTGAGGGGTGCTCGACCTCAGCCCGTTCGCGTGGGCGCTCCTGGCCTTCGCGGCGCTGGTCATCGGGCTGTCGAAGACCGCGGTGCCGGGTGCGGGCACCGTCGCTGTGGCGTCGTTCGCCGCGGTGCTGCCCGCCCGCGAGTCGACCGGCACGATCCTCCTGCTGCTGATCCTCGCCGACATGTTCGCCATCACGATGTACGTGCGGCATGTCAACTGGCGTGCCCTGCTGCGGCTGGCGCCGGCGATCGTGGCCGGGCTGCTGGTCGGGGTGCTCTTCCTCGCCGTCGCCGATGACGCCTGGGTCAAGCGCACGATCGGGGTGCTCCTTCTCGGGGTGATCGTGGTGACGCTGGTGCGGCGCCGCATGGCCTCCGCTCTGGTCGAGGGACCGCCTCGCCGCGGCGCCGCCGCGGTCTACGGCACCCTGGGGGGCTTCACGACGATGGTCGCGAACGCCGCCGGACCGGTGATGTCGATGTACTTCCTGGCCGCACGATTCCCGGTCAAGGAGTTCCTCGGCACGGCGGCCTGGCTCTTCGCGATCGTGAACATCAGCAAGCTGCCCTTCTCGATCGGCCTCGGCCTGATCACCGTCCCGGGCCTCGTGCTCGACGCGATCCTCGCCCCGCTCGTGGTGGCGGGGGCCCTCGGGGGTCGCTGGATCGCCGACCGGATCGATCAGCGGCTGTTCGAGCGCCTCGTCATCGTCCTCACGATCGTCGGCGCGGTGTACCTGCTGATCTGAGGCTCGTGACGACCCCGCTCGCCGGCGGTATTCTGCGGTCGTGATCCCGTTGCAGACGGACCGTCTGGTTCTCGCACCTCTCGGTGCCGGCGACCTCAACGCGTTCGTGGCCTACCGCCGCGACCCCGACGTCGCGCGCTGGCAGTCGTGGACACCCGAGTTCAATGCCGAAGACGCGGGCCGCCTGCTGGAGGGGCAGCCGGCCGATTTCCCGCCGCCGGCCGGCGAGTGGCTGCAGATCGCGGTGCGGGACGCCGCGTCCGGCGCCCTCCTCGGCGATGTCGCCGTGCACACGTCGGCCGACCAGCCCGACTCGTACGAGGTGGGTGTCACGGTCGCCGCCGAGCATCACGGGCGCGGCGTCGCGCGAGAGGCCCTCGGTGCCGTTGTCGTCGCGCTCTTTGACGACCACAGCGCGCACCGGGTGACGGCGACCTCAGATGCCCGGAACGCCGCCGTCGCGCGGCTCCTCACCCGACTGGGTTTCCGGCACGAGGGGCGAGCCGTGGAGGCGGACTGGTTCAAGGGCGAATGGACGACCCTCGACTCGTGGGCGCTTCTGTCCCGCGAACGGTGAGGGGTCTGCGCCGGGAGCCCTGACGGGCCCGGGCGCCCGACGATAATGGACCGGTGGAACCCTGGCAGCTGCACGAGTGGTTCGCGGATTACATCGATGCGGCCAATCGCCACGACCTGAACGCGATCCGCGGCCTCGTGCACGCCGAGGTGCGCCGCGCCCACCGGCCGGCGGGTGTCGAGGCCTGGATCGCCGACCTCGACGATCTCTTCCACGCGTTCCCCGATTGGCGGTGGCGGATCATCCAGGTGGTTGCCGAGGACGATCGCATCGCCGCACTCGTGCGGGGGAGCGGCACTCATGCGGGGGTCTGGGAGGGCATCGCGCCGACGCGGCGCCATGTGAACGTCGCCGAGTTCGCTGTCTACACGCTGACCGCGGGCCTGGTCACCGCGTTCTCGGGGTCGGAGCCCTTCGAGCTGCGCGCGCAGCTCACCGAGTCGCGCGTCTGACGCGCGGGCTGCCGTCGGGACGCCGCGCCCAGCTCGGTGCCCGCTCGGGCCTGACACCCACTCCGATCAGGAAGGCGGGGAGGGCGGTCACGGCCGGGACGACGCGGACGAGGCGCAGAAGCCAGGCGGGCGGATCGAGCGGATCACCGCCGAGCGCCGGCATGATGAGGCGTGCATGGAGGATCCGCTGGAGTGTCTGGATGACGGCCACCGCCGGCAGGCGACGCCGGCGCACCCGGGCGAGCACCCGGCTGCCGCCTGGACGGTCGAGCTCCCCGCGGGCGAGGGGGCCGGCGAGGAGGCGGGCGGTGACGACGGCGTCCTGAATCGCCAGGTTGATGCCCACGCCGCCGACGGGCGACATGGCGTGAGCGGCATCGCCGATGCAGAGCACGTTGTTCGCGTGCCAGCGGCGGAGACGCTCGAGACGCACATCGAGGTGTTTCACATCGTCCATGCTCGAGAGCGCGTCGACACCGTCGTCGAGTTCGGGGAAGAGGATGGCAGCGTCGCGGCGGAAGGCGCCGATGCCGCGAGAGCGCACCTCGGCGTCGGTGCCTTTCGGGCCGAGAGCGGCCACCTGCACATAACCGCGGCGCGGGATGCCGATCGCGACCCTGCCATCCCGCACGCGGGGGAGGAGGCTTTCGGGCAGGGGTCGGTCGGTCGGCAGCCGGTACCACCAGACGTCGAACCTGACGGGGATCTCGCGCACCGGAAGCCCGACGCTTCGGCGCACGGTCGACCACCGGCCGTCGCAGCCCACCACCAGGTCCGCGGAGAGCCGGCCCTCGCCGTCCGGTGAGGTGTAGGCCACACCGGTCACCCGGCCGCCCCGCCGTGTCACCGCCGTCACGGTGTGTTCCCGCCGGAGTGTGAAGGTGGGTTCGGCGGCGGCGGTGTCGGCGAGGAGGTCGAGCAGGTCCCACTGCGGCACCATGGCGATGTAGGGATGGCGCACCGGCAGCCTGTCGAAATCGGCGAAGACGTCGGAGCCGTCGCGTCCCGGGAAGTAGGCGCGACGGAGCTTCGAGTGGGGAAGGGCGTCGAACTGTTCGAACAGGCCGAGGTCGTCGAGGAGTCCGAGCGTGGCGGGGTGCACCGTATCGCCGCGGAAGTCGCGGAGGAAGTCGGCGTGCTTCTCGAGAACCGTCACCTCGATTCCGGCGCGGGCGAGCAGCAGCCCGAGCACGATGCCCGCGGGGCCGCCCCCCACGATCGCGCAGGTCGTATGGTCGGGGGCGGCGCTGTTGCCTTCGGTCACGCGATGAAGATACTCGTGAGGGAGGCGCTTCGGCGAGCGGACCGGAGGGCCGGGCCGAGAGGTGACGATGGACCTTGATCGGGTGGACCCGGCGCTGCGGGCGGCGACGCGCCGGACGCGTCTTCCGGACGTCTCGCGGCCTTGGATCCGCTCCCTGCTGCGGGCGGGCATTCGGGTGCTGCCCGTCCCGCGGCGCGACGGCGTCGAGGTGGTGCCGATCCGGATTGCCGGGCAGCGTGCTCGCGTGTACCGGCCCCGGGCGCGTGTGGGCGATGCAGCGCTCCTCTGGGTCCACGGCGGGGGTCTGCTCATCGGCGATGCCCGCCAGGACGAGAGGCTGTGCGCCGAGACAGCGCGCGATCTCGGCATCGTCGTCGTCTCGCTGAACTACCGCCTCGCACCCGAGCATCCGTTCCCCGCCGCCCATGAGGACGTCCATGCCGGCTGGCGCTGGGTGCAGTCGCACGCCGTCGATCTGGGTGTCGAGCGCGCGAGGATCGTCATCGGCGGAGAGAGCGCGGGCGGCGGCCTCGCCGCAGGTCTGGTGCAGCGGATCCGGGACGAGGCCGGAGTGCAGCCGATCGGGCAGTGGCTCTTCGCGCCGATGATCGATGATGGGACTGCCGCCGATCGGACGCTCGATGAGATCGATCATCCGGTGTGGAACAACCGCTTCAACCGCGCCGGATGGACGGCCTACCTCGGTGATCGCGCGGGCGGAGCGAACGTACCCCGGTACGCCGCGCCGGCCCGAGCGGTGGATGTGGCGGGGCTCCCACCGACCTACCTCGCGGTCGGTGACATCGAACTGTTCTTCCCGGAGGTGCGCGAATTCGCCCGGCGGCTCTCCGCCGCCGGCGTGCCGACGACCCTCGACGTCGTGCCAGGCGGTCCGCACGGTTTTGAAAGCTGGGCTCGTGACACCGAACCGGCTCGGGCGCTCCTTTCCCGCGCCCACGGCTGGCTGAGGGATGTCGTCGCGACGCCCGCGTGATCCTTTGCCGACGCGCCGGAACCGGGTCAGAAGGGTGCGACGCCGTAGCCGCCGTCGTCGGTGGGGACGAATGCGACGCGTGAGGGTGGATGACTCTCGTATGTCTTCCCGCCGGGACTGGTGAACGTCAGCACCCCGCCGGGGAGTTGCTCGACATGCCAGTTCGTCGCGTGTTTGAGCGTGTGGTGCCTGGCGCATTCGTTGCAGAGGTTGTCGTTGGACGTTGGACCGCCTAACGCGAAGTCCTTCGAGTGGTCTTTGTCGCAGAGTTTCGCGGGTCTCCGGCATCCCGGCGTGCGGCAGGTGACGTCCCGGGCGTTGAGGAACCTCGTCTGCGACGGATGAAGCACGTACCGGTCCACCGCGGTGACCACGCCGGTGATGGGGTCGGTCATCACCCGATCCCAGACCCTCGCCGTCCCCGCCATCCGCCTCGCGGTCTCGGGGTCCACTGGGGTGATCCCGTTCAATTCGGCGCCGGAGTTGGTGACTCCGGTCAATGTGGTGATCGGGATGGTGATCTGCACTTCGGCGGTGATGGCCCCGAGCCCGCCCTTCGCCCCATCGGTGGGGTCGATCGTGGGGGACCCGGTGAGGAGCATGTCCAGGGCCAGGTCAGCGCGGATCTCATCCAACGACCGGTCATCGAACCACGGCTCCGCGTCGCCGGCATCGACGTTCTCCTGGCCCCCACCGTCGCCGCCGAGGCCGAACCCTGCCCCGCTCCCCTCCGTCTTCGCCGCCTCACCCTGCGCAACGGCATACTCGCGCCGCTTCGCGCGGTCGACGTCTTTGATGGTGGTGCCTTGCCCGGTGAGCCGGTTGTACACCCCGTGGATGTACACGTTGCTGCCCAGGATCGTGAGGGTCGACATTGTGTCGTCGAGGTCGGTGACCCACACCCGCCGTTCCCGGATTGCGGTGTCGTGACGTTCCTGCAACGGCCTCGGATCCAACACCGCGGCGCGTTGGAGGGCGTACTTCTTCGTCCGCGGCACGCTCTGCCGCTCCGCCTCCACGAGCACGATCCGTTCGAAGTCCGCTCGATCCACGGGGTCCTCGATCACCCGCCCGGCGTCCTGGATCACCTGCGCATGCGCCCTGGTCACCCGCCCCTCCGAAAGAGCTTCCATCGTTGCCGGGAACAACTCGATCAGCTCGTACGCGTCATGCATCTGCGACTGCATCGACCGGTCATTCACCCGCACCGCCATCCCCAACTCCAACGCCATCGACCGCAGCGGGATATCCCGCTCCCTCGACGACGCCGACCCCACCCGAGACCGCTGCTCCAACGTCAACGCATACGCGTCCGCGAGCAGCCGGGTCTTCTTCGCCGCGAGCTTCGCCTCAGCCCGCTGCAACCGAGCCAGCTCATCCGCGAACACCCCGGCGCGCTTGTCCTCCGCCCGCCGCCGCTTCTCGTCCGCGTCCACTGCAATCCCCGTCTCTGACTTACCGACATCATCGCAGAGGGTTCCGACACTGAGTTCACATCAGCCCGCACGTAACCGAAGAGAGTTACGAAGAAAAACTCAACCGCGCCCCCACCGGATGTCCGACGCCCCGCCGAGTTCGCGCCATCCCTCCGCCCGCGCGCCCGCGATCTCGAGCACATCCGCATCCACCAGCGGTCCGAAATCCAGCCCCGTCGCCGCCGCGATGTCGGAGATCGGCACCTGGAAGGTCCGGAAGCCGCCCAGCCGATCGACCGCCACCACCCCTTGACGAGTGTCGACGAGCTCCGACTGGTCCAGCACGAAACCCGCCGCCTCGAGCGCCTCGGCCCCGACCCACGCCGCGATCTTGTAGAACCGCAGCGGCACCTGGATGCCGCGGTACGGCGGGTCGTCGTCACCGAAGATCGGAGCCGTGAAGACGCTGATCCGCTGGTCCGACGCCTCGGCGAACGCGAGCACGTGATCCTCGAGCCCGAGCCACAGCTCTTTCGACTGATTGAAGTCCGCGGCCTGCGGCGCAGCGTTGGTGTAGAAGAAGGTCGCCTCCGTGGCCTCGCGGGCCTCGGCGGCCGTCCCCCACCCCGGGTCCCGCCGCCGCACCAGGTGCCCGCGGTCGAGGTCGTTGCGCGCGTACACCTCCGGTCCGGTCTGCTCGTCCGCCGGCGCGCGCGGGTCGAGTCGCCACTCGCCGGTGCGGGGCAGATCGAGCAGCCGCGCGCCGTCGATGTTCACCGCCGTCACGGCGGCGAGCCGCCGCTGCGCGTCCAGCACCACGCTGAACCTCGGGTAGTCCAGCCGCCGACCGCCCCCTCCCGCACGCGTCGGCAACGGCACCTCCACCCCGAGGAACCCCGGCTCGTACCCGCTCATCCGAGCACCGCCGACGTCCGCTCCCCGAGGCCGATCGCCGCCGCATCGCGCAGCTGGTCGGCGGTGTCGACGTCACGCCGGAGCGTCGAGTCATCCGGCACCTCCAGCACTGCGCACCCGAGCGCGCGATGTGCCGCGAACGACCCGTCGCCGAACGCCGACTCCCAGGGGACACCCGCCCGCGCGGTCACGAGAGTCGAACCGGTGCCCTCGGCGTCGGCGACGACTCCGCGGTCCACCGATGCGGCCGCCCGCAGCGCGACGCCGAGGTCTTCACCGCGCAGCGCCGGCACGTCGCCGAGGAGCGCGGCCCGCGGCATCCCCTCTCCGGCGGCAGCCATGCCGGCGGCGATCGCGGCGTTCAACCCCCGCGCGTCGCCCTCGGGGATGAACCTCAGTCCGGGAATGTCGGCGGCGTGCAGGGGCAGCGTCGCCTCATCGGTCACGACGATCACCTTCTCGACCTGAGGACAGGATGCTGCGGCGGCGACGGTATCGAGGGCGATCGCCCGCGCGAGGGCGACGCGATCGACCCCGTCGACGCTGAGGCGCGACTTCCCCCGCGTGGTGCCCTTCACCGGGACGACGACCACCCAGCCGGATGGCGCGTCCGGCACACGCGACGACGTCACGCGTCGCCGAAGCGGTCGCGCAGTCGCGGCAGGATCTCCTCGCCGTAGGTCCGCAGGAACTCGGCCTGATCGTGGCCGGGGTCGTGGAAGACGAGGTGACGGAACCCGAGGTCGACGTAGCGGGCGATCCGCTCGACGTGCTCCTCGGGATCCGTGGAGACGATGAACCGCGACGCGGCCCGTTCGATCGGCAGCTCGGCAGCCCGGCGCTGCATCTCGATCGGGTCGTGGATGTCGCGCTTCTCTTCGGGCGAGAGCGCCAGCGGCGCCCAGAAGCGGGTCTTCTCCATGGCGGTGGCGCGGTCGGGGTGGTACGAGACCTTCACCTCCATGAGGGTGTCGATCGCGTCCTCCGGACGACCGGCCTTCTCCAGCCCCTCGCGCAGGGCCGGCAGCAGGGTGTCGGTATACAGCGAGGGGTCCTTGCCGCTCGTGGTGATGTACCCGTCCGCGATCCGGCCTGCGAGACGCGTGGCGGCGGGGCCCGAGGCGCCGACGTAGATCGGCACCTTCTGATCGGGCCGGTCGTACACCGTCGCCCCGTCCACGGAGTAATAGGTGCCCTCGAAGGTCACCCGCTCGGCCTCCCACAGCTTCTCGATGAGCTGGATCGACTCCTTCAGGCGCTGGAACCGCTCGGGCGGGTCGGGCCACTCGAGCCCGAGAGTCACCTCGTTGAGGGCCTCACCCGTGCCGACGCCGAGCACCACGCGGCCCGGGAACATCACCCCGAGGGTCGCGAACGCCTGCGCGACGACCGCCGGGTGGTAGCGGAAGGTGGGGGTGAGCACCGAGGTGCCCATGATGATGGTCGAGGTCCGTGCGCCCACGGCTCCGAGCAGCGGAATGGCGGCCGGGGCGTGCCCGCCCTCGTGCATCCAGGGCTGGAAGTGGTCGGAGACGAAGACCGAGTCGAACCCCATCTCCTCGGCGAGCACGGCGAAGTCGGCGAGCTCGGTCGGGCCGAACTGCTCCGCCGATGCTTTGTATCCGAACCTCAGCGGTACCGTCATGTCGATTCCTTTCCTCGTGCTCCCACCGGTGTGCCGGTGAATTCCGATCCATCCGCTTGCGCCAGCCGCCGCCGGAAGGCCTCGACCGTCCCGGGCCACAGCAGCGTCAGCCGCCCCGACCGCTCGTCCACGTACCAGTTGCGGCATCCGCCCGAGAGCCAGGGGGTGGATGCCGCGGCGGCGGCGATCTCGCCGATGTAGGCCTCTTCGGCGGCGGGGTCCACCCGCAGCACGCCGGCGGGTGCGACCGCGCGGCGCTCGAGCGCCGAGACGGCGTAGGCCGCCTGCTCTTCGATCATCAGCACCGACGAGTTGTGTCCGAGCGACGCGTTGGGCCCGTTCAGCACGAAGAGGTTCGGGAACCCGCTCACCACGGTCGATGCGAAGGCGCTCATCCCCGCCGACCAGTGGGCAGCGAGGGTGGTGCCGCCCTCTCCGCGGACGAGCTCGGCGTACGGCTGGCGTGTCGAGGCGAATCCGGTGGCGAGCACGACCGCATCGACCTCGACCCGCCGACCGCTCGCTGCGACCAGCGTCGTGCCGTCGGCCGACGCGAGCGCCGAGGGCTCGAGCGTGACCGCGTCGGAGGCGACGGCGGGGTAGAAGTCATCCGAGAGCAGAACGCGCTTGCAGCCGAACGCGTAGTCGGGGGTGAGGGCGCGGCGAAGTGCCGCATCGGCGACCTGCCGGTCGAGATGGGCCAGCGCGATCTCGCGGGCTGCGTCGGATGCCGCGGCGTCGCCCGACCGCGAGGCGAAGCGTCGCTCGCCCTCGCGGTACAGCTCGTCGCGCAGGCGCGCGAGCTCCTCGGGGTGCGCGGCGAAGCGGGCGCGCTCGGCGCCGGTGTACTCCCGCGCCTCCCGCGGCACGATCCATGCGGGTGTCCGCTGGAAGAGCGTCACGTGTGCCGCTGTCCGGGCGAGCTCGGGGACGAGCTGCACCGCGCTCGCGCCGGTGCCGACCACAGCGACGCGGCGGCCGGTCAGGTCGGCCGTGTGGTCCCATCGTGCCGAGTGGAACAGGGGTCCGGGAAAGGTCTCGAGCCCGGGGACCTCGGGGATGAGCGGTTCGGTGAGCCGTCCGCAGGCCAGGACGAGCGCTTCGGCGACGATGTCGCCGGCCGGCGTGCGCACGCGCCACCGCGCGACGCGATCGTCCCACTCCGCGCCGAGCATCGGCGTGCGCAGGTGCATCCGGGAACGGAGCCGCTCGCGGTCGGCGACGTCGTCGAGGTAGCGGCGGATCTCGTCGCCCCGGGCGAAGACGCCCGACCAGTCGGGGTTCGGGTGCGCGGCGAAGCCGTACAGGTGGCTGGGCACGTCGCACGCGACGCCCGGATAGGTGTTGTCGCGCCACGTGCCCCCGACCGCGTCGCCGCGTTCGAGGATCACGAGGTCGTCGTGCCCGGCGCGGCGAAGGGCCATCGCCATGCCGATGCCGGCGAATCCGGCGCCGACGATGACGACCTCGGCGGTCCGCGGCAGCGGGAGCGGCGATGCGGGGGAGGGACTCACTCGACCGCCCCGACGCCGGAGAGGGGATGCCGCGGCGTGCCGTAATCGGTCGTGCGCAGCCGGAACGGCCGGAACAGGCGTGCGGCGATCGCCGCGGCGACTTCGACCGGCAACTCCTGGCCGTGCTCGATGCCCGCCGCGGGCTTGACCCGTCCGTCCAGGAGCGTTCCGCCGAGGTCGTCACCGCCCGCCCCGAGGAGCACCGCGGCGTCGGCACGTCCGACCCGGGTCCACGGGATCTGGATGTGCGGGATGCTCCCCGACAGCAGCAGCCGCGACACCGCGACCATCGCGCGGTGCTCGTCGATCTCGGCGCGCCCGGTCACGAGCGGCACTCCTCCGGCGGGGCCGGGGAGGGGGATGGGAACGAATTCGGTGAACCCGCCGCCCCCGGCGATCTGCAGCTCCCGAAGTCGGCGCAGGTGCGCGATGCGGTCGGCGGCGGTCTCGACGTGACCGTAGAAGAGCACCGACGTGGAACGGAATCCGGCGCGATGGGCAGCGGTGATGCCCTCCTCCCACCGGTCGATCTCCAGGTCACCGGGCGCGATCTCGGCGCGCACCCGCTCGCTCAGCACCTTCACGCCGGTGCCGGGCACGGTGTCGACTCCGGCCGCCCGGAGGCCGGCGAGCGCGCCGGCGAGCCCCAGTCCGCCACGATCGGCGAGATCCCACACGTCCTGTGGACGATAGGCGTGGACGTGCAGCGCTGGCGCCGCTGCGCGAGCGGCCCGCACGATCTCGAGATACGACTCCGCGCGCTCCTCGTCGGGCAGTCGCCCCTGGATGCACAGCTCGGTGGCGCCGAGCTCCCGGGCGTCGGCGGCGATCTCGGCGACGTCGTCGAGGTCGAACGTCTCGGGGCCTGTGCCGCCGGCGGCGCGGAAGCCGGTCGAGGTGAGGTTGCGGTTCACTACGAGGCTCACCGCCTCGCCCACGGTGTACCGGCGCACGTCGTCGGCGGTCGCCGTGAGTGCGTCGAGCTCGGTTCCGGTCGTCGTCAGCAGACGCTCCCATTCGGCGTCGTCGACCGCGAGCGGATCGGTGGCGGCCCGCTCGAGCAGCCGGCCGAGGTCGCCCGCGCCGCCGACGGGGGAGAGGTGCAGCACGGTGCGGAGCGGCTGACCGGATACCGCCTGCGGCGACGTGTCGGGCTTCGCCAGGCCCGTTGCCGGGTCGGCGAGGCGTGCGACGGCCTCGTGCAGGCCCGGGTCGATCCACTGCGTCGCCGCGGTGACGTACTCGGGCTGGGCGGTCAGGCGCTCGGCGAGGGTGAAGCCCAACTCGGCCGTGCGCGCGGCGAGCTCGTCGATCTGCGGCCACGGCCGCTCGGGGTTGACGTGATCGGCGGTGAGCGGCGAGACCCCGCCCCAGTCGTCGGCGCCGGCGCGGACGAGGAGCTCGAGTTCGCGGACGTCGGAGAGGTTCGGGGGCACCTGCACCCGCGCGTCAGGCCCCAGCACGAGCCGCGCGGTGGCGACGGCCGCGACGTACTCGCGCATCGTGGCGTCGGGGGCGCCCTGCATCGCCGTCCGGGGCTTGGCCCGGAAGTTCTGCACGATCACCTCCTGGATGTGCCCGATCCCGTCGACGTGGTGGGCCTCGTCGGCGGCGCGGATGGCCACGAGCGATTCGGCGCGGTCGCGGATCGTCTCGCCGATCCCCACGAGGATGCCGGTGGTGAACGGCACCCGGGCGCGCCCGGCGTCCTCCAGCACGGCCAGGCGTAACGCGGGGTCCTTGTCGGGCGAGCCGTAGTGCACCTGCCCGGGTTCGGCGAACAGGCGCCGCGAGGTCGTCTCGAGCATCATGCCCATCGACGGCGCGGTGGGGCGGAGCACCTCGAGCTCCTCGAACGACATCACGCCGGGGTTGAGGTGCGCGAGCATGCCCGTCTCGGCGGTGATGAGCCGCGCGATGTGACCCACGTACTCCAGCGTCGAGGCGAAGCCATGCTCGTCGAGCCACTCGCGTGCCTCGGGCCAGCGTTCCTCGGGACGGTCGCCCAGGGTCAGGAGCGCCTCCTTGCACCCCATCGCCTGTCCCTGGCGCACCACGGCGAGCACCTGTTCGGCAGACATGAAGGCCGGCTTGTGCTTCTTCCGCAGCTGCGACGGGGTGTCGACGAACACGCAGTAGTGGCAGCGATCGCGGCAGAGGGTGGTGAGCGGGACGAACACCTTCCGCGAGTAGGTCAGGACGCGCCCGCGCCCGGCGGCATCCAGACCCGCCGTGCGGATCGATGCGGCGAGCTCCAGCATCCGCTCGAAATCGGCGCCCTCGGCCTGCAGCAGGGTCTCGGCCTCGTCGACGCCGAGTCGCGCACCGGACTCCGCTCGCGCGAGGACGTCGCGGGCGGAGAGTCGGGAGGTGCGGACCGGATCGAGCAGGGTCACCATCCCAGTCTTGCACCGTCGCCCGACAGCCGGGCGCGGGGATCGTTGCGGCTCTGTGAGCAAAAGCGTTCTCGGGTGCCCGGCGGGCGCTGGCAGACTAGTCGCATGGTGACCCTGCTGCTCGACTCGACGCGGCTCGAAGTCGCGCTGTCGGTCACCGAGCGCGCGTTGTCATTCCGCAAGGGGAATGTGCTCATCGAGCGGTCGGCGATCACGAAGGTGCAGCTGACGGATGATCCGTGGACGTGGCTGCGCGGAGCGGCGAGCCCGGGCACGTTCGTCCCCGGCATGGTCGCAATGGGCACCTTCAAGCTCGCCGAGGGCGCCGACTTCGTCATCGTCCGGCGCCGTCGCGCAGGCGTGGTCATCGACCTCGAAGGGCATCCCGAGTACGCGCGGGTGATCCTCACGACGCGCCACGGTGTCGCGCTCGCGCAGGCACTGCGCCTGGACACCGATGCGACCCCCACCGACGTGGTCGACATCATCGCCGCCACGGGACCGATCGAGACCGTGGCGCCCCCGGTGCGGAAGAAGCCGCGTCGGCGGCCGTCACCCTCCCCGGCACCTGCACCCGCCCCCTGACCGCCGCCCGCACCCAGACCGCGTTGAGCGCGCGGGTCACGTGACGTCGCGGCGCCAGCTCACGAAGTGCCCGAGCACGACGAGCACCGCGGCGTAGCCGACGAGCACGAGGCCGCCCGCCCACCACGCCAGGGGCTCGGCGCCACCGGCTCCCGAGGCCGCGGTCAGGATGCTCTCCCCGACCAGGGCGTCGCCGGCCGCGCCGGGCAGGAACCGCAAGGCGTCGCCGAGCCCGTCGACGAAGGATGCCGCCAAGCGCGCGATCGGCTCGAGGAACAGCGTGAAGACGAGCACCCCGACGATGGCTCCGACCTGGTTGCGTACAAGCGCGCCGACCCCGATGCCGACCCACACCCACACCACGAACGCCACGAGCATCCGTCCGATGAGGGCCCAGGTGTCGCCCGAGGTGAGGTCGGTGTCGAGGCCGTAGCCCGCGAGGAAGGCCGCCGACGGGCCGACGGCCGCAATGACGCCGAGCACGCCGAACAGGAGCCCGACGGCGAGGCCGACGACGAGCTTCGCGCCGAGCACGAGTCCACGGCGGGGGGTGGCCAGGAAGGTGGAGGTGAGCGTCTTGTGACGGAACTCACTCGTCACCATCAAGGTGCCGATGAGGAGCGGGAAGACGTAGCCCACGGCGGTGGCGGTGCTGTAGAGGAGCGACGGGATGCCGTCGGCCGGCGTCGGCGGCGCACCCTCCCCGCCGAGCGCCCCGGTCGAGGCGGCGGAGAAGACGAAGGCGAGGGCGGCGGCGTTGAACCCGACGTAGCCCACGAGAACGATGGCGAGCACCCACCAGATCGACGTGGTGAACAGCTTCGTGCTTTCGGAGCGGCTGGCGGCGAGCAGGCTCATCGCGGGTCTCCCTCATCGCTCGGGCGGTCGCCGTTCACACGGTCATCCTCGGGACGGATCACGTCGATCACGCCGGTGCTGGCGACCGAGAAGGAACGATCGGCCTCGGGGGAGGCGGCGGACGGTTCGGACTCGGGGGCGGATCGGGGGTCGGACGCAGGGGCGCGCTCCACCGCGTTCCCCGGCCGAGGCGCCGGCTCGGGTTCGCGATCCAGCGTGGGTTCCGGCCCGGGTTCCTGCTCGGCCGGAGGTGCCGCGTCCGGCGCCGGCGGCGCTCCCGAGGCGCTCGGGTGGGTGCGCACGCCGTTGACCAGTTCGAGGAAGACCTCTTCGAACGCCGGCCCCTTGCGCTGCAGCGACGACAGGGCGACGCCTGCCTCGGCGGCGACGCGGCCGATCTCCTCGGTCGAATGCCCACGGACGGTGAGACCGGTGCGCAGCACCTCGCCCTCGATCCCCGCCGCGGCCATCGCGGCGACGAGCGCGGCGCGGTCGGGGGCGTCGACGACCGTGGCGAACTCGGACGGGTCGGCGAGGTCGGCGATCTCGCCCTGGAACACCAGGCGGCCGCGGGAGATGATCAGCAGCGCGTCGACGGTCTGCGCCACTTCGGCGAGCAGGTGCGACGAGACGAACACGGTCCGGCCCTCGCCGGCGAGCTGGCGCAGGAACCCGCGCATCCACTTGATGCCCTCGGGATCGAGCCCGTTCGAGGGCTCGTCGAGAACGAGCACCCCCGGATCGCCGAGAAGGGCGTACGCGAGCCCCAGGCGCTGGCGCATGCCGAGGGAGAATCCGCCGATGCGCCGGCCCGCGACATCCGCCAGTCCCACCAGACCCAGCACCTCGTCCACCCGCGACTCCGGGAGCGACGCCGCCTGCGCATACACCTTCAGGTGGTTCGCAGCGCTGCGGCCCGGGTGATAGCTGGAGGCTTCGAGCACCGCGCCGACGGTCTGCAGCGGGTGTCGCAGCTGCGCGTAGCGCTCGCCGCCGATGAGGGCGGCCCCGGCATCGGGACGTACGAGACCGAGCAGCATCCGAAGCGTCGTGGTCTTGCCGGCCCCGTTCGGACCGAGGAATCCGGTGACGACGCCGGGCTCGACCCGCGCCGTGAACCCGTCGACCGCCGCGACGGCGCCGAACCGCTTGGTCACCCCGGAGAAGTCCAGCACGTGTCCGTCGGGCATGCCGAAGTCCCCTCGTCGTGGAAAGCCGTTCCCTCCCATCTTGGTCGATCACCCCTTTCCGGGCGAAAAGGCCCGCGGCGGGTAACGTGGACGTGTGATCGACACCGACCGTTCTCACGTGCTGACCCGCGTCGCGAACGGCCTCGGTCGCCTCACGCTCAATCGTCCGCGGGCGATCAACGCGCTGGATCTCGGCATGATCCACGACCTGCACGCGGCGCTCGACGCCTGGGAGCGTCATCCGGGGGTGGATCTGGTCGTCCTCGACGGCGAAGGCGACCGCGGATTCTGCGCCGGGGGAGACGTGCGGGGGCTGCGGGAGCAGATCCTCAGCGGAGATCCGGATGCCGCGGGCGTCTTCTTCCGCGCCGAGTACGCGCTGAACGCGCGGATCGCCGAGTACCCCAAGCCGATCGTCGCGCTCGCCGACGGCGCCACGATGGGAGGCGGGATCGGCCTGGCCGGGCACGCGGCGGTGCGCGTGGTCACCGAGCGCTCGCAGCTGGCGATGCCCGAGACCCGGATCGGGTTCACCCCGGACGTCGGGGGCTCCTGGCTGCTCGCGCGCGCACCCGGCCGCGTCGGCGAGTACCTCGCCCTCACCGGTCGCACGATGGACGCCGCCGACGCCCTGTACGCCGGCTTCGCCGACCACCTCGTGGCCGCCGACACCCTGGAACCCCTGCGGGAGGCTCTGCAGAATCGCGCGGACCCGGCCAGCCCCACCGAGATCGTGCTCCTCTTCGACGACACCGCCGGGGCACCGTCGCTCGCGGCGTCCCGGCCGTGGATCGACGACGCCTTCGCCGCCGACACCGTGGCCGAGATCATCGAGCGCCTGCGCGCCCGACCCGAGCCGGAGGCGGCGGCGACCGCCGACACCCTGGGCGAGCTCTCGCCCACCGCGCTGACCGTGACGCTCGAGGCCGTCCGCCGGGCCCGCAGCCTCCCCGGCCTCCGCGCCGCGCTCGCGCAGGAGTACGGCCTGGTGCTGTGGTTCGCCGCGACGCAGCCCGACCTCGTCGAGGGCATCCGCGCGCAGCTCGTCGACAAGGACCGCTCGCCGCGGTGGAGCCCCGCACGGCTAAAGGACGTCTCCCCCGGCATCGTCGCCGACGCGTTCGCCTTCGAGCCGTCTCGGCCGCTCTGGGGCTGATGTCGGTGTCGCCGAGGTCGGAGCGCGCGCGGCGTCGCCGCATCTCGCGGGGGGCGGCGGTCGACTGGTTCTTCTTCGTCTTCGCCGGACTCGCCGCGATCTGGCTGGCCTACCTCAGCCTGACCGAGTCGTTCCGCGTGGGCTGGTGGGGCCTCCTCGTCGCCATCGCCTTCTGGGTGCTCCTGGCCTACCTCGTGCTGCCGCGCCTGCACCGGATCCTCACCACGATCTACGTGCCCGACTACTTCATCGGCCGCACCCGCACGAGCGACGGGCTGCTGGGCGACCCGGTCAACCTGGCCTTCCTCGGTGAGGCCGAGCAGATCAAGGCCGCGCTGCGCGTGGCGCGCTGGACCGAGGCCGACCCCGTCACCCTCGCCTCGTCGTGGCGCATCGTCACCTCGACCCTCTCGCGTCGCAGCTACGGCGAGGCGCCGGTGAGTCCGCTCTTCCTCTTCGGGCGGCAGCAGGACTTCGCCTTCCAGCAGGAGGTCGACGGCAACCCCGCCAAGCGCCACCACGTGCGGTTCTGGCGGTGCCCCGACGACTGGCTCCTGCCCGGCGGGTACCGGGTCGACTGGCTGGCGGCGGGCACCTTCGACACCGCCGTGGGGCTGTCGCTGTTCACCCTGCAGATCACGCACCGGATCGATGCCGACACCGACATCGAGCGCGACCACATCGTCCGGTCGCTGCGGGAGGGGGCGCGGGAGATCACCGTGAACGTCATCGCCGACTTCTCCACCGGCTACCACTCGCGAAATGGCGGCGGCGACAGCATCCGGACCGATGGCGACCTGCCCGTCGTCGACGTGCGTGCCGTGCGCGTACCGGAGGCCCCGTCCGCGCGGGCCGCGGGTGAGGTGAGCGCGTGAAGAGCACCGATCACCCCAAGAAGCGCGTGGCGTTCGAGCCCGCCGAGCGTCTGCTCCAGCCGACCGGATACGACCCGGGCATGAAGCGCCCACCGTCGATCGTCGCGGGCGCGCTTCTCGTCGTCCTCGGCGTTCTCGCCGGGGTGGCGTGGGTCATCGCGTCGTCGGGGGTGTGGCCGGAATGGGTGGGGGAGGTCGCCGCGATCATCGGCGGCGACGACGTGCCCGACCGGGTGGAGCAGAGCACCTACCTTCTCTTCGCGGTCCTCAGCGGTCTGTTCCTCGCCGTCGAGGCGACGCTGGCGCTGCTGGTCTTCCTCGGGGTGAACTGGGCGCGGGTGCTCGTCATGGTCTTCGCGGCGCTGACGATCTCGGCGGCGTTCGTGCGGTGGTGGGTCGAAGACCAGGAGATCGAGATCACCACGACCTTCATCTCGCTGGGGATCGACATCCTGATCCTCCTCGCCCTGTCGAGCCGGAGCGCGGCGGCCTATGCGCGGCGCAGGGAGCGGTGAGTGAACTGCTCGCGCCGGACCCGGCCGGGCTCCTCAGCCTCGTGATCGTCGTCGCGCTCGGGCGCGGGTGATCACGCTCCGCCGGTGAGCCGCGACAGCTCCGCGACGAAGGCGTCGACGTCGTCCTCCGTGGTGTCGAACGAGCACATCCACCGCACCTCGCGGCGCGCGGCGTCCCAGTCGTAGAAGCGGAACCTCTCGCGCAGCCGGTCGGCGACCCCCTCGGGGAGGATCGCGAACACGCCGTTGGCCTGGGTGGGCTGGGTGAACTCCACCCCGGCGATGGACCCGTCGGCCAGGCCCGCCTCGACGCCGGCGCGCAGGCGCTGGGCCATGGCGTTGGCGTGGCGGGCGTTCCGCAGCCACAGGTCGCCCTCGAGGAGGGCTACCAGCTGCGCCGAGACGAAGCGCATCTTGCTCGCCAGCTGCATGTTGAGCTTGCGGAGGTACGTGAGCCCCGCCGATGCCTCGGGGTCCAGGACGACGATCGCCTCGCCGAGCATCGCGCCGTTCTTGGTGCCGCCGAAGCTCACCACATCGACGCCGACGTCGCGGGTGAACGCGCGCACCGGCAGGTCTAGGGCGGCCGCAGCGTTGGCGATGCGCGCCCCATCGAGGTGCAGCCGCATCCCGAGGGGGTGGATGTGATCGGCGATCGCCCGGATCTCGTCGGGGGTGTACAGGGTGCCGAGCTCGGTGGACTGCGTGATCGAGACGACGAGCGGCTGCGCACGGTGCTCGTCGCCCCAGCCCCACGCCTCGCGGTCGATCAGCGCGGGCGTGAGCTTGCCGTCCTCGGTGGGGACGGTGAGGAGCTTGATGCCCGCCACGCGCTCGGGAGCCCCGCCCTCGTCGACATTGATGTGGGCGCTGGATGCCGCGATCACCGCGCCCCAGCGCGGAAGCATCGACTGCAGCCCAACGACGTTGGCACCCGTGCCGTTGAACACCGGGAACGCCTCGACGCCCTCGCCGAAGTGCGCGGTGAACACCTCCTGGAGGCGTTCGGTGTACACGTCCTCGCCGTAGGAGATCTGGTGGCCCTCGTTGGCGGCGGCGATGGCCGCGAGCACCTCGGGGTGGATGCCGGAGTAGTTGTCCGAGGCGAAGCCGCGCACGGCGGTGTCGTGGATGGTCGTCACGTCGATCAAGCCTAGGTGTACCGCTCAGGCGTCGAGCGTGACGACCTCGTCGTTCGCCGACGACGCATCGGCCGCGAACAGCGCGACGAAGGCGGCGGCGACCTGCTCCTCGAGGCCCTCGAGGCTCTTCACGCGGAAGATCACCGCGGCGCTCGACGCCGGCTCACCGGCATCCCTCGCGGCCTTCGCGAACCCCTGCGCGACGGCGCGGGTCCATGCCTCGCTCGCCGCCTTCACCGCGGCGTAGTTCGCGCCGCCGGCCAGGGGGCGAGCGACCGCCGTCGAGGAGATCATCGCCAGCCGCCCCGCGGGCGAGGCCACCAGGTCGTCGTAGAACGCGCGCGTGGTGTGACGGAGCGCGGTGAGAGACGTCTCGAGCACGCGGTAGTCAGGGTCGCTCTGGCCGGCGAGCCCGCCGCCCCCGCGCCATCCGCCGACGAGGTGCAGGATGCCGTCGACGCGGCCGTGCGCGGTGTGCACCTTCTCTGCGAGCGCGGTCACCGCCGCCTCGTCGGTGAGGTCGACGGTCTCGGTCGCGATCCCGGGCACCTCGGCGGCCAGCGCCGCGAGCTTCTCGGGATCGCGGCCCGCGACGACGACGCGGGCGCCCGCGACGGTCAGTGCCTCGGCCGCTCGACGGCCCACGGTGCTCGTGCCGCCCGCCAGCAGGACGAGCCGGCCGGCGACGGGGTCAGACATCCGTGCCCCGGATGCCGGCCGTGGACTCGATCACCGAGCGCATCTTCTTCTCGAGGGCCTCGAAGAACATCGACAGCGGGAACTCGTCGTCCAGAACCGCGTCGGTGTAGCCCTTCGGGGCGCCCGCGAGGATGTCGTCGGGGAGGCCGCGCGCCCAGCGCGACGCGGGGTGCGGGGTGAGGGTCTGTCGCACGAGGTCGTAGGCGGCGAGCCAGTGGGCGGTCTTCGGCCGGTCGATCGAGCGCCAGTACAGCTCGTCGATCGCGTCGCCGAGGGCGACGACCGCGGCCGGCACGCCCTCCCAGTCGAACGCGAGCGAGGTGTCGGTCCAGTGCAGCACGCCGCGCTGGTGGAGCCACGCGAAGAGCAGCTGGCCGCCGAGCCCGTCGTAGTTGCGTACCCGCGAGCCGGTGATCGCGAAGCGGAAGATGCGGTCGAAGATGACTGCGTACTGCACGAGAATCGCGTGGTCGAGGGTCTCGGCATCGGTGTCGTCGAGGGTCTCTCCGGCCTCGATCCGCGCCCGGAGGCGCGCGGTGAGCCCGACGCACTCGCGGAACGCGGTGAGGTCGCACCGCAGCTCTTCGAGCGAGTAGAGGAAGTACGGCATGCGCTGCTTGATCATGAAGGGGTCGAACGGCAGGTCGCCGCGCATGTGGGTGCGGTCGTGGATGAGGTCCCACATGACGAAGGTCTTCTCGGTCAGCCGCTGGTCGTCGAGCATGCGTGCGGCATCGGCGGGCAGGTCGAGCTTGGTGATCTCCGCGGCGGCGCGGGTGACCCGTCGGTAGCGCGCGGCCTCGCGGTCCTGGAAGATCGCACCCCAGGTGAAGGTCGGGAGCTCCCGCATCGCGACGGTCTCGGGGAAGAGCACAGCGCTGTTGGTGTCGTAGCCCGGGGTGAAATCCAGCAGCCGCAGCGACAGGAAGAGACGGTTGGTGTACTCGGTCTCGAGCTGAGCGATGAACTCGGGCCAGATGACCTCGACGAGCACGGCCTCGAGGTGCCGGTTCGGCGAGCCGTTCTGGGTGTACATCGGGAAGACGACGAGGTGGCGAAGGCCGTCGATGCGGTGCTCCTGCGGCTGGAAGGCCACGAGCGAGTCGAGGAAGTCGGGCTCGGCGAAGCCGCCGTCCGCCCAGCGGCGAAGGTCGACGACGGATGTGGCGAGGTACGCCTCGTCGTGCGGGAAGCGCGGCGCGAGCGCAGTGATCGCCTCGATGACGGTGGTCACGAGTGCGCGCGCCCGCGCGTGCGCCTGCGGATCGGGGATCGAGCCGTCCTTCACCTGGAGGCTCTGGATCTCGACGGCGGCCTCCTTGAGGGCCAGCCACTCGGCAGAGGTCTCGACTCCGGACGCGGTCTCGGATGCCGCGGGCGCAGGGATGACGGTGCTCATGTCCTCAAGTATAGGAAAACTTCCGGTCATCTGTCACTTCAACCGGAGGAATTCCTGTGGAACGAGACCGCACTGCTACGCTCGGCCCATGACCGGTGGCGACGAGAACGGCCGTGGCCCCCACCTCGACGACGACATCGACGCCGGTATCGTCCAGGTGGTCAGCGTGAACGCGCGTGCGACGCTCGCGGAACTCTCGGCGGCGGTCGGGCTCTCGGTCTCGGCCGTGCAGACGCGCCTGCGGCGACTCGAGGCTCGCGGTGTCATCACCGGGTACCGGGCGCAGGTCGACGCCGAGGCCGTCGGCAAGCCCCTCTCGGCGTTCGTCGAGATCACCCCGCTCGATCCCGGCCAGCCCGACGATGCCCCCGAGCGACTGGAGCATCTCGCCGAGATCGAGGCGTGCCACTCCATCGCGGGTGACGCCAGCTACATCCTCTTCGTCCGCGTCGCGAGCCCACGCCATCTCGAGGCGCTGATCCGCGACATCCGCGCTGCCGCCCAGGTGAACACCCGCACCACGGTCGTGCTGCAGACCTTCTACGAGAACCGGCCGATCCGAGTGCCACGGGGTACGGTCGACCAATGACGACCGACGGTTCGGGCCTGCTCATCCTCCGCAACAGCCGGTCGGGGACAGCGGTGATCCGCACCGACCCCGCAGAACTGTTCGCCGCGCGCCTTCCGGGTGCGCGGGTGCACGAACTGAGCGAGGGGGAAGATCTCGCGGATGTCGTCGACGCGGCCTTTTCGGAAGGCGACCCGCCCCGCGTGCTGGGCGTCTACGGCGGCGACGGGTCGGTGTCGCGCATGGCGGGTCTGGCGCGTCGGCACGGCGTGCCGCTGCTGGCGATGCCCGGCGGCACCTTCAACCACTTCGCCCGGTCGGCGGGGCTCGAGGACGTCGAGACCGCGGTGGCGGCCTACCTCGCCGGCGAGACCATCGAGGTCAGCGCGATGGAGGTGCGAGAGGGCGACGGCGCGGCGGTCTTCGCGCTCAATGCCGCGTCGGTGGGCGCATACCCCGAGCTGATCGAGGAGCGCGACAGACGGCGCCGGCGGCTCGGGAAGTGGCTCGGCGGCATCGTCGCCGCGTGGCGGACGATGCGCACCGCCGAGCCGCTCGTGATCCTGCGCGACGGACGTCGTGCGCGGGTGTGGTCGGTCTTCGTCGGCGTGGGCACGAACGACCCGAAGCGCGTCGCGACGATGCAGCGCGAGAATCTCGAGGATCCCGTCCTGGACATCCGCATCCACCACGCCCGGGGCACGCGGCTGCGTGCGATCACCTCGCTCGCCTTCGGCAAGCGGACGGCGGCCGTGCTCCGCGCCGTGAGACTGATGCCCGAGAAGCGCGACGTCGAGCGCCTCCTGGAGACCGACTTCACGATGACCGTGCGACCGGGACCGGGTCGCCCCGAGGTCTGGGTGCACGACGGCGAGCTCGAAGAGCCGCGCGGTGAGGAGTTCACGCTGCGCTTCACCGTGATCCCCGGCGCGCTGACGGTGTTCGCCCCGCCCCCGCACTGACCCCCCCCGCCACCCCCTCTCACCTCCCCCATTCGCGAGAGTGCAACGGGGCGCCGAGGACACGGGTGAACCCCGGATTCTCGGCGCGCCGTTGCACTCTCGCAGTGGAGAGCGACCTCGCGTCAGCTGTGCTGGGGGAAGCCGAGGTTGATGCCGCCGTGCGACGGGTCGAGCCAGCGGCTCGTCACGGCCTTCTCCTGTGTGAAGAAGTCGAACCCGTGCGGCCCGTACGCCTTCGCGTCGCCGAAGAGCGACGCCTTCCACCCACCGAACGAGTGGTAGGCCACCGGCACGGGAATGGGCACGTTGACGCCGATCATCCCGACCTGCACTTCGTGCTGGAAGCGCCGAGCGGCCCCGCCGTCGTTGGTGAAGATGGCGGTGCCGTTGCCGAAGGCGCCGGAGTTGATCAGCTCCAGCCCCTCCTCGTACCCGTCCACCCGGACGACCGAGAGCACAGGACCGAAGATCTCGTCGCGGTAGGCCGCCGACGAGGTCGGCACTTTGTCGATGAGGGTCGGCCCGACCCAGAACCCGTTCGGGTCGCCGTCGACCTCGATGCCGCGCCCGTCGACGACGACGTCCGCGCCGTCGCCGGCGGCCACGTCGACGTACGACGAGACCTTGTCGCGGTGCGCCGCGGTGATCACCGGGCCCATGTCGGTGCCGCGCGTGCCGTCGCCGGTGCGGAGGGTCGCCATGCGCGCCGAGATCTTCTCCACCAGCGCGTCGGCGACCGCGTCGACGGCGAGGACGACCGAGATCGCCATGCACCGCTCGCCCGCCGAGCCGAAGCCGGCGTTCACCGCCGCGTCGGCGGCGAGGTCGAGGTCGGCGTCGGGGAGGACGAGCATGTGGTTCTTCGCCCCGCCGAGCGCCTGGACGCGCTTGCCGTGACGGGTGCCGGTCTCGTAGACGTACCGGGCGATCGGGGTCGAGCCCACGAACGAGATCGCGCGCACCTCGGGGTGCTCGAGCAGCGCGTCGACGGCGACCTTGTCGCCGTGCACGACGTTGAGCACACCGTCGGGCAGGCCCGCCTCGGTGAGGCGCTCGGCCATCCAGTTCGCCGCCGTCGGGTCCTTCTCGCTGGGCTTGAGCACCACCGCGTTGCCGGCGGCGAGCGCGATCGCGAAGAACCACATCGGCACCATCGCGGGGAAGTTGAACGGGCTGATGATCCCGACCACGCCGAGCGGCTGCCGCAGGGTGTAGACGTCGATCCCTGTCGAGACGTTCTCGGAGTACGCGCCCTTGGTCAGGTGGCCCAGGCCGCACGCGAACTCCACGACCTCCAGGCCCCGCGCGATCTCGCCGTGCGCATCGGAGATCACCTTCCCGTGCTCGGAGGTGAGGATCGCGGCGAGTTCGTCCTTCCGCTGGTTCACCAGCTCGCGGAACGCGAACATCACCTGCTGACGCTTGGCGATGCTGGCGTTCTTCCACTCCGCTGCGGCGGCCGAGGAGACCGAGACGACGTGGTCGACGTCCTCGGTGGTCGCGAAGCGCACCTCCTTCTGCACCACGCCGCGGGCGGGGTCGTACACGGGGCCGGTGCGGTCGCCCGTTCCCGCCCAGGGGGCGCCTCCCACCCAGTGGTCGAGGATCGCGGTCGCAGACGGCGTCGGCTGCTCCAGGGTCGTGGTGTCGGTCATCTCTTCCTTCCGGTGGGTCCCCTCGTGAGGGACGCGTGGTTCCAGTGTGTCGTCAGAGCCGCACGGTCGCGAGCGCGGCGTCGTAGATCTCCAGCGCCTCGGCGACCTCGTCGGCGGTGACGACGCACGGCGGTACGACGTGGATGCGGTTGTCGGCGGTGAAGGGCAAGAGCCCCCGCGACATCAGGTCTTTCTTCAGTGCGCCCATCGCCGCCGCGGGCAGCGGCTCGCGGGTCTCGCGGTCGCTGACCAGCTCGAGCGCCCAGAACACGCCCTCGCCCCGCACCTCCCCGATGACCTCGTGCTTCTCGGCGAGCGCAACCAGCCCCGGGCCGATGGCCTCCGCACCCATGCGCCGGGCGTTGTCGACGATGCCCTCGGCCTCCATCGCATCCAGCGCCGCGACGATGGATGCCGCGGCGAGGGGGTGCCCGCTGTAGGTGAGCCCTCCGGGGAAGACCCGCTCGTCGAAGGTGGCGGCGATCTCGTCGGAGATGATTACCCCGCCGACCGGCACGTATCCCGAGTTCACGCCCTTCGCGAAGGCGATGAGGTCGGGCGTGACGTCGTAGCCGTCGAACGCGAACCAGCGGCCGGTGCGCCCGAAGCCCGCCATCACCTCGTCGAGGATCAGGACGATGCCGTAGCGATCGGCGAGCGCCCGCACCCCGGAGAGGTAGCCGGGCGGCGGCAGCAGCACTCCGGCGGTACCGGGCACCGACTCCAGAAGCAGAGCGGCGATGGTCGCGGGGCCCTCGGCCTGGATCACGCGTTCGAGGTGGTGCAGAGCGCGCGCGGACTCCTCCTCCGGCGTCGTCGCCCAGAACTCCGAGCGGTAGAGGTAGGGCCCGAAGAAGTGCACGTGGCCGCGTGCGTACTCGTTCGGCATGCGGCGCCAGTCGCCGGTCGCGACGATCGCCGCTCCGGTGTTGCCGTGGTACGAGCGGTAGGTCGACAGCACCTTCTCGCGGCCGACCTCGCCCTTCGCGGCGGCGTGGACGCGCGCCATCCGGATGGCGTTCTCGATCGCATCCGCCCCGCCGTTGGTGAAGAACACGCGGTTCATCCCCTCGGGCGCGCGCGCGACGATGCGGGCGGCTGCCTCGCCGCGCTGCAGGTTCGCCGTCGCCGGGCCGATCGTGGCGAGGCGGGCGGCCTGCTCCTGGATGGCCGCGATCACCGCGGGGTGCTGGTGGCCGATGTTGACGTTGACGAGCTGGCTCGAGAAGTCCAGCATCCGATTGCCGGCGTGATCCCAGACCGTCGTCCCCGACCCGCCGGCGATGACGGGAAGGTCGAGCCCGGCCTGCGCCGACCACGAGTGGAAGACGTGCGCGCGGTCGAGCTCCTTGGCTCGGGCGTCGAGATCGGTCTGGATGTCGGTGGTCATGTCACTCCTTCGCGGCAGGCCCCTCATCCGCGAGGCCGCACAGGCAAGTCTCGCGGATGAGGGGCCGGTTGGGGAGGGGGGCTAGTTGCCGCCCTCCTGCAGTTCGACCTCGATGGGCTCGAACGACTCGCCGAACACGTCGACGCCGTCGGCCTCGAGCTCGTCGAGCGCCTGCTGGATGTACTGGTTGTCGTACGCGGTCGCCGGCGGCTCTTCGGTGATGAGTCGCGCCCCGGTCTCGTTGACCGCGGCGAGGGCACCCTCGACGGTCTGCGTCCAGGCCGCCTCGTCGATGATGCCGATGCCGTCGGCCGCGGGCCAGATGAGCTTGTTGGTCTCGTTCATCATCCACAGCTCATGGCTCGGGCCCCAGCCCGAACCGGAAGCCAGCGTGATGTCGGCCGCCTCCTCCGGGTTGTCGCGTGCGAACGCCCAGCCCTTGATGACGGCCTTCAGGAACGCCACGGCGGTCTCGGCGTACGCCTCGTCGGACTCCAGGCGCTCGGTGTCGGCCCAGATCGCGTCCTGCAGCATGGCGCCGACCGTGTCCTGGTAGCTGATGACCGAGAAGTCCTCGGGCTGGTACAGCTCACCGGTGTCGGGATCGACGGTCTCGAGCAGCTGGGCGTACTCGTTGTACGTCATCGCCTGGGCCGCGTCGATGTCGCCCTGCAGGAAGGCGTTCATGTTGAAGTCCTGCGTGATGATCTCGACGGTGGTGGAGTCCAGGCCCTCGGCGGCCATCGCCGCGAAGATCTCCCATTCGTTGCCGAAGCCCCACGAGCCGATCCGCTGGCCCTCGAAATCGGCGACCGACTCGATGCCGGCGTCGGCCCACGAGACCTGGAGGGTGCCCGAGCGCTGGAAGATCTGGGCGATGTTGGTGAGGTTGGCGCCCGCCTCGATCGAGCCGAGGACCTTCGGCACCCAGGCGATGGCGAAGTCGACGTCGCCGGCGGCGAGAGCGTCCTGCGGCACGATGTCGCCGCCGGAGGGGATGATCTCCACCTCCAGACCCTCCTCCTCGAAGAAGCCCTGGTCGACGGCGGCGAAGTAGCCGGCGAACTGCGCCTGCGGCAGCCACTGGAGCTGCAGCGTGACGGGGGTCAGTTCGCCGTCGGAGGCGCCGCCCGAGGCGTCGCCCGAACCCGAGTCCGAGCCGCCGCCCGAGCAGGCGGTGAGGACGAGCGCCGCGGTCAGCGCGGCGGCTCCGGCCGCGAGGGTGCGGCGTGTGCTGTGTCTCATGGTGGTTCCCTTCGAATCCCTCCCGGGATCAGATCGTGCGATGGGATGGTGCGGTGCCGGCCCCGCCGGGTGCGGGGACGCTGTCGGTGGCGGGCGTCATCGCGCGCCTCCCGGAGAGATGCGGCGGAGCACCAGGCGCTCCAGGGCCGCGGTGGCGAGGAAGAACAGCAGGCCCAGGGCGATCGCCGCAGCGACGTAGGCCCAGGCGCGCGCGTACGCGCTCGTGGCGGCCGAGGTGGAGATGAAGCTTCCGAGGCCCCCGCGGGGTCCGCCGAAGTACTCCGCCACGAGTGCGGAGATGACGGCGAGCGAGCTGGCGATCCGGATGCCGGTGAGGAGGAACGGCGCAGCCGTCGGCAGCGTGACGATCCGGAAGGCCTGCGACGAGCTCGCCGCGTAGCTGCGCATGAGGTCGCGGTGCACCGGGCGGGTCTGACGGAGGCCGCGGAGGGTGTTGACGAAGACGGGGACGAACGAGGCCAGGGCCGCGATCGCCTGCCGCCCGAACTGGCTGTCGGCGCCGAACATCGAGTTCAGCACGGGGGCGAGTGCCACGATCGGCACGACGGCGAGAGCGGCGACGATCGGGGCCGACATGCCGTCGACGGCCTGCCAGCGCGACGCGAGAGCGGCGAGCACCACCGCGAGGATCGTGCCCACCACCAGGCCGATGAGGGCGTTCGTGCCGGTGACGAGGGTCGCATCGGCGATCGCCGGGGCGAAGGCGACGAACTCCTCCGCGATCGCCGCCGGGCTCGGGAGCAGGTAGTCCGACACCCCGACGACCCCGACCAGCAGCTGCCAGACGCCGAGGAACACCAGCCCGACGACGATCGGGGCGATGATCCGAAGGCGCTCGGCGGTGGCGGTCGTCATCGCATCTCCCGCGTGGCGGCGCGATCGCCGTCGGTCTCGCCGTGGAGGGCCGCGCGCACCGCGGTGACGCTGTCGAAGAAGACGGATGCCTCGCGGAGGGCCTCGTCGCGTCGGGTGGCCCCGAAGCTCACGTCGACGACGGCGGTGATCCGGCCCGGGCGGGGAGACATGACGACCACCCGGTCGGAGAGGAACACCGCCTCGGGGATGGAGTGGGTGACGAAGACCACCGCCGCGCCGGTCTCGGTCGCGATGCGGGCGAGTTCGGTCTGCATGCGCTCGCGGGTCATCTCGTCGAGCGCCCCGAAGGGCTCGTCCATCAGCAGCAGCCGGGGCTGCTCGGCGAGGGCCCGGGCGATGGCGACACGCTGCTGCATCCCTCCTGACAGCTGATCCGGATATCTGTCGGCGAAGTCGGTCAGCCCCACCATCTCGGTGAGCTCGGCCACGCGGGTGCGCCGCTCCGCAGCGCCAACGCCGTGGATCTCGAGCGGGAGGGCGATGTTCGCCGCGACCGTCCGCCAGGGGAGGAGGCCCGCCTGCTGGAAGGCGATGCCGTAGTCCTGGTCGCGCCGGGCGCGGGACGGATCCTTGCCGAACACCTCGATGCGCCCCGATGACGCGGTGTCGAGGTCGGCGATGAGACGCAGCAGCGTCGACTTTCCGCAGCCGGACGGACCGATGAGCGACACGAACTCACCGGGCGCGACCGTGAGGTCGACGGCGGTGAGGGCCTGGACCTCACCGGCGGCCGAGGCGAACGTCTTCGTCACGTCGGTCACCGAGACCGCCGCGGTCGTGGGGGGTGCTGCCGTGGTGGGGGTGGGGGCGCTCATGCGGTGACCTCGCCTCGTCGGTAGTTCTTCAGGATGATGCCGAGGAGCGCGATCGACCCGGCGGCGATGAGCCCGAGGGCGACCGCGCCGAAGATCGGGCCCCAGGCCTTGGCGGGGTCGCCCGAGGCCTGCCCGGCGAACTGGATGAGAAGGCGCCCGATGCCGCCCTGCAGGCCCGTGGACACCTCGGCCACCACTGCGCCGACGACCGCGTTGGCGGCGCCGAGGCGCAGGGCCGGGAGGAGGTAGGGCACCGCGGCCGGGAGCCGCAGGCGCCACAGGGTCTGCCAGTACCCGGCGGAGTAGGTGTGGAAGAGCTCTGCGTGCAGGCGCTCGGGGGACTGCAGCCCGCGCAGGGCGCCGACCGCGATGGGGAAGAACGCCAGGTACGAGGCGATGACGGCCACCGACATCCAGTCCTGCCACTGGGCGCCGGCGATCTCGATGCGTGACCCCCAGCTGCGGACGATCGGCGCGAAGGCGATCAGCGGCACGGTCTGGCTGAGGATGATCCAGGGCAGGAGCCCCCATTCCGCCAACCGCCAGCGCTGCATGACGAGGGCGAGCGCCATGCCGACCACGAGGCCCACGAGCCATCCGGCCGCGGCGATCCCCAGCGTGGTGAGCGCGGCGAGGGCGACCGCCGCCCAGAGCGGAGGCGAGCCGTCCTGTCGGGTGACGGGTTCTGCCAGGCGCACGACCATGTCCCAGACGTGGGGCATGGCGAGGTCGGTCGTGCGCGGGAGGATCCGCACGTCGGCGACGATCACGCCGTCCTCGGGGCCGAGGAGCTTGTAGACCTCCCAGAGCAGGATGACCGCGGCGACGCCGACCACGCCCCAGAGCCATGCCGCGCCCCGGCGCCGGCCGCCACGCCCCGGGGGGCGCGTCGCGCTCACAGACGTGGACTGGGCGGCGGCGGTGACGACGTCGGGAGCGGCATCCGTTCTCGTCATCCGACCCTCACTTCTTGGCCGCCACGTGCGCCTGCAGGGCCGGGATCACGGTCTCGCCGTACACGCGGAGGGTCTCCTCCTTGTTGTCGTGCTGCAGGTAGCCCGCGAACTGGGTGACCCCGAGGGCCCGCAGCTGCTCGAGCTTGGCGATGTGCTCCTCGGCGGTGCCGAGGATGCAGAACCGCTCGACGATCTCGTCGGGCACGAAGTCGACGTGGTCGTTGTCGGCCTTGCCGTGGGTGTTGTAGTCGTACCCCGTGCGCCCGGCGATGTAGTCGGTGAGCGCGTCGGGGACGGCACCGTGCTGGCCGTACTTGGCGACGATGTCGGCGACGTGGTTGCCGACCATGCCCCCGAACCACCGGCACTGCTCGATCATGTGTGCGCGATCGGTTCCGATGTACATCGGGGCGGCCACGCAGAACGCGATGCTGTCGGGGTCGCGGCCGGCCGCCTCTGCGGCATCCCGCACGGTCTTGATCATCCACGCGGCGATGTCGACGTCGGCGAGCTGGAGGATGAAGCCGTCGCCCACCTCGCCGGTGAGCTTCAGCGCGAGCGGACCGTACGCGGCGACCCACACGTCGAGCTCGGACCCGCGGCTCCAGGGGAACTGCAGGGTCGCGCCGTTGTACTCGACCGGCCGGGAGTTGCCGAGCTCGCGGATGACGTGGATCGACTCGCGCAGCTCCTTCAGGGTCGTGGGCTTGCCGTTCGTCACCCGCACGGCCGAGTCGCCCCGGCCGATGCCGCAGATGGTGCGGTTGCCGTACATCTCGTTGAGGGTCGCGAACACCGAGGCGGTGACCGTCCAGTCGCGGGTCGCCGGGTTCGTCACGAACGGGCCGACGATCACACGCTTGGTCTCGGCGAGGATCGCCGAGTGGATGACGTAGGGCTCCTGCCACAGCAGGTGCGAGTCGAAGGTCCACACGTGGCTGAAGCCGTGCGCCTCGGCGAGCTTCGCGAGCTGCACCGTGCGGGCGGCGGGCGGGTTGGTCTGCAGGACGACGCCGAAATCCATGGCCGTCACACCAGGTACTGGCTCAGGCCGCGCCGCAGGTACTGTCCGTCGCCCTTGCTGCCGTGGTACGTGCCGCCGTCGACGATCACCCTGCCCCGCGAGATGACGGTGTCGACGTGTCCGTCGACCTCGAATCCCTCCCACGCCGAGTGGTCCATGTTCATGTGGTGGCTCGCCGCCGAGATGGTGGTGTGCCCGTGAGGGTCGTAGACGACGACGTCGCCGTCGGCGCCGGGCTGGATCACCCCCTTCTTGCCGTAGAGGCCGAACATCCGCGCCGGGGTCGTCGAGGTCAGCTCCACCCACCTTTCGAGGGTGATCTGCCCGGTCGCGACGCCCTGGTACATGAGGTCCATGCGGTGCTCGACCGAGCCGATGCCGTTGGGGATCGCGCGGAAGTCATCCTTCCCGAGCTCCTTCTGCCCCTTCATGCAGAACGGGCAGTGGTCGGTGGAGACCATCTGGATGTCGTTCGTGCGCAGGGCCTGCCACATGTGGTGCTGGTGGCCCTCGACGCGGCTTCGCAGCGGCGTGGAGCACACCCACTTCGCGCCCTCGAACTGGCCCCACTCCTCGCTGAACGCTCCGAGCTGCTCTTCGAGGGAGAGGTAGAGGTACTGCGGACAGGTCTCGCCGAAGACGTTCCAGCCCTGGTCGCGCGCCCACGCCAGCTGATCGACGGCCTGCTTGGCGCTGACGTGCACGACGTACAGCGGCGCCCCGGTGAGGTTCGCCAGCATGATGGCGCGGTGGGTGGCCTCTTCCTCCATCTGCCACGCGCGGGCGATGCCGTGGTAGTACGGCGCCTTTTTGCCGGCCTCGGCGAGCTGGGCGGCCAGCACGTCGATCGCCGGACCGTTCTCGGCGTGCATCATCGTCAGCAGCCCCGTGTCGGCCGACTTCTGCATCGCCCGCAGGATCTGCGCGTCATCGGAGTAGAACACACCGGGGTAGGCCATGAAGAGCTTGAAGCTCGTGACCCCCTCGTCGATGAGCGAGTCCATCGCCCGCAGCGACTCGTCGTCGACCCCGCCGATGATCTGGTGGAAGCCGTAGTCGATCGCGCAGTTGCCCGCGGCCTTCTCGTGCCAGGCGGCGAGGCCGTCCTCGACGCGCTCGCCGTAGCGCTGCACGGCGAAGTCGATGATGCTCGTCGTGCCGCCCCACGCCGCGGCGCGGGTGCCGGTCTCGAAGGTGTCCGAGGCGGCGGTGCCGCCGAAGGGCAGCTCCATGTGGGTGTGGGCGTCGATGCCGCCGGGGATGACGTACTTCCCCGTCGCGTCGATGACCGTGTCGACGGATGCCGCAAGGTCGGTGCCCAGCAGCTGCGACCCGGGGGCGAGCACCCCGACGATGGTCTCGCCGTCGATGAGCACGTCGGCTTCGCCGCGCCCGGTGGCGGAGACGACGGTGCCTCCGGTGATGAGTGTGGTGGTCATGAAGTGATCTCCTTGGTTGTCGCTGCGCGGCGCAGGCAGCGCCGACGCATGCCCCCGCGTCGGCCTCCGGCCGGCGCTCCCGCCAGACCCGATGCCAGCGTCGGCGCTGCCTGCACCGCTCCGCTCGTCCGTGCGCTCATGTCCATGGGTGATGAGGTCAGGGGCGCGCGATCTTCGTGTAGGAGTCGGGGCGACGATCGCGGTAGAACTGCCAGTCGTCGCGCATCTCGCGCACCATGTCCATGTCCAGGTCGCGCACGAGGATCTCCTCCTCGGTGCCCGAACCGCGCTCGCCGACGAAGTTCCCCCGCGGGTCGATGACCTGGCTCGTGCCGTAGAAGTCCACGGCGAGGTCGCCGTACTCGTTGTCCTCGCGGCCCACCCGGTTGGGCTGCAGCACGAAGTAGCCGTTCGCGACCGCCGCGGCCGGTCCCTCGACTTCCCAGAGGCGATTCGACAGGCCGGGCTTGGTGGCGTTGGGGTTGAACACCATGTGGGCGTCGTTCAGGCCGAGCTCGCGCCATCCCTCCGGGAAGTGCCGGTCGTAGCAGATGTAAATGCCGATCCGGCCGACGGCGCTGTCGAAGACCGGGTAGCCGAGGTTCCCCGGACGGAAGTAGAACTTCTCCCAGAACCGGTCGAGGTGGGGGAGGTGGTGCTTGCGGTACTTTCCGAGGATGGTGCCGTCGGCGTCGACCAGCACCGAGGTGTTGTAGTAGACCCCGGTCTCGGCCTCCTCGTAGATCGGGAGCACCATCACCGTGCCGAGCTCCTTGGCGACCGCGGCGAAGCGCTGCACGATCGGTCCGTCGGCGGCCTCGGCGAAGCGGTAGTACTTCTTGTCCTGCGTGATGCCGAAGTAGGGGCCGTAGAACAGCTCCTGGAAGCACACCACCTGGGCGCCCTGCGCGGCGGCATCCCGGGCGAAGCCCTCGTGCTTGTCAAGCATCGACTCCTTGTCGCCGGTCCAGGTGGTCTGTGTGATCGCTGCGCGCACCGTCGTCATCTACGCATCTCCATCCGTGTCGTCCCGTACTTCTTCGTGCTGACGCCGTCGGGGACCGGTGTCGGGATCGTTCCGGTGAGTACTCGCCCCCGCGGACTGATCCTTCTTCCCGGACGTTTCCCCCCGGTTTCGGCCTGTGTCCGGACAGTAAAGCCTCCGGCGCCGCGCCCACAAGGGGCCGGAGCCGCGTCGGGGAGATACATCGGACGACGGATGCCACGGGGCATCCGCTCCTCTAGCGTGAAACGGTGTTCCGACCGCTTCGTCCCCTCCAGACCGCGACCGACATCGCGCTGGCGGCCGGCTTCTTCTTCGTCGCTGTCGTCTTCGAGCTGAACGCCGGTGTCGGGGTGCTCGGGCCACCCACCGGGACGCTGACAGTGCTCGGGGTCATCGGTTACGTCCTGCTCTTCAGCGCGGCCCTCGGGTTCCGCAGATTCTCGCCGGGGGTGGCGCTGGCATTGGCGTGGGCGGGCGCTGTTCTGCAGATGAGCCTGCTGCGCGGGCCCAGCCTGGTCGATGTCGCGGTCTTCGGCGTGCTCTACGCCGCGGCGGCCTATGGGAGCATCCGCGTGTTCTGGGCCGGGCTCGCGTCGGCGGTGACGGGCGCCATCGTGATCACCCTCTACCTGTACCTCGGGCCGCTGTACTCCGCGCCCCTCGACCTGTCGGTGCTCCCCATCGCGGTGATCGTTCTCGGGGGAGCGACTTTCGCGTTGATGCTCGCCTGGACCTGCGGAGCGCTCGTGCGCACCGCGCGCCGCGCGCGCGAGAACCGCCTGGCGCAGGAGCGGGCCGAAGAGGAGGCGCGGTCGGAGTTCGAGCGCGCGCGGATTGCCCGAGACATGCACGACGTGGTGGCCCACTCGCTGGCGGTGGTCGTGGCCCAGGCCGATGGGGCCCGATACGCCGCCGCGGCCGATCCGCAGGCGGCGACGGCCGCCCTGCAGACGATCTCGTCGACGGCCCGTGCGGCCCTTGCCGACGTGCGGCTGCTCCTCACCCAGCTGCGCCACAGCCAGGGCGACGGGCCGCAGCCGAGCCTGGCCGACCTCGAGGAGCTGTGGGCGCAGGTGCGCGCCGCGGGGGTCGACTTGCGCGTCGACATCGACCCCGCCCCGCCGGGCGAGCCGCCGGCATCCGTCCAGATCGCTGTCTACCGCATCCTGCAGGAGGCGCTGACGAACGCGCTCCGGCACGGGGAGGCGGGCGGCCCGGTCGAGGTGGGCCTGTCGTGGTTCGCGGATCGGGTCGATCTCACCGTGAAGAACTCCGTCGCAGCCGGGTCGTCGACCCCGGGCCGCACGGGACACGGGGTCATCGGCATGCGGGAGCGCACGCAGCTCGCGGGTGGCGACTTCGCCGCGATGGAGGAGTCCGGCTCGTTCGTCGTGCGCGCCTCGATCCCGGTGGTGGGGGGTCGGGCATGATCCCCTCGCGGCTGCCCGCCCTTTCGCCGTGCGCGCCGGCGCCGTGCACAACCGCGGGTCTCTCGACGGCCACGCCGGTCGGGCGCGGCGCGGGCCGGCGTGTTGCCCCGGATCCCCGCCGTTGCCTCCGTGCGGACGGGGGAAGGCGGTGATCCGGGTCGTACTGGTCGACGACCAGGCGCTCTTCCGGGCGGGGATCCGGATGGTGGTCGACTCGCAGTCCGACCTCGAGGTGGTGGGCGAGGCCGCTGACGGGCGCGAGGCGCTGACCGTCGTGCGCGCGGCCCGGCCGGACGTGGTGCTGATGGACATCCGGATGCCGGTGATGGACGGCCTCGCCGCCACCGCCGCGCTGCTCGGCGACCCTGACCCGCCGCGCGTGGTGATGCTGACGACCTTCGACCTCGACGAGGCCGCGGCGCGGGCGATCCGCGGGGGCGCGAGCGGATTCCTGCTGAAGGACGCCGATCCCGAGTTCCTCCTGGCGGCGATCCGCACGGTGCACGCGGGATCGGCGGTGATCGCCGCCTCGGCGACCCGCGATCTGTTCGCCCGCTTCGCCGAGGCTGCGCCGCGACCCGTGCCGCCGGCATACGGTGAGCTCACCGAGCGCGAGCGGGAGATCTTCGCGCTCGCTGCGCGCGGGCTCTCCAACGCCGAGATCGCCGCCCGGGAGTACCTGTCGGAGGCCACCGTCAAGACGCACATCAGTCGCATCCTGACCAAGCTCGCCCTGCGCGACCGCGTCCAGCTGGTGGTCTTCGCCTTCGAGCACGGTCTGGCCTGAGCGCGCCGCGGTCGGCAGATGCGGCCGGGATCGGGGTTGCGGAGATGGTCGCTGTGGGGCGTCCTCCCCGACCATTTGTGCCACTTCGATGTGCAGCGTCCGATTGAGGTGGCGGAGATGGTCGCTGTGGGGCGTCCTCCCCGACCATTTGTGCCACCTCGATGAGCGGGCTCGTGAGAGGTGGCGACGCGGACCCGCGTCATCCTTCCGATGTACACGGATCGGCCGCGGGGCCGACGCGCGCGTACCCCCGTGATTCCTAGCGTCGAAGACATGCACATCTCCTCCACAGACCTGGGCCTCGCCGCTCGGGTGCAACAGCTGACCAAGACTTACGGCACCGGCGACAGCGCAGTGCGCGCCCTCGACGGCGTGACCGTCGGCATCCGCCGCGGCGAGTTCACCGCGATCATGGGCCCGTCCGGCTCGGGCAAGTCCACGCTCATGCACGTCATGGCGGGGCTCGACGCCGCCACCTCGGGCCGCGCGTGGCTCGGCGACACCGAGATCACCGGGCTCACCGACGTCGAGCTCACTATTCTTCGTCGCCGCCGGGTCGGGTTCGTCTTCCAGGCGTTCAACCTCGTGCCCACCCTGGACGCCCTGGGCAACATCCTCCTGCCCTTCGACCTCGACGGACGTCGCCCGTCCGCCCTGGAGCGCGCCCGCATCGACCGGCTCGTCGCCACGCTCGGGCTGACCTCGCGGCTCGGGCATCGACCGCACGAGCTCTCCGGCGGTCAGCAGCAGCGCGTCGCGATCGCCCGCGCCCTCGCCACCGCCCCCGACGTGGTCTTCGCCGACGAGCCGACCGGCAACCTCGACTCCCGGAGCGGCCGCGAGGTGCTGCGCCTCCTCTCCGACGCCAGCCGTGAGCACGGCCAGTCGATCGCGATGGTCACCCACGACCCCGTCGCCGCGAGCCACGCGGATCGCGTGATCGTGCTCGGCGACGGCCGTATCGCCGCCGACAAGCCCCGCCAGAGCGCCGAAGAGATCGCGGCGTTCCTCCTCGCCGGCGAACTGACCGGTCCCGCCGCGGAGGTGGGCGCATGAGCGCGGTCGCCCTGGCGGACGACAGGACAGACCGGATGCCGCGGACCGCCGCCCCGCGATGGGTCTTCCTGCGCGAGCGCGGCATGGGCGCGAGCATCCTGGTCGCCGCGATCTCCAGCGCCTTCGGCGTGATCCTCGTCTCGGTCACCGGCTATCTCGCCGCGATCCTGCGCTCCGACCCCTACATCGGCGACAGCGAGACGCTCGCGTTCGTGCTGAGCTTCCTCACCGTCATCCTCGTCGGCGTCGCGGTGTACGTCGCCGGCATCGTCACCGCCAACACGTTCGCCACGGTCATCGCCGGGCGCACCCGGCAGATCGCCCTGCTGCGCCTCATCGGCGCCTCCGCCCGCGCGCAGCGTCAGGAGGTCGCCCGGCAGGGCCTCGTCGTCGGCGTCATCGGAGCGTTCGCGGGCCTCGTCCTCGGCACCGGCGTCGCCGCGCTCGGCGTCGCGATCGGCACCGAGGTGCTCGGCCTCGACGGCGTGTCGTACCGCGTCGTCACCGGGGAACTCGTCGTGCCCGCTGTTATCGTCGCCCTCACCACCTGGGTCGCCGCGTGGGCGGGGTCGCGGCGGGTTCTGACGGTCACGCCCATGCAGGCGCTCGGCGGTGCTGTGGAGGCCACCCGCGAACAGGTCGCCCGCCGCACCGGGCGCAACATCGCCGCTGTCGTGCTGTTCGTGATCGGGGGTGCACTGCTGGCCGCGGGTGTCGCGCTCGGGCTCGTGAGCCCGCTCGGGGTCGTCGTCGCGTTCGGCGGCGGCATCCTCTCCTTCACCGGGATCGCGCTCGGTGCGACGCTCGTCATGCCGCCCGTTCTGCGGCTGATCGGCCGGCTCTTCGGCGGGTCGGTGACCGCGAGGTTGGCGGCCGAGAACGCGCTGCGCTACCCCGAGCGGTCGAGTCGCATGGCGATCGGCGTGGTGATGGGTGTGACGCTCGTGACGATGTTCGCGGTGGCCATCGAGTCGACCAAGGCCGTTCTCACGGCGTCGGCGGGCGGCGAGCTGCCGAGCGAGATGGCGGCGGTGCTCGACACCTTCGCTGCGGTGATGATGGTGCTCGTGGCGGTCTCGGCGGTGATCGCTGCGGTGGGCCTGGTGAACCTGCTCACGCTGGGTGTCGTGCAGCGTCGCCGCGAGCTCGGGCTCCTCCGCGCCCTCGGCCTCACCGCGCCGCAGGTGCGGAAGGTCGTGCTGCTGGAAGCCGCGCACCTCACGATCGCCGCCCTCGCGACCGGCCTCGTGCTGGGCGTCGCCTACGGGTGGGCCGGTGCGCAGTCGCTGCTCGGCTCGGTGCCCGGAGACCCGAGCCTTCCGCCCGGCCCCACGTTCGTGTGGCCGGCCGTGCCGCTCATCCCCGTCCTCGTCGTGGTGGGCGCGACCGCCGCGCTCACCCTCATCGCCGCGGTGGTGCCCACGCGCCTCGCGACGCGGGTCGCCCCGGTCGAGGCGCTCGCCGAGTAGCGCGCCGCGCGCGGCGGCTTCTCGCCGCGCCACATCGGCCATATCCGTCGCGCCGACCCGCCGCGCCGCACCCGCCGCGCCGCACCGCACCCGCCGCGCCGCACGCGCCGCGCCGCACCCGCCCCGCACCCACCCCGCCGAGACCTACCTGTGGCGCCGAGACCCATCGCGTCACGGTGGGCCTCGGCGGCGGAGGTGGGTTTCGGCCGCTGCGATGCTGCGCCCGACTCGACGGCCGAGGTGGGTTTCGGTCGCTGCGGTGGCTGCGACGCCTCGAGCGGACGGCCGCGCGGTCAGGCCTCGGGCGTCGAGTCCTCGGGCGTCGGGGCCTCGGGCGCCGGGTCGTGCGCCCACGTCGGCGCGAGGGCGCGGATGCGCGCCGCGCGCCACTGCCACGCGGCCCACAGCCCCGGCCAGAGAGCGGGGGCGGCCGCCCCGCCGATGACGAGGCGATCCCGCCAGAGCGTCTTGGTCGGATCGCCCGGCGCGGGCGAGACCGCCATCTGGTGGTCCCAGACATCGAGGGCCGCGAGCGGCCCGGAGATCGGGATGCCGCTGTCGCGGAAGATCCGGATCGGCCCGTCGGGTCCGCTGACCGTCCGATCACTGGCGTGGATGATCTGGCGGCCGAGCGAGACCCGGCCGCCCAGGCTCATCTCGACGCCGACCTCGGCGCCCGGCTCCCACGCGGTAGGCAGCTCGTCGGGTTCGAGGGGCGTCAGCTGCACGAGCGGCCCGTACAGTTCCGCCACCGCGCGAGGGGAGTGCAGTGCCCGCCACGCGGCATCCGCATCGCAGTCGATGACGAGCTTGAGCATGATCCGCATGAGCCCACTCTGTCATTCCGTGCCACCCCGCCCGCCCGTTTAGGCTGACGGGATGCCCTCGCCCTTCGATCAATCCCGCTATCAGGTGCGCCTGGACTGGGGCCTGGACGCCCTCGCGCGCCTCGCGCCCGCCGACGTCGTCGTCGTCGTCGACGTGCTCCGGTTCTCGAGCACCGTGGTCGACGTCGTCGACCGCGGTGAGGACCTGATCCTGGATGACGCGGCCTTCGCCGTGTCGCTCAACGGCGCCCGAGTCACCGCAGCCGCCGCCGCGGCCGCTGGCCCCGAGCCCGCGGGTCCCCATCCGGTTCAGGACGACCCGGCGGGCCCCATCGTGCTCCTCGCCGGTCTTCGCAACGCCTCCGCCGTCGCGCAGGCCATCGCCGACGAGCAGGCGCGACGCGGCCGGCGCACCTCGGTGTCGGTCATCCCCGCCGGCGAGCTCGGTCATGGCGGCGACCCGCTGCGCTTCGCCGTGGAGGATCTCCTCGGCGCGGGTGCCGTGATCGATGCGCTCGCCACGCGGGGGATCGACCACTCCTCGCCCGAGGCGGCCACCGCGGGGGAGTCGTTCCGCGGCCTGCGCGGAGCGGTGCGCCACCTCCTCACCGCGAGCGGCTCGGGCCAGGAGCTCATCGAGAAGGGCCTGCGCGACGCCGTCGTCCGCGCCGCCGAGATCGACGCGTCAGCGGCGGTGCCGGTCGCCCGTGGCGACCGCATCGCGGGCCTCTGACACGCTGTCGGGATCGCGATCGGAACGCGGCGTCATCGCCGCCAGGCGAGCGGCAGCGGAGATCTCGCGGCGCGTCCACGTGAAGAGGTACCGGCGGTCGAACCGCGGCGCGCAGGCGACGCAGGATGTCGCGCGAGGTGGCCGCCGGTGGCGGTATGCGGTGTGGCCGGCGGGGCAGACCCCCACCCAGGGGGCGAGCTCGACGGCGGTCTCGCCGTCATGGGTGGTGCCTCCGACATATCCGAGTCCCCGCGCGATGCGCTTCCACTCCGCGCCGTGGCCGGCCGCAGGCCCCGCCAGGGCGTGGGCGACCTCGTGCAGGAGGGTCTGATGATTGGTGTCGTCGTCGTAGCGCGCCGACAGATAGCGCGAGACGCTGATGCGCTTGCGCCGGAAATCGCACAGCCCCGCGCGCCGCTTGGCGTTGTCGAAGCCGAAGGTCCAGGAGGGGTCGAGGTGCCGGTCGATCAGGGCGTTCGCCCACACGCGCACACGTTCAGGTTCTGACATGCTCGAAACAGTAGAACGTACCTACGACACTCAGCTCGCGACCGACGACCGCATGCGCCGCCGCTCGGACGCGTCGATCGCGAGGAGGGTCGATTCGAGCTGTTCGTCGGGCGCGCCCGACTCCTGCCGGAGGAACAGGGCGCGCTTGAAGTCGGTGCGGGCGGCGTCGTAATCCTCGCCGTCGTAGCGGGTCTTGCCGCGGTGCTGGTACGCGAAGGCGGCGATCCCCGCCCATCCCTGGCCGTCGGCCTCTTCCGCGCAGGCGGTGAGCTCCTGGTCGGCGGCGGCGAGCTGGCCGCGCACCTGCAGCACGGTCGCATGGAGAATCCGGGCGCGGAGCAGGTCTTTGCGCGTCCCCGCCATGCGGGCCACGCGCACCGACTGCTCCGAGAGCACCAGCGCGTCGTCCAGGCGATCGAGGACCTTCAGCAGCCACACCCGCTCGAGGAGGGCCGGGAGGCTGCGCTGCTCGCCGATCTCGTCGAGGCGCCCCTCGCAGCGCACCGGGTCGACCTGTTCCCGGAGAGTGTCGGGGTCGTATCCCAGGATGTAGCTCATGATCGACTCCTTCCACGCTCGAGGGTCCCGCGCCCACGCTCCCCCAGTCTGCGCGACAGCGACGCCGAGGCCGGCGTGGCACGCCGCGAGGCGGCATCCGGATCGGAATTCACCGTTCGAAGACGGATGCCGCGGGCTTGGGTGACGGCGTCGCGTCGCCGTCGGTGGCGAGGCGCGCTCCGCGCGCGAACTCCACGAGCTCGTCGCCCTCGGCGACCTTCGCGGGGTGGGGACCGGCCGCCATCAGGCGCGGAAGCCACTGCGTCGGCAGGGGAGACGGCGACGCGGCGATGACGAGGTTGCCGAAGCGGCGCCCCTTCAGCGTCTGCACCTCGGCCAGCACGATGACGTGGGGGAGCACCTCCCGAACGGTCGCCACCTGTCGGCGGGCGAACGCGAGCCCGGCGCCATCGGCGACGTTGACCAGAAGCACGCCGTCGGGGGCGAGGAGCGCGGCGGCCTCTCGGTAGAACTCCACCGTGGTCAGGTGCGCGGGGGTCTGCGCGCCGGCGTACACGTCCGAGACGAGCACGTCGACCGCGCCGACGAGCGCGCGCGGAAGGCGGGCCAGGCCCAGCCGGGCATCGCCGATGCGCACCCGGATCGCCGCCCCGCGTGGCAGCGGCAGGTGCTCGCGGACGAGCTCGACCAGGGGCTGCTCCAGCTCGATGACCTGCTGGCGCGATCCCGGCCGGGTCGCCTCGATGTAGCGCGGCACCGTCAGCGCGCCGGCGCCGAGATGCACGGCGGTGAGGGGCTGTCCGGGGAGCTTCAGACGGTCGATGACCGCCGCCATCCGTGACACGTACTCGAAGTGCAGGTGCGTGGGATCGTCGAGGTCGACGTGCGACTGCGGGGTGCCGTCGACGATGAGCTCCCAGCCGGTGTCGTACTCCGACGGCGCGATCGTCGCGAGCGTCCCGTCGCCGAGCCGCGCCGAGGGACGTACCTGTTCCACCCGAGCGCGCGCCATGGCTCCACGCTAGCCCGCGGCATCCGTCCCCCGCCCGCCGCGAGCGCCGAAACAGAATCGCAACCTCACCGTGACCATCCGCGCGACGGCGCGCGGGTACGGTCGAGGGATCACACTCCGTGGGCCGGTGCTGTCACCACATCGCTGTGCTCGCGACCCGCGAGGGGCCCCCAAAAGGCCCCGCAAGGGAACCGCCAAAAAGGAAGGTGCAGTACACGATGCTTCACTCAACGAGGAAGCGCCTGCTCGCAGGCGCCGCCGCCATCGCCGTCGGATCGCTGATCCTCACGGCCTGTGCGAGCCAGCGCGAGGAGGGCGGCGGAAGCGAGGAGCCGAGCGAGGTCGACTCGACGTTCATTTTCGGCGCGTCCGGTGACGTATCGAGCCTGGATCCGGCGTTCGCCAGCGACGGCGAGTCGTTCCGGGTCTCCCGCCAGATCTTCGAGGGACTCGTCGGCGTCGAGCCCGGCACCGCCGACCCGGCGCCGCTGCTGGCCAGCAGCTGGGAGCAGTCCGAGGACGGCCTGACCTACACCTTCACCCTCGAGGAGGGCGTGACCTTCCACGACGGCACCCCCTTCAACGCCGAAGCCGTGTGCTTCAACTTCGACCGCCAGAACAACTTCACCGGCATCGCCCAGAGCGAGAGCCTGTCGTACTACTGGGGCAAGCTCATGCGCGGCTATGCCGACACGGGAACCTCGATCTACGGCGGGTGCGAGGCGGTCAGCGACACCGAGGTCACCGGCACGCTGACCGAGCCCTTCGCCGGGTTCATCCCCGCGCTGTCGCTCCCCGCGTTCGCGATGCAGAGCCCGACGGCCCTCGAGGAGTACGGCGCCGACGAGGTCGGCGGCACCTCCGAGGCCCCGACCCTCAGCGAGTACGCCACGGGTCACCCGACCGGCACGGGTCCGTTCCAGTTCGAGTCGTGGGACCCGGGCAGCACGACCACCCTCACCGCCTACGAGGACTACTGGGGCGAGCAGGGCGTCGTCGAGGAGATCATCTTCCAGGTGATCGGCGACACCACCGCCCGCCGCCAGGCGCTGGAGTCCGGCAGCATCGACGGCTACGACCTCGTCGCCCCCGCCGACCTCGGCGCGCTCGAGGAGGCCGGCTTCACGCTCATCAACCGCGACCCCTTCAACGTGCTCTACCTCGGCATGAACCAGGCCGTCCCCGAGCTCGCCGACGAGCGCGTCCGCCAGGCGATCGCGCACGCCATCGACAAGGAGCAGCTCATCTCCCAGGTGCTCCCCGAGGGCACCGAGGTCGCCTCGCAGTTCATGCCCGACAGCGTGATCGGCTGGAACCCCGACGTCACCACCTACGAGTACGACCCGGAGGCCGCCCAGGCGCTGCTGGCCGAGGCGGGCTTCGACGAGTCGAACCCCCTCACCATCACGTTCAACTACCCGGTCAACATCTCGCGGCCGTACATGCCCAACCCCGAGCAGATCTTCACCAACCTGCAGTCGCAGCTCGAGGCGGTCGGGATCGTCCTGAACCCCGTCTCGAACGAGTGGGGCGAGTACCTCGACCTCATCCAGGGCGGCAGCGACCATGGCATCCACCTGCTCGGCTGGACCGGTGACTACAACGACCCCGACAACTTCGTGGGCACGTTCTTCGGCGCTCCCTCGAACGAGTGGGGCTTCGACAACGCCGAGATCTTCGGTGCGCTGACCACCGGTCGGGGCCTGGCCACGGCCGAGGAGCAGGAGTCGGCCTACGCCGACGCGAACGCGCAGATCATGGAGTTCCTGCCCGGAATCCCGCTGGCCCACCCGGTGCCGACCCTCGTCTTCGACGAGCGCGTCACCTCGTACCCGGCCAGCCCCGTGCAGGACGAGGTCTACAACCTCGTCGAGCTCTCCGAGTAAGGGCGACCCGGATGTCGCGGCGCGGCCACTGACGCCGCGCCGCGACATCCGTTCGTCCCCTCTCCGCTCGTCCTCGAAGGCTGCCCTCCGTGATACGCACCATCGGCAAGAGGTTCCTCCTGCTCATCCCGACCCTGTTCGGGTTGTCCATCCTGCTGTTCCTGTGGGTCCGCGCCCTTCCGGGCGGGCCCGCCGTCGCGCTCCTCGGCGAGCGGGCGACCCCCGAGGCGGTCGCCGAGATCAACCGCCTCTACGGGTTCGATCGACCGCTGTTCGAGCAGTACATCGTCTGGCTCGGCCGCCTGCTCCAGGGCGACTTCGGCACGTCGATCCAGACCGGGCGGGCCGTGACCGAGGAGTTCTGGCGTCGCTTCCCGGCGACCCTCGAGCTCTCCAGCGCCGCGCTCCTCATCGCCGTCGGCGTCGGCATCCCGCTCGGATACTGGGCCGCTCGACGTCACGGCAAGGCCACCGACCACCTCACCGTGGCTGCAAGCCTCCTCGGCATCACGATCCCAGTGTTCTTCCTGGCGTTCCTGCTGAAGTGGGTGTTCGCCGTCCAGCTCGGCTGGCTGCCGTCCGAGGGGCGGCAGGACCCGCGCATCGATGCGACCCACTACACGAACTTCTACATCCTCGACGGGATCATCACCGGGGAGTGGGATGCCGCGTGGGACGCGTTCCTGCACCTGATCCTGCCCGCGGTGGCGCTCGCGACGATCCCGCTGGCGATCATCGTGCGGATCACCCGCGCCTCGGTGCTCGAGGTGCAGAACGCCGACTACGTCCGCACCGGCATGGCCAAGGGCGTGTCGCAGGGCACCATCCGCGGGCGGTTCATCCTGCGCAACGCCCTGCTCCCGGTCGTGACCACAGTGGGCCTGCAGACCGGGTTGCTCATCTCGGGCGCGGTGCTCACCGAGACGGTGTTCGCCTTCCCCGGAATCGGGTCGTTCCTGGCGCGCGCGATCTTCACCCGCGACTTCCCGGTGCTGCAGGGATTCATCATCTTCATCGCGATCGCCTATGCGCTGATCAACCTGATCGTGGATGTCTCGTACAGCTTCATCGACCCGAGAGTGAGGGTCCAATGACCTCGGCGATGCTTCCCCCCGCCCCGAGCGGCGGGCCGGTCGACGACACCGCGATCGACGACCGGGAGCTCCTGGGCGCGCAGGTACGCGGCGGCTTCTGGCGAGACGTGTTCCGGCGGCTGCGCCGCAACCCCTCGGCGTGGGTGGGCGCGGTCATCATCGCGCTGTTCATCCTCGTCGCCGCACTCGCTCCGGTGCTCGCGCCGTACGGTCCCACCGATCTGCCGGGGCAGCGCTACATCACCCCGACGTACATCCCCGGCCCGGGGGAGCTGCCGCAGTTCCCGCTCGGGCTCGACCGCTTCGGCGGCGACGTGCTGTCCAAGCTGATCTGGGGTGCGCAGGCGTCGCTGACGATCGGCGTCGTCTCGACCGCGTTCGGCCTTCTCGGCGGGATGCTGCTCGGCCTGATCGCCGGCGCCTTCGGCGGATGGGTCGACGTCGTCGTCATGCGCTTCGTCGACATCCTGCTCTCGGTGCCCTCGCTGCTGCTGGCGGTGTCGATCGCGGCCATCCTCGGGCAGACGCAGCTATCGGTCATGATCGCGATCGGTGCCGCGCAAGTGCCGGTGTTCGCCCGGCTGCTGCGCGCGTCGATGCTGCAGCAGCGATCGGCCGACTACGTGCTGTCGGCCCAGACGCTCGGCCTCGGCCGCGGCAAGATCACGATGAGCCACGTGCTCCCCAACGCGATCGGTCCGGTCATCGTGCAGGGCACCCTGTCGCTCGCGACCGCGGTCATCGAGGCGGCAGCGTTGTCGTTCCTCGGGCTCGGCGGCGGGCTGCCGCAGACGGCGGAGTGGGGGCGCATGCTCACCTACGCCCAGCTCGAGCTCGCGATCGCGCCGTGGTTGGCATTCCTGCCCGGAGCCTGCATCACGATCACCGCGCTCGGGTTCACCCTGCTCGGCGAGGCGCTGCGCGAGGCGATGGATCCCCGCACCCGCGCGCGCTAGCGTCGCGTCGCGGCCGCGTGCGTCGCGTGCCGGCCCCTCACGCCTCACCCCCGCTTCGCTTCCCCCGTCACGTTCGGCCCCTCCTCGCGCCGGTGAGGGGCGGATCGTGTCGGGGGAGCGGTGGGTGGCGCCGGCGCGGGGGTTTCACCTGTCACAACCGGCGCGTCCGCCCGATCGTTTGAGCCCAGCGAGTGCCGCCGCCGGCGCTCGCTGGACGCGATCGGCGCGTCGGCTCGACCGCTTGCGACAGGTGAACGCTGCTCCGCGGGCGCCAGCCACCGACGCGGCGACGCCTGCCGCCCGCCGGCGCGACCCCGGCCGCGGGCGCTAGACCGCGATGTCGAGCTCGTTGCCCGGGATCGAGGCCAGGAGACGCCGGGTGTAGGGATCCCGCGGGTTGGTGAAGATCTCCTCGCCCGTCGCGGCCTCGACGAGGTGCCCGTCCTTCATCACGCAGACGTAGTCGCTGATCAGCCGCACCACCGCGAGGTCGTGCGAGATGAAGAGGTAGCTCAGCCCGTACTCGCGCTGGAGGTCGCGCAGCAGCCGCAGCACCTGATCCTGCACGAGGACGTCTAGCGCCGAGACCGGTTCGTCGCAGACGATCAGCTCGGGCGACAACGCGAGAGCACGGGCGATCGCCACGCGCTGACGCTGGCCTCCCGACAGCTCCGACGGGTACCGGCGCATCATCGAGGCCGGCAGCGCCACGTCATCCAGCAGCTGCCGCACCCGCTTGGTGCGCTCGGCCGATGAACCGCGCCGGTAGAACTCCAGCGGCTCCTCGATCAGTCGCTCGATGGTGAACATCGGGTTCAGCGACGAGTACGGGTCCTGGAAGATCGTCTGCACCTTCTGGCGGAACTCCCGCAGTGCCCGCCCCTTGAGGGTGGACACGTCGACCCCGTCGAACGAGATGGTGCCGCTGGTGGGCTCGACGACCCGCAGCATCATGCGGGCCGTCGTGGTCTTCCCCGACCCCGACTCGCCGACGATCGCGACGGTCTGCCCGCGCGGGATCGAGAACGAGACGTCCTTCACAGCGACGAAGTCCTCCTTCTGCCCGCGCACCGGGAAGACCTTGGTCAGCCCCTCGACCTCGACGATGTGGTCGGGAGCGGCCCCGGCATCCGGCTCGCCCCGCGCAGCCGACTCGGTCACCACGACAGGCGCGGATGCCGCGGGCGCGGCCGGCTCGGCGGCATCCGTCTTCTCGGCCCGGCGGAAGACCTCGGGACGAAGCCGCACCGCCGCCACGGACGGCGCCGCCTTCACGAGGGCCTGCGTGTAGGGCTGCTGCGGGTCCTCGAGGATCTGGCGCGCGGGCCCTTGCTCGACGATGCGTCCGCGATGCATCACGACGACCCGCGAGGCACGCTCGGCGGCGAGACCGAGGTCGTGCGTGATCAGCATGACCGAGGTGCCGGTATCGCTGGTCATCCGGTCGAGCTGGTCGAGGATCGTCTTCTGTACGGTCACGTCGAGCGCGCTCGTCGGCTCGTCGGCGATGAGGAGCTTGGGGTTGCACGCCAGGCCGATCGCGATGAGGGCGCGCTGGCGCATGCCGCCCGAGAACTCGTGCGGGTACTGCTTCGCCCGGGCGGCGGCGTCGGGAAGACCCGCGGCCTCGAGGGTCTCGACGACCCTGCGGTCGACGTCCTTGCGGGTGGCCAGGCCGTGCGCGAGGAGGGTCTCGGCCACCTGCGTGCCGATCTTGGCGACCGGGTTGAGGTTCGACATCGGGTCCTGCGGCACGAGACCGATCGAGCGGCCGCGCACCTGACGCATCACCGACTCGGGCGCCCCGACGAGGTTCTCGCCTTCGAAGAGGATTGAGCCCTGCGTCACCCGCCCGTTGCCGGGGAGGAGGCCGATCACCGCCATCGCGGTGGTGGACTTCCCCGACCCCGACTCGCCCACGATCGCGAGGGTCTCGCCGGCGGCGAGATCGAGGTCGACCCCTTCGACGGCGTGGACCGTCCCGTCGACGGTGCGGAACTCCACGGCCATGTCGCGGACCTGCAGCAGCGGCGTCCCTGCCGCGGGCCGCTCGAAAGATCGAGGCATCCCCCCATCCTGCCCCGCCGCGTGCGCCGACGCGCCCGGCGCGGGGAGCCTTTACGCATCCGTAACGTGGCACCTCGGCGTAGCGTGAACACATGGGCGCGATCGACCTGAATGCCGACCTGGGGGAGACGGTCGACGGGATGCCGACGGCCGACGATGCGGCGATGTTCGCCGTGATCTCCAGCGCCAGCATCGCCTGCGGCGGACACGCGGGCGATGAGTGGTCGATGCGCGAGGCGGTGGCGCGCGCGGCTGTTCACGGCGTGGCCGTCGGGGCGCATCCGTCCTATCCGGACCCGGCGAACTTCGGCCGCGTGCCGATGACGCTCGCTCCCGCAGATCTGCGGGCCGAGGTCGCGGTGCAGCTCCGGTCGCTGGCGACGGCCGGGGCCGACATCCGGTACGTCAAGCCTCACGGGGCGCTCTATCACGCGGTCTCCGCGGACGCGGGGGCGGCGCGGGCGGTGGCCGAGGCGGTCGCCGAGCTCGCCGCGTCGCAGGGACGCGCCGTGCCGATCCTCGGGATGCCGGGGGAGATCTCCTGGGCGGCCGAGTCGGCCGGTCTGCCGTTCGTCGTCGAGGCGTTCCTCGACCGCGGATACCTTCCGGGCGGCGGGCTCGTCCCGCGCGGCGAGCCGGGCGCGGTGCTCGATGACGTGGCCGCGGCCGCGGAGCGGGCGGTCCGGCTGGCGCGATCGGGCGAGGTCGTCGCCGTCGACGGGACGGTGCTCGACGTCGGACCCTCGTCACTTTGCCTGCACGGCGACTCCCCGGCGGCGGTGTCGATGGGGCGGGCGGTGCGCGAAGCCCTGGACGCCACGGGTGTGACCGTGCGCGCCCCGTGGTAGGCGGAGGACGGCGGTGAGTGCTCTGCCGACGCGGACGCTGCCGATGGGCGATCGCGCGATCCTCGTCGAGGTCGAGGGGCTCGACGCCGTGCTCGCGCTGCACGCGCGCCTCGTCGCCGAGCCGCCGCCCGGGGTGATCGATCTCGTCCCGGCGGCGCGTACGGTGCTCATCACGGTCGATCCGGCGGTGCTGAGCCTGTCGCGCGCGCGGGCCTGGGTGACGGATGCCGCGACCGCGGCCTCCGCGGAACAGGCGGCGGCGCCGGCCGAGGTCGAGCTCGACATCCGCTACGACGGTGCCGACCTCGAAGACACGGCGGAGCTCCTGGGGATGACGGCCGCGGAGCTCGCGGGGCGCCACGCGCACGCGACGTGGACCGTGGCGTTCACCGGCTTCGCGCCCGGATTCGGATACCTCGTCAGTGAGGATTGGCCCTTCGACGTGCCGCGGCTCGCCACCCCGCGGACCCGCGTCCCGGCCGGGGCGGTGGGGGTCGCGGGAGTGTTCTCGGGGGCGTACCCGCGCGAGACCCCCGGCGGGTGGCGCCTCCTCGGCACGACCGATGAACCCCTGTTCGACCCCGCGCGCCCGTCGCCGGCGCTCCTGGCGCCCGGCATGAGGGTGCGGTTCCGCACCCTCGCGGGGGAGGAGCGCACCCTCGCGGGCAGGGAGCGCACCCTCGCGGGGGAGGAGCGCACCCTCGCGGGGGAGGAGCGCACCCTGGCGGGGGGCGCGGGGGCGCTGCGCGTCGAGGAGCCGGGGCTGCTCGCCACCGTGCAGGACCGAGGGCGGCCGGGCTCGGCCGCCCTCGGCATCGCCCGCTCGGGCGCGATGGACCGCCGCGCGCTCGGCGCCGCGAACCGCCTCGTCGGCAACCCCCAGGGCGCGGCGGCGATCGAGATCACCCTGGGCGGCTTTCGCGCCGTCGCCCTCGCCGACATGTTGTTCGCCGTCACCGGCGGCGGCGGTCCGCTCCGGCTCGCGGGGCGTGACATCGACCCGTATGCGGCGCACCGCTGGCCCGCAGGCGCCGAGCTCGAGGTCGGGTGGATCGAGCGGGGCGCCCGCGCGATCCTCGCCCTGCGCGGCGGCGTCGAGGGCCTCCTCGTCCGCGGTTCGCGCGCCACCGACATCCTCTCCGGTCTCGGCCCGGCCCCGCTCGCGGCGGGCGACCTCGTCGAAGTCGGCCCTGTGCCCGCCGCCCCCGTCCCGCCGTCCCCCGACGCGGCGTGGGGCGCACCCGACGGCGACGACCTCGAGATCGACCTCGCGCCGGGGCCGCGCGCCGACTGGTTCACCGCCGACGCGCGGGCGACCCTCTTCGAGGCGACCTGGGTCGTCTCCGGCGCCGCCGACCGCGTGGGGATCCGACTCGACGGCCCATCCCTCGCTCGTGCCCGCGACGACGAACTCCCCAGTGAGGGCATGGTGCCCGGCGCCCTGCAGGTGCCGCCCTCGGGCCGGCCCACGATCCTCGGCCCCGACGCTCCGGTCACCGGCGGCTACCCGGTCATCGCGGTCGTGACGGATGCCGCCCTCGACGCGCTCGCGCAGGCGCGACCCGGCAGCCGCATCCGCTTCCGTCACGCACGGGTCAGGTCCTGACGCCCTCCGGTTCACGCTCGTGCGCGCCCGCGAGGGCGAACGCGGCGGCCTCGAGGGCGCCGTACTCGCGCCCGTCGGCCTCCCCGCGGCGGACCTCGTCGGGGTCGGGAGCCTGCGCGAGGTAGGAGGTGTGGAAGACGAAGGCGGGGGCGTCGATGGCCGCGGTGCGGCGGCGGATCGATTCCGCCGCGCCGGAGAGCACACCCGCTCGGCGGAACTGCCCGCGGTGAGCGGCGATCGCCGCGAGTCCCTCGATGCTGTACGCGATCCCCTCGTCGTGGCGCAGGGCGACCGAGCCTTCCAGCGACCTTGCGAAGGAGTCGGCCGAGGCATCCACCTGACCGTCGAACAGCAGTGCCCGCCCGAAGTGGTGGGTGATGATCGTCTCGGTCAGAAGATCGCCGCCGTTCATCGACAGCTCCCTGCCCTCACGCAGGCGCACCAACGCCGCCTCGTTGTCCCCGCGCATCCATTCCAGGCGTCCGAGGGCCACGGCGCCGAGGACGGCGCCCCACACGACCCCGTCGGCGGCGAGGGCGCTTCTTCCGCGCTCGATGCGGTCGGCTGCGGCGTCGAGGTCGGGGTCGCCGGCTGCGACCCGCGCGATGCCCGCTGCGCTCAGAGCCAAGGCCGCGCCGATGTCGTCGTGCGCGGATCGGAAGAGAGCGGATGCCTCGTCGAGTCGGGCGGGCAGTTCCGGGCCGGTGTTGAGCCACATGCCGTTCCAGGCGAGATAGAACGCCGCCACGGCCCGCGCGCGCGGGGGCGGGTCGGGGACGCGGTCCAGGAGCTGCTGCATCCACACGCCGATCTCGCCCAGGTAGCCGGCGATCCACCAGAAGAGGAAGAGGGCGAAGGCGGCGTCGGTCGCCGCCTCGGCGTCGCCCGAGAGAACGAGGTGACGCACCGCCGATCGGAGGTTGCTCCGCTCGAGCGCCAGGCGTTCGACCGCCGAGCGCTGATCGGGTCCGCCCAGGCGGCCCGCCTCCGCGCGAGCGATCCGCACATAGCGACGTGCGTGACGGTCGCGCATCTCGGCGTCCCGGCCCTCGGCGCGCAGCCTCTCGATCGAGTGCTCGCGGACGCTCACGGGCAGGCGGAACACCGCTTGCCCGTCGACATCCGACGAGCTCACGAGGCACGAGTCGACGAGATCGGTGAGCGCCTCCAGCACCTCCTCGGCCCAGGGGCGCTCCGCGCCGATCGCCTCGACCGATTCGAGGGTGAAGTCGTAGGAGAAGACCCCGAGGTCCGACAGGAGTTCCCGCCGGGTGGGCGGGAGAAGTCCCGTCGACCACTCGATCGTCGCGCGGATGGTGCGCTGCCGCTCGGGGAGGTCCCGGGTGGGCGCGGCGAGCAGGCTCAGCTGATCGTCGAGTCGCGCGAGGATCGCCGCGGGCGGCAGAAGTCGTACGCGTGCGGCGGCGAGTTCGATGGCCAGCGGCAGACCCTGCAGCCGCTGGACGATGCCGACGACGGCCGGGGTGTTGGCCGGCGTGACTGCGAAGGAGGGCTGCACCGACTGCGCCCGTTCGACGAAGAGCCGGGCGGCGGGTGCCTCCATCGCGCGGGCGATCGACGACGGCGACGCCGGATCGTGGGTGGCGAGGGGGAGCACCTCGTAGACGCGCTCGCCTCGCACCCGCAGGACCGTCCGGGTGGTCGCGAGGAGCACGCTGCGAGGAGAGAGGGTGTAGAGGTGCACCAGCTCGGGCGACGCCTCGACGAGCTGCTCGAGGTTGTCGAGGATGAGCAGGAGGCGCCGATCGGCGAGGGCGATCGCGAGCCGCTCCCGGAGCGGGATCTCACCGTTGTCGCGGATCCCGAGGGCGGACGCGATGGAAGGGAGCAGCAGATCGGGCTCGAAGACGTTCTCGAGCGCGACGAAGACGACGCCGTCGAAGGAGTCGCCGACCGCTTCGGCCACGGCGATCGCCAACCGGCTCTTCCCGATACCGCCGGGCCCGAGGAGGGTGACCAGCCGGTGCCCACCATCCCGCACCAGGTCAGCCACGGCGTCGACGTCGGCTTCGCGGCCGATGAGCGGGGTGTACGCCGTGGGAACGGGCGCGAAGGTCAGCGCCTCCTCATCCGGTCGGGCGTGGATGCTCCCGGCATCGAATCGCTCGGCAAGGAGCGTGGCGAGATCGGCTTCGACCAGCTCGGCGAGCTCCTCGGGCGAGCCGAACGTCTTGTAGGACGCGGTGTCGTCGTCCTGGATGCGTGCGACGAGCTCGTCGAGCCGGGGCTCGCGTTCGGCGGGATCGCGCAGGTAGATCAGCTTCGGCATCGCGCGGGGCGTCAGGCGGTACTCGTCCTCGAGCCCGGAGATCTCCTCACCGGGCGCGACCCATCCGTAGCGTTCGCCGTAGACGCCCACGAAGACGTCGCTCTGCTCGAGGTACGCCCGGTAGAGGTCCCGCGGCGGATGCGGGCGGGCGCCGAGCTCGAACATCACCGGTGCCAGCCGCAGCCGCTCGATCGCCTCGCGGACCGCTGCGCGCTCCTCGGCGAGCTCGCGCAGGGTGGAGCTGACGAAGACCCGCAGCCGCTGATCGGGCGTGCGGATGCGCGGGGGAGGGCCGGTCGTCATGTCACCAGCGCTCGATCACGGCGCCGGCCTCGGCGAGCGCATCGGCGGGAAGTGCCAGCGCGAGGGCCTCGGCAAGGGTGAGTTCTGCGCCGCGCCGCTCGCCGGCGGCGACGGCATCGGGGTCGGCGGCGCGCATCGCATCCAGTTGCGGAGTGTGGACCGTGAACGCTTCGGCGTCGAACACCCCGATGCGATGGCGGATGACCGCCGCGACGGCCGAGAGCGCTCCGGCCCGTTCGCCGTCGCCGCGAGCGGCGGCGACGGCGCACAGTCCCTCCACCCCGTACGCGATCCCCTCTTCGAAGTGCAGGCGCAGCGACACCAGGAGCGTCCGAACGCACTGCGCCTCGGCGGCGTCGATCTCGCCGCGCACGAGCTGCAGGCGCGCGAGGTGATTGCCGGCCACCGACGTCGTGAAGAGGTCGCCGCCGGACGCGGCCGTCGCGGTCGCGCGGTCGAAGTGCCCGAGTGCGTCATCGGTCAGCCCGCGGAGCCATGCGAGGCGCCCCCGGGCGACCTCGGTGATGGCCGCGGCCCATGTGTTCCCGAGGTCGTGCAGCTTGGCCACGGCGGCGGTGAGCTCACGATCGGCGGTGTCGAGATCAGGGAGGTCGAGCTGAAGCCGGGCCGTCGCCCGTGCGGCGAGCGCCATCGCCGCGGCATCCTCGTCCCCGCTCTCTTCGAAGAGACGGATGCATTCGCCGAGGCCCGCCACCGCCTCTGCGCTCGGACGCTGCCACATCTCGCCCCACAGCGCGAAGAACCACGCGACGGCCCGCGTGTGCGGGGTGATCGGCTCGTCCTTGCCGAGGAGCTCCAGCATCCACACCCGGACCTCTGCGAAGAAGCCCGCCACCCACCAGTAGATCAGGAGCGACCACGCGAAATCCCCGGCATCGTCGAGGCGGCCGGTGTGGATGAGGTGACGCACCGCCGCACGGAGGTTGGGCAGGTCGAGGCCGAGCTCCGCCACGGCGTCCGCCTGCCCCGGGCCCCCCAGTCCCGGCGCGATGCGTGCGACGAGGTCGCGGTAGTGGTCGGCGTGCGCGGCGCGCACCACGGCCGCGTCGCCCCGCTCCTTCAGGCGCCCGATCGCGTACTCGCGCACCAGCGCCAGCAGCGAGAACACCGGCCGACCGTCGACGTCGACGGGTTTGACCAGGGAGGAGTCGACGAGAGCCGCGAGGTCGTCCATGGCGTGCTCGCCCCAGGGGCGGCCGCGGCCGATCGCCTCCACGGCGTCGAAGGTGAACCTGGTGGCGAAGACGCCGAGATCCTCCAGCAGGGCGCGCTGCGAGGGCGGGAGGAGGCTGACGCTCCACTCGATCGTGGCGCGCATCGTGCGGTGCCGGTCCGGGAGGTCGCGCACCGCCGCCGTGAGCAGCGGCAGGCTCTGCTCGAGGCGCTCGGCGATCCCCCGGGTGCCGAGCACCCGCACCTTCGCCGCGGCCAGCTCGATGCCCAGCGGAAGGCCCTCCAGCCGGCGGCAGATGTCGGCGACATCCTGGGCGTTGGCCTCGGAGAGGGTGAAATCGGGACTGACCGCGCTCGCCCGATCGGCGAACAGTCGGCAGGAGGGGGTGCGATGCACCCGCTCCAGCGTGGCGCGCGTCCACGAGTCGGGGACCGGCAGTCCCGCGACGTCGAAGACCTGCTCGCCGCGGATGCGCAGCACGATGCGGCTCGTGACGAGGAAGGTCGCCATGGGCGAGGCGTGCGAGAGACGAACGAGCAGCGGTGCTGCCTCGATCACCTGCTCGAAGTTGTCGAGGACGACGAGCACACGCCGACCCGACAGCGCCCGCGCGATGCGTTCCTCCAGCGGCGCCTCGCCGTTGTCGCGCACGCCGAGGGAGTACGCGATCGTGGGGACGACGAGGCCCGGCTCGAGGACGCCCTCCAGCAGGACGAAGTACACCCCGTCGGGGAACAGGTCCTCGCTCTCGCGGGCCACCTCGATCGCCATCCTGCTCTTGCCGACGCCGCCGGGGCCGATGAGGCTCACCACGTGGGCGGACCCGGTGAGGAGATCGCGGATCGCCGCGACATCCCTCTCCCGCCCGATCGTGGATGTGTACGGGATGGGGATCTTCGGCGCCGCCGCGGGCACGGCGTCGGAGATCTCCTGGTCGGCCGGCGACCGGGACGCGTCGAATCGCTCGGCGAGGAGGATCGCGAGGTCGTTGCGGACGTGGTCGCGCAGTTCGTCGGTCGACGCGAACGACAGGTAGGCGGCCGAGTCGTCCGCGCGGATGCGATCGATCAGGGTGTCCAGACGCGGGTCGCGACCCTCCGAGGCGCGGAGGTAGATGAGCTTCGGCATCTCGGGGGGAGCGAGGTTGTACTCGTCCTCCAGACCGGACACCTCCTCCTCCGGCGCCACCCAGCCGTAGCTCTCGCCGTAGATGCCCACGAAGACGTCGCTCTGAGCGAGGTAGGAGCGGTAGAGCGCCCGCGGCGGATGCGGGCGGGCGCCGAGCTCGAACATCACCGGCGCCAGCCGCAGGCTCTCGACGGCCTCGCGGACAGCCGCGCGCTCCTCGGTGAGCTCGCGCAGAGTGGAGCTGACGAAGATCCTGAGGCGCTGGTCGGGCGTGCGGATCACTCGCCGCTGCCCACCCGCGACCGCGGACCGGACGTGTCCTGCGGCGGCGGCGACGCCCCCCGTCATGGAGACATCATGGCCTCATCGGCGAATCCGCGCCAGATCCTCGGGAATTCCGCGCAGCGGAGCGCGTTATACCCGAGGAACATCGACTCGTCAAGGATCGCGCTGGACACGGCGCGCCATCCGGACTATGCTCGGTAGTTGCGCTCTTGGTTTCCCCCTGCCCTCATATGGTGGTCGGCTGTGACTGCACGCCCCCGCTTCACCGCGGTGCGCGACGTGCAGGCTTCGGGGACGACTGAGCACTCCACCTGACGACAAGGAAACGAAGCCCGGTCCGGGCTCACGGAGGTTATCCCTTGGCTGCTGCGCCCAACGCATCCAATCCCACCACCACCCCCAAGAACGGCCGCGGCGCATCGCGGCTCTCGTTCGCGAAGATCTCCGACACGCTGACGGTTCCCGACCTTCTCGCGCTGCAGACCGAGTCCTTCGACTGGCTCGTCGGCAACGAGCAGTGGCGTGCCCGCGTGGCCGAGGCCAAGGCCGCCGGTCGCACCGACGTCCCCGAGGTGAGCGGACTGGAGGAGATCTTCGAGGAGATCTCGCCGATCGAGGACCTGAGCGAGACCATGCAGCTCTCGTTCACCAACCCCTACCTCGAGCCCGAGAAGTACTCGATCGAAGAGTGCAAGGAGCGCGGCAAGACTTACGCCGCCCCGCTCTACGTCGAGGCCGAGTTCATGAACCACCAGACCGGTGAGATCAAGACCCAGACGGTCTTCATGGGCGACTTCCCGCTCCAGACCGACAAGGGCACGTTCATCATCAACGGCACCGAGCGTGTCGTGGTCTCGCAGCTCGTGCGCTCTCCCGGTGTCTACTTCGACAAGACGCCCGACAAGACCTCCGACAAGGACATCGTGTCCGCGCGGATCATTCCGTCGCGCGGCGCATGGCTCGAGTTCGAGATCGACAAGCGCGACCAGGTCGGCGTGCGCATCGACCGCAAGCGCAAGCAGTCGGTCACGGTGTTCCTGAAGGCCCTGGGCCTGTCGAGCGAAGACATCCTGAACGAGTTCGCCGGCTTCGACTCCATCGAGGAGACCCTCTCCAAGGACACCATCCTGTCCAAGGAGGACGCCCTCCGCGACATCTACCGCAAGCTCCGTCCGGGCGAGCAGGTCGCCGCCGAGGCCGCCCGCGCGCTCCTGGACAACTTTTACTTCAACCCCAAGCGCTACGACCTGGCGAAGGTGGGTCGTTACAAGATCAACCAGAAGCTGGGTCTGGATGCTCCGCTGTCGGACTCGGTGCTGACCGTCGACGACATCGTCGCCACCATCAAGTACCTCGTGCGCGTGCACCGCGGCGACGAGACCTTCGAGGGCGTGCGCGGCGGCAAGAACGTCGAGATCCGTCTTGACGTCGACGACATCGACAACTTCGGCAACCGTCGCATCCGCGCGGTCGGCGAGCTGATCCAGAACCAGGTCCGCACGGGGCTCTCGCGCATGGAGCGCGTCGTCCGCGAGCGCATGACCACGCAGGACATCGAGGCGATCACCCCGCAGACCCTGATCAACGTCCGCCCCGTGGTGGCCGCGATCAAGGAGTTCTTCGGCACCTCGCAGCTGTCGCAGTTCATGGACCAGAACAACCCGCTCGCGGGTCTGACCCACAAGCGACGCCTCTCGGCGCTCGGCCCCGGCGGTCTGTCGCGCGAGCGCGCCGGCGTCGAGGTCCGTGACGTCCACCCCTCGCACTACGGCCGCATGTGCCCGATCGAGACTCCGGAAGGCCCGAACATCGGTCTGATCGGATCGCTGGCCTCGTTCGCCCGCATCAACTCGTTCGGTTTCATCGAGACCCCGTACCGCAAGGTCGTCGACGGCAAGGTCACCGACCAGATCGACTACCTCACGGCCAGCGAGGAGAGCGACTACATCATCGCCCAGGCCAACGCCCCCCTGAAGGCGGACGGCCACTTCCAGGAGGACCGGGTCCTCGCGCGGAAGATCGGCGGCGAGGTCGACCTCATCCCCGCCGACGAGATCGGCTACATGGACGTCTCGCCGCGCCAGATGGTGTCGGTCGCGACATCCCTCATCCCCTTCCTGGAGCACGACGACGCCAACCGCGCGCTCATGGGCGCGAACATGCAGCGTCAGGCTGTGCCGCTGCTGCGCAGCGAATCGCCCGTGGTGGGAACCGGTATGGAGGGCTACGCCGCCGTCGACGCCGGTGACGTCGTCACCGCCGAGAAGAGCGGTGTGGTCATGGAGGTGTCGGCCGACGTCGTCACCATCCAGCTCGACGAGGGCGGCACGCAGGACTACTTCCTGCGCAAGTTCGACCGGTCCAACCAGGGCACGAGCTACAACCAGCGCGTGATCGTCTCGGCGGGCGACCGCATCGAGGCCGGCGAGGTCATCGCCGACGGCCCGGCGACCGAGAACGGCGAGCTCGCGCTCGGCAAGAACCTGCTCGTGGCGTTCATGACCTGGGAGGGTCACAACTTCGAGGACGCCATCATCCTCAGCCAGGACCTGGTGAAGGACGACACCCTCTCGTCGATCCACATCGAGGAGTACGAGGTCGACGCCCGCGACACCAAGCTCGGCAAGGAGGAGATCACCCGTGATCTCCCCAACGTCAGCCCCGACCTGCTGAAGGACCTCGACGAGCGCGGCATCATCCGCATCGGCGCCGAGGTCCGCCCCGGCGACATCCTCGTCGGCAAGGTCACGCCCAAGGGCGAGACCGAGCTGAGCGCCGAGGAGCGCCTGCTGCGCGCGATCTTCAACGAGAAGAGCCGTGAGGTGCGCGACACGTCGCTGAAGGTCCCCCACGGCGAGCAGGGCACGATCATCGCCGTCAAGGAGTTCAACGCCGAGGACGGCGACGACGAGCTCGGCTCGGGCGTGAACCGCCGCGTCGTGGTCTACATCGCCCAGAAGCGCAAGATCACCGAGGGCGACAAGCTCGCCGGCCGCCACGGCAACAAGGGCGTCATCGCCAAGATCCTGCCGGTCGAGGACATGCCGTTCCTCGCCGACGGGACGCCGGTCGACGTCGTCCTGAACCCGCTCGGCATCCCCGGTCGCATGAACTTCGGCCAGGTGCTCGAGACCCACCTCGGGTGGATCGCCAAGCAGGGCTGGAAGGTCGAGGGCACCCCCGAGTGGGCGGTGCGCCTGCCCGAGGAGGCTCGCGAGGCCGCCCCCGGCACGAAGGTCGCCACCCCGGTGTTCGACGGTGCCGCCGAGGAAGAGATCGCGGGTCTGCTCGACTCCACGACCCTCACCCGCGACGGTGTGCGCCTGATCGACTCCACGGGCAAGACCCAGCTGTTCGACGGCCGGTCGGGGGAGCCCTTCCCCGCTCCGATCTCCGTCGGGTACATGTACATCCTGAAGCTGCACCACCTCGTGGACGACAAGATCCACGCCCGTTCCACCGGCCCCTACTCGATGATCACGCAGCAGCCGCTGGGTGGTAAGGCGCAGTTCGGCGGCCAGCGGTTCGGTGAGATGGAGGTGTGGGCACTCGAGGCCTACGGCGCCGCATACGCGCTGCAGGAGCTCCTCACGATCAAGTCCGACGACATCCCCGGCCGCGTCAAGGCGTACGAGTCGATCGTCAAGGGCGAGAACCTGCAGGAGCCCGGCATCCCCGAGTCGTTCAAGGTGCTCATGAAGGAGATGCAGTCGCTGTGCCTGAACGTCGAGGTCCTCTCGGCGGACGGCACCGTGGTCAGCCTCCGCGACAGCACCGACGAGGCCTATCGCGCCGCTGAGGAGCTCGGCATCAACATCTCGAGCCGCTTCGAGTCGTCGTCGATCGACGAGATCTGATCCGTCGACGCCGACCGCAACCCACTTTTGACAACAGGAGAACTAGTGCTCGACGCAACAACGTTTGACGAGCTTCGCATCGGCCTCGCCACGGCCGACGACATCCGCCGCTGGTCGTTCGGCGAGGTCAAGAAGCCCGAGACCATCAACTACCGCACGCTCAAGCCCGAGAAGGACGGCCTCTTCGGAGAGCAGATCTTCGGGCCCAGCCGCGACTGGGAGTGCGCCTGCGGCAAGTACAAGCGCGTCCGCTTCAAGGGCATCGTCTGCGAGCGCTGCGGCGTGGAGGTCACCAAGTCCTCCGTCCGCCGCGAGCGGATGGGCCACATCGAGCTGGCCGCCCCGGTCACCCACATCTGGTACTTCAAGGGCGTGCCCTCGCGCCTCGGGTACCTGCTGGACATGGCGCCGAAGGACCTCGAGAAGGTCATCTACTTCGCCGCGTACATGGTGATCTCTGTCGACGAGGAGGCGCGTCACCGCGACCTCGCCACCCAGGAGAACAACATCCGCCTGGAGATCAAGACGCTCGGCGACCGCCGTGACGCCAAGATCGCCGCGCGCCTGTCCAAGCTGGAGGAGGAGCTCGCCGCCCTCGAGGCGGAGGGCGCCAAGGCCGACCAGAAGAAGAAGGTCAAGGACGCCGCCGAGAAGGACATGGCGCAGGCCCGCAAGCAGGCCGACGACGCCATCGCCAAGCTCGAGCGCGTCTGGGAGGACTTCCGCACCCTCGAGGTCGGCTCGCTCAAGGGCGAGGACGAGATCTTCCAGGAGCTGCAGGACCGCTTCGGTCAGTACTTCGAGGCCCACATGGGCGCCGAGTCGATCAAGCGCCGCCTGGAGGCGTTCGACCTGGCCGCCGAGGCGGAGAGCCTGCACCTGCAGATCGCCGAGGGCAAGGGCCAGCGCAAGATCCGCGCGATCAAGCGCCTGAAGGTCGTCAACTCGTTCCTGCAGACGGGCATGAGCCCCGCCGCGATGGTCCTGGACGTCGTCCCCGTCATCCCGCCGGAGCTGCGCCCGATGGTGCAGCTCGACGGTGGCCGCTTCGCGACATCCGATCTGAACGACCTGTACCGTCGCGTGATCAACCGCAACAACCGTCTTCGTCGCCTGATCGACCTCGGTGCTCCCGAGATCATCGTCAACAACGAGAAGCGGATGCTGCAGGAGGCCGTCGACGCGCTGTTCGACAACGGCCGTCGCGGTCGCCCCGTCACCGGTACCGGCAACCGTGCGCTGAAGTCGCTCTCGGACATGCTGAAGGGCAAGCAGGGCCGGTTCCGCCAGAACCTGCTCGGAAAGCGCGTGGACTACTCGGGCCGTTCGGTCATCGTCGTCGGTCCGCAGCTGAAGCTGCACCAGTGCGGTCTTCCCAAGCAGATGGCCCTGGAGCTCTTCAAGCCGTTCGTCATCAAGCGCCTCATCGACCTCGGTCACTCGCAGAACATCAAGGCCGCCAAGCGCGCCGTCGAGCGCACGCGTCCCGAGGTGTGGGACGTGCTCGAGGAGATCATCCGCGAGCGTCCGGTGCTGCTGAACCGCGCGCCCACCCTGCACCGCCTGGGCATCCAGGCGTTCGAGCCGCAGCTCGTCGAGGGCAAGGCCATCCAGCTCCACCCGCTCGTGTGTGCGGCGTTCAACGCCGACTTCGACGGTGACCAGATGGCCGTGCACCTTCCGCTGTCGGTCGAGGCCCAGGCCGAGGCCCGCATCCTGATGCTCGCCTCGAACAACATCCTGAAGCCCTCGGACGGCCGTCCGGTGACCCTGCCCTCGCAGGACATGATCATCGGCCTGCACCACCTCACCACGGTGAAGGAGGGCGCTGCGGGCGAGGGTCGCGTGTTCGGCTCGGTCTCGGAGGCGATCCTGGCCAAGGACGAGGGCACCCTCGACCTGCAGGCCAAGGTCCGCATCCGCGTTCCGGGGCTCACCTTCCTCGAGGGCGAGGCCCCCGAGGGATACGAGCGCCACGGCCTCGTCGACACCTCGCTCGGCCAGGCGATCTTCAACGACGCGCTGCCCAAGGGCTACCCGTTCGTGCGCGAACAGGCCGACAAGGGCAAGCTGTCGCAGATCGTCAACAAGCTCGCCGAGGAGTACCCCAAGGTGGAGGTCGCCGCGACGCTCGACCGCATCAAGGACGCCGGCTTCTACTGGGCCACGCGCTCGGGTGTGACGGTCGCCCTCAGCGACATCCTGACCCCGCCCAACAAGGCGGAGATCGTGGGTCGCTACGAGAAGCAGGCCGCGAAGGTCCAGTCGCAGTTCGAGAAGGGTCTCACCACCGACGCCGAGCGTCGTCAGGAGCTCATCAAGATCTGGACCGAGGCGACCGACGAGGTCCAGAAGGCGATGCGCGACAACTTCCCGGCCGACAACACCATCAACCGGATGGTCTCGTCGGGTGCGCGCGGTAACTGGCTGCAGATCCGGAACATCGCCGGTATGCGAGGCCTGGTGAACAACCCCAAGGGTGAGATCATCCCGCGCCCGATCATCTCCTCGTACCGCGAGGGCCTGTCGGTGGCGGAGTACTTCATCGCCACGCACGGTGCCCGTAAGGGTCTGGCCGACACGGCCCTCCGTACCGCCGACTCCGGGTACCTCACCCGGCGTCTCGTGGACGTCTCGCAGGACGTCATCATCCGCGAGGAGGACTGCGGCACGTCCAAGGGCCTCGAGCTGCCGATCGCCGCTCCCGGCTTCGACGGCACTCTGGTCAAGGACGCCAACGTCGAGAACTCGGTGTTCGCCCGCACCCTGGCGGCCGATGTCGTCAGCGCCTCCGGCGAGGTGCTCGCCGCGGCGGGCTCCGATGTCGGCGACATCGTCATCAACGCGCTCGTCGAGGCGGGCGTGGAGACGATCAAGGTCCGCTCGGTGCTCACCTGCGACTCCGCCGTCGGTGTCTGCGCGAAGTGCTACGGCCGATCGCTCGCGACCGGCAAGATCGTCGACATCGGCGAGGCCGTGGGCATCATCGCGGCCCAGTCGATCGGTGAGCCCGGAACCCAGCTGACGATGCGTACCTTCCACACCGGTGGGTCGGCGTCGGCGGACGACATCACCCAGGGTCTGCCCCGCGTGCAGGAGCTCTTCGAGGCCCGTACCCCCAAGGGTGCGTCCCCGATCGCCGAGGCCGACGGCCGCATCACGATCGAGGAGACCGACAAGAGCAAGAAGATCATCCTCACGCCCGACTCGGGTGACGAGCCGGTGGTCTACCCGGTGCTCAAGCGCGCGACTCTCCTCGTCGAGGACGGCCAGCACGTCACGGTCGGTCAGCCCCTGCAGGTCGGCACGCTCGACCCCAAGGAGGTCATGCGCGTCATGGGTGCCCGCGAGGTGCAGAAGTACCTCGTGAACGGCGTCCAGGGCGTCTACCGCTCGCAGGGTGTGCCGATCCACGACAAGCACATCGAGGTCATCGTGCGCCAGATGCTGCGGAAGGTCACCGTGGTCGACCACGGCGACACCACGCTGCTTCCGGGTGAGCTCGTCGACCTCAAGCGCTACCAGGGCATCAACCGCGAGGCCGTCGGCTCGGGCAAGCGCCCGGCGTCGGGTCGTCCGGAGCTCATGGGTATCACCAAGGCGTCGCTCGCGACCGAGTCGTGGCTGTCGGCCGCGTCGTTCCAGGAGACCACGCGTGTTCTCACGCAGGCCGCCATGGAGGGCAAGAGCGACCCGCTGGTGGGCCTCAAGGAGAACGTCATCATCGGAAAGCTCATCCCCGCCGGCACCGGCCTTGCGAAGTACCGCAACGTCGTGGTCGAGGCGACGGAGGAGGCCAAGAGCGAGCGGTACCCCAACCGCATCTTCGCCTCGGACGGCGCCTACAGCGACGCGGACCTGAGCTACGTCGACTTCGACAGCTTCTCCACGGACGACTTCGGCACCTACAACTGAGTCGAAACTCCGCACCACCGAAGGGCCCCGGCATCGCCGGGGCCCTTCGCGTTTCCGGTCCCGGGCGCGTGCGCGCCGAGAGCGACCCGCAGCGTCGGGACCGAGCGGGCCGCGGGTTCTCTCGTCGAGACCTGCCTTCGGCGTCGAGACCGAGCGCGTCGCCGTGGTTTTCGGCGGGGAAGTGCGGTTTCGGCTGGGCCTGCCGCCAGCGCCGAGCCACCGGATGATCGGCGAGGAGGAGGGCGGGGGAGGAGGGGGATGCCGCGGAGGGGCGACCCGCGCGGCGGCACGCCCGGCGGGTCAGGTGCACAGCGCGCGGCGAGCCGTCACGGGCCCGCGGCGCGCGCCGCCGTACCGTGGATCCGGAGGTGGAAGGTGGCGCGCATCCCGGGTCGGAGTCTGTGGCTCTCCGCCCCGGTCGGACTGCTCTGCGCGGCGGTCGTCGCAGCTCTCGTGTGGCTGGCCGCCCCGATGGTCCCGACCGTGGTGACGTGGGCCGGTGACACCCTGCGCGCCGCCACCGCCCGGGGGGAGGCGGCTCAGCCCGACGACCCCCTCGTCGCGGCGCTCGCGGGCGAGGCGCCCCTGGACTGCCGCGACATCTACCCCGACGACCTGTGGCGACAGCTGGCGTGGTTCCCGGGCGCGCTCCTGGCCCAGTCGTCGGCCGTGCCCGAGACCGCGACGCCGCCCCTCGTCGAAGCGCTCGCCCCCGACATCCGGATCTCGTGCCGGTGGCACACCCGCGACGGTGCGACCCTGCAGACCGCGCTCGCGACCGTCACCCCCGAGGCCGTCGCCGCGGGCGAGGCGGCCCTGAGCGCCGCGGGCTACGTCTGCAGCGCTGCCGCGCCCACCCTCAGCTGCACCCTCACGACCGGCGACGCGACCGAGACCCACACGTTCCGCGACGGGTGGTGGCTCGTGAGCGTCGAGCGCGGCTGGCACCCCGAGGACTACGCCGGCCGCATCGCCGCGCGCCTCTGGGGGTGACGAGCGGCGCGTGCCGGCCGGTCGCTCAGCCCGTCGGCCAGATCGCCGAGACGATCGACGAGGTGTAGCCGCTCGGCGCGAGGTTGGAGTACGACGTGTCGATCAGCAGGTCGTCACGCCAGAAGAGCGTCCGCCCGTTCGTGACGGGGTACTGCTCGCTCTCCCAGGTCTTCTCGCAGCGGGTGCCGCCGTCGGGGGTGTAGCACGTGAACCCCTCCTCCGCGGCGAGCTGGTTCAGCAGATCGAGCGCGGGCCCACGGTTCATCGGCTGATACGTCGTCTCGAGGAAGGTGGTGTCGGCCTGCGGATCGCGCCACAGGCACACCAGCGACCCGTCGGGCTGCGCTCCGAGGTCGCCGCCGTTGGCGGGATCGTTCAGAGGGATGCCTTCGAGCTGCGCCATCACTGCGTCCGACAGCGGCGCTTCGCAGGTCTCCGGGACCGCCGCCGCGCCGACCGCCGTCGAGGGCGTGGGAATCCCGGACGGCGAGGGCGAGCCGGATGCCCCGGGCGAGGATGCCCCCGGGGACGGCGTCTGAGAGGCCCCGGCCGAGGGGCTCGTCGCCGTCTCCTCGCCGTCTTCGGGTGCGCAGCCGGCGAGGGCCAGGGCGATGAGGAGGCCGGATGCTGCCGCTGCCGCGACGACCGCACGGTGCGTCATGGCATCACTCTAGGAAGACGGGCCATCCGCGACCGGCGACGCGCGGGTGGTCGGCGACCGCGCTCATATTCCGATCCGGGAATGGCGCGGGGGCGCCCGTGACGCACCCGATCGGCGAATCCGTCTCGCGCCGCGCGGCACGCCTGCGCGATTCCGGGCGTCCGTGCCGCTAGTTTCGCTGTGCGGGGCGCCAGTCCTGCGTGAGGAGTGCGAACGATGAGTGATTCGAAGTCGTCGTACGGCGACCCCGTCGAGGAGCCCCGCCCGACGGGCGATGACGTCGTCACGCGCGCGAACGAGGGTCTCGCCGACGCCGAAGCCGCCCGCGCGGCCGCTGTCCGCGAGGACGCCGCTCGCGCCGCCGAGCCCGCCGACCGCCCCGTCGACGACGGTGACGCCCGCGCCGCCGCAGCCGCCACGCCCGCGGACGACCGCCCGTACGCCCCGACGAGCGAGCCCGCCACCGCGCGCTGGGATGCCCCCGCCTCCCGCGACACCACCGGCTACGGCGACAGCGCCGACTACCGGGATGACGCGGAGCGCGATCGCTTCGCCGCCTACGAGGCGTCGGCCGACAGCTCCGCCGACCGCTCCGCAGCGCCCACCGGCGGCGTCGCAGCCGCCGGTGCCGCCGCCGGAGCCGGCGCCGCCGCGGCATCCTCGCGCCCCTCGGTGACGCCCAGTGAACCCGCCTCGGACCGCGGCTACGACGCACCCACGGTCGTGGCCGCCCCCGTTCCGCAGCAGACCGCGGCACCGCAGCCGATCTTCGTGCAGGCGCCCGAGGCGCCCCGGCCCCGAGGCAACCGCGCGGCGGCCGGAGCGATCGGCCTCCTCGCCGCGCTGTTGTTCGGCGTGCTGTATCTCGCCGCCTGGATCGGTCTGGGTGCCCTCGCCGGCGAGGTCGCCGTGGACTCCCTCGTCTCGACGCTGCTCACCGCGCTCGCGAGCTGGTCGCTGTGGATCCCCGTCATCGTCTTCTTCGTTGCGTTCTGGCTGCTCGGCGCGATCATCAATCGCGGCCGCTGGGGCGCGTGGGTGATCTTCGGACTCCTCGTCGGCGTCGCCGCGTGGGCCGGTCACATCCTCGGTCAGCTCTTCCAGGCGCCGTTCTGGACGCTCACCGCCCGCGAAGGGGCGGAGATCACCGCCGAACAGGTGCTCGCCCCGCTCGCGATCGTGGCGTTCATCCTCGGCCGCGAGCTGACCATCTGGTTCGGAGCATGGGTGGCCTCGCGCGGCAAGCGGATGACCGAGCTCAACGACGAGGCGCAGCGCGAGTACGAGCGCACGCTCGAAGCGGGCCCGCAGCTCGTCCGGCAGTGAGCCGGGCGCGCTGAGGCGACGACGCCGACGACGCACACCGCGAGTGACGACGGGATGACGTGATCGAGCCCGTCGACGACCGCCCCCGCGTGCCGGTGCCCCCGCTCATCGCCGTCGTCTTCGCCACCGTTGGGTACGTCGCCCTGATGATCTTCGGGCTCGGGATGACCAGCCTCATCCTCGACCGCAGCGTCATCGAGGTGCAGGGGCTCGGGCCCCTTCCCGGCGTCTTCGCCGTGCTGGCCTCGACGCTCGCGGTCGCCGGCGTGCTGCTCAGCGTCATGCCGCGACCGCTTCTCCCGCCCGATCCCTCGTCCATCCCCGCGTCGGGCCGCCCCGCCGCCGGCATCCCCACCGCCGGCATCCCCACGTCCATCGTGCCCGCCACGCCGACGCCCGCCCCTGCTGCGTCCCCGCGCTATTCCGTCGCCCTGTGGACGGCGCTCGGCGCGTACCTCGGTTACGTCGTCGTGGTCTGGATCGCCGTCGTCGCCTCGGGCGAAGAGCTGCGCATCGCCTCGACCGTCGCCGGCGGCGTCGCGGCATCCTGGTTCGGGCTCGTCCTCGCCGCGGCCGGGGCGATCGCCGGGATCAGCGCCGTCGCGATGGTGCGCACGCGCGGCTCCGGTCCCCACTGGCCGTGGGAGGGGGAGGAGCAGGATGACGCATGACGCCGCCGACCCGCAGGGATACCGTGTAGGGGTGGAGCGGTCGCTCGAGACCCAGGTCAGCCAGGCGGTGGACGCCTGGCTGCGGTGGCTGCCCCGCTGGGAGCCGGCGACCCACCGGGGACGGGTGGCTCCTTGCCGTCGCTGCTTCGGTTCCCCTGTGCTCTCGGCGGCGGGCCTCGGCGCCGACGTGCCCCACGGCGTGCAGCACGGCCTGTCCACGCGCATCAAGACGATCGTCGACCATGCCGTGGCGGAGTACACCGCTCTGAACCTCCCGATGCTCCAGGCCGAGCTCGACCAGCAGGCCGCGCGCAATCGCGCCCGCAGCTACCGGCCCGCGGAGGGGCTCGAACCCGAGTTCGACGGGCTCCCGCTCGACCCCGAGCCGACACCGGGAGCGCCGTTCCTCTTCACCCTGTCGGGCCTGGCGGCCCAGGCCGACTCGGACGTGCCCGAGCTCCCCCCGCTCAGTGAGGAGGCGAAGGCCGCGCTCCGCCAGGAGGTCGGCCTCGCCGACGACTACGCCAACATGGTCGGGCGCGAGGTCTGCACCATCCTGCTGCACCATCGCCTGCGGATCCAGGCCGGGATCACCGAATACGTCGAGCCCCAGATCGAGGCGATGCTCGACGAGCTCACCCGGTCGCTGGATGCGCCGTTCGACCCGAACGACCCGCATCCCCTGCCCTGACCCCCGTCGTCGGTAACGATCCAGGCGCTGTTCGCCGGGCTCTCCGCAGCCCTGGGCGAGGGTGCAGGCGGGCTTTGTTAGCATGGCCGGGTTTCCAGCGTCGTAGCGCTGTGATCCCGCCGGTCGGGCGGGTGGGATTCCGGGGAGGGGATGCGGTGACGACTCGCCTGCCCTCCGCGCCTCCGATCCTGCCGGGTCTGTCGTACATCCGGCCTCTCGGCTCGGGCGGGTTCGCCGACGTCTTCCTCTACGGGCAGGACATGCCGCGGCGCGATGTCGCGGTGAAGGTCCTTCCGAGCGATGTGGGCGATCCGGAGCTGCGGCGCATGTTCAACGCCGAGGCCGACGTCCTGGCGCACCTGTCCGCGCATCCGTCGATCGTCACGGTCTACCAGGCCGGGATCTCCGCCGATGGGCGGCCGTACATCGTGATGGAGTACTGCCCCGGCTCCCTCGCGCAGCGCTACCGGATCGAGCGGATGCCGGTGGACGAGGTCCTCACCATCGGTGTGAAGATGGCCAGCGCCCTCGAGTCGGCGCATCGCGCCGGGCTCGTGCACCGAGACGTCAAGCCCAGCAACATCCTCGTGACCACCTTCGGCGCCCCGGTGCTGGCCGACTTCGGCATCTCGTCCTCCCTCGCGCGTGTGAGCGCCGGCGAGGTGCTGGCGATGTCGATCCCGTGGAGCGCGCCCGAGGTCGTGGCCGAGGAGACCGCCGGCACCATCGCGAGCGAGGTGTGGAGCCTGGGCGCCACCGTCTATTCGCTGTTGGCCGGGCACAGTCCGTTCGAGCGGCGCGAGAAGGGGCAGAACACCAAAGAGCTCCTGCGGCGGCGGATCGCCAAGGCCAGCTACACCCCCATCAACCGCGCCGACGTGCCCGCAGCACTGCAGGACGTGCTGGCCCGAGCGATGAGCCGGGATCCGCGCGAGCGCTACGCCACCTCGCGGGAGCTCGCCGACGCGCTCCGCGAGGTCCAGGCGGGCCTCGGCCTGTCGCCGACGCCGCTGGAGGTGCCGGCGTCCGACTGGGCGGCGAGCGGCGGCATCGATCTCTCCGACGATGCACTCCGGGGTCCCGCGCGCAGTCGCCTCGAGCGCGAGGTGACCCGCAAGCGGGCCGCGGCGACGGGGGTCGCCGCGCTGCTGCGCGACGAGGACACCTCGCTCTCCTCACCCGCCCCCGCTCCCGCTCCCCACCGTGCGCTGCCGTGGATCCTCGGCGGAGCGGGCGCCGCCGCGCTCATCGCCGTGGTCCTCGCGGCTCTCCGCGCGGCGGGGGTGCTGTGATGGCGGCGCGCCGGGCGAGGCCCGCGCACGCGGTGCGCTCCCGCGGGCAGGGCATCGCCCGCCGCGGTCCGCTCCTGGCCCTGGTCGCGGGCGGCGTCGCCGTGGCGACGGTCGTCGTGGCGAGCATCGTCTGGCCGGGGCTCGACGCGCAGGAGACGCCGCCGGTGGACACGTCCGTCTGGGCGCTGCAGACGGGCGAGGGCACGCGCTACGCGCGCGTCAACACCTCCATCCTCGAGCTCGACACGGTGCGCACCGTCTCCGATCCCAGTCAGGTCGCGCAGTCCAGCGCCGGCACCTTCCTCTTCACCGGCAGCAACAGCCGCGTGACCCGCGTCGACGAGGCACTCCCCGTCGACCTCGACGACGAGGCGCTCCGGGAGTCGCCGAGCACCCCCGACGGCACCGTCGAGGTCGTCACCGCGGGTGAGTTCGTCGTCTACCGCACCGAGTCGGGCGTGCTCTACACCGGCACCCTCGCCGAAGGGCGCTCCCCCTCACGGCTCGAGCCGTTCCCCTCCGACGACGAGGACGCCCCGTCCTACGCCGCCGACGCCGTCGCCCTCGACGCCCGCGGCATCCTCCTCAGCTACTCCGAGGGCGACGGATCGGTGCTCACCTACGACATCGGAGCATCCGCCGTGCGCTCGCGCGACGAAGTCTCGATCGACGACCTCGCCGATCCCGCCATCACCGGCGCAGGCGACACGTGGGTGCTGGTCGATCGCGAGGACGGGTCGTATCTCGTCGCGGGGACGGATGCCGCGCAGACGGCGCCCGTCACCGGAGCCGTGGTCGCCAGCTCGCCCGACCCAGACGGGACGGCGGTGTACCTCGCCTCCGACACCGGGCTCGCGCGCATCCCCGTCGACGGCGGTGATCCCGAGCCGGTGGTCGGCGACACGACACTGCTCGGCACCCCGGCGCAACCGCTCGTCCAGGACGGGGTGGTCCACGCCGCGTGGCTGGCGGAGGGCGATCTGGGCGGTCAGCTGTGGACCTCCGAACAGGGCACCCTCAGCCCCCTCGACTACGCCGGGCAGGAGCTCTCCGACCAGCGGCGTCCGGTCTTCACCTCCAACGGCGACACCGTCATCCTGAACGAGACGCGCACCGGCTGGGTCTGGACGGTGCCCGACGGGCGCCTGGTGCCCTCCAGCCAGCGATGGAGCCTCGACGACGAGGTCGTCTCGGATGCGCAGCCGAGCGAGGAGCAGCTGAGCGTCGTCATCGATCCGAAGGCGCCGATCGCCGAGCCGGACGCGTTCGGGGTGCGGCCCGGGGCTCTGGTGAGCCTGCCGGTGCTGCTCAACGATCACGACCCGAACGAGGACGTCCTGAGCGTGGATCCCGCGTCGGTGACCGGACTCGACCCAGGATTCGGCACGGTCTCGATCACCGACGACGGCCAGCGGCTCGCCGTCCGCGTCGAGCCGGGCGCCAGCGGGGCTGCGAGCTTCGCGTACGCCGTGACCGACGGCACCGCACCGGGGGGCCTCGCCTCGACCGCGACGACCGTGACGCTGCAGGTGGCCGGCGACGAGCAGAACACCGCGCCCGTGTGGTGCGGCGTCGAGCGCTGCCTCGCCGAGTGGCCGACCCCCGAGGTCGCCCGCGGTGGGACGGTCACCGTGCCGGTGATGACGGGCTGGGTCGACCCCGACGGCGACCCCATGCTGCTCCTCTCGGCCGAGAACACCTCGGGTGTCGGCAAGGTCGCCGCGACCCCCGCGGGCGACATCGTCTATCAGCACGCCGATGACGGCAGCGGCGCTGAGCAGCTGATCGAGATCGTCGTGTCGGTCGCCGACACGCGGGGAGCCGTGACGACGAAACCGCTGGTCATCCGGGTGTCGCCGCAGCCGACCCTGTCGGTGCAGTCCTTCGCCGTCGTCGACACCGTCGGGGCCACCACCACCATCGACGTCGGACCGCACGTCACCGGCACGGCCGGCACCGTGCGCCTGGACGCGGTCCGCGTCCTCGACGACGCCCGGGCGAGCGCCACGATCGTCGGCGGCTCGACGTCGTTCGACTTCCGCGCCGAAGAACCGGGCACCTACCGCGTCGACGTGACCGTCACCGACGGCACCACCCAGGAGAACGGCACGGTCCGTGTGACCGCGCTCGCCGCCGACGCGCCGACGGACCTTTCCACCGCGCCCGTGGTGGCGTTCGTCCGTCCGCAGCAGGACGCGACGCTCGACATCCTCGCTGCGGTGTCGAACCCGACCCGGCGCGTGCTGCTCCTCAGCGATGTGCAGGCCCAGCCCGACGCGGGGGCGTCGCTGTCCTTCGACACGCTGTCGCAGAACTACCTGCGGGTGTCGGGCTCGACCGCCGACGGCGCTCCGGGGCGGCTCGGGACGATCACCTACACCGTCACCGACGGCACCGAGAACCAGGGATCGTCGGTCGAGGGGCAGGCCACGGTGTACCTGCTGCCCCCCGCCCCCGAGCTCGCCCCCATCGCGGTCGACGACACCGTCGTCGTCCGCGCCGGAACCCAGATCGACATCCCCGTGCTCGAGAACGACGTCGCGCCCGCCGGCGGACGCCCGACGCTGAATCCGGCCACGGTGCTCTCGTCCTCCGCCGCCGCTCTGGCCTTCGGGTCGGGGGACGTGCTGCGCTACCTCGCTCCCGACGAGCCCGGCGAGTACGCGATCGACTACGACGTGTACACCACCGGGGCGCCGTCGCTGACGGATCAGGCGCGGGTCACGGTACAGGTGCTGCCCGACGACGAGAACCGTGCTCCCGCCCCCGACACCGTCGAGGGCCGGGTGCTCAGCGGGCAGTCGACGAGGATCGAGTTCGACGGCTATGGCGTCGACCCCGACGGCGACACCGTGTCGCTCGACCGCGTCGTCGCCCAGCCCGAGTCGGGCGTGGCGACCATCTCCGCCGACGGGGACGCGATCGTCTACACCAGCGTCGCCGGCTTCAGCGGTCAGGTCACCTTCCCCTACCGCGTCGTGGACGAGTTCGGCCAGGCCGGGGAGGGCACGGCGCGCGTCGGCGTCCTCGACAGCGACGCCAACCCCAGCCCGGTGACCTTCACCGACTCCGTCCAGGTGCAGGCGGGCTCCGACAGCACCATCCGCGTCAACCCCCTCTCCAACGACAGCGATCCGACGATGGGCGAGCTGACCGTCGACGAGGTGCGCCCCGACGTGCCCGAGACGCTCGAGGACGGGTCGGAGAACCCCGAGTTCGTCCGGCTGGCCGAGAGGATCCGCTCGGTCGGCGACAGCCAGGTGGTGATCGCGGCAGGCACCGAGCCCGGCACGATGTCGTTCCTCTACGACGTGACATCGAGCTCGGGCAACACCGGGCGCGGACTCATCGTCGTCACGGTCGTGCGCGAGAGCGTGCCGGACTTCCCCGTGGTCGAGGACACGGTCCTCACCGCCGAGACCCGTGAGGACTTCGTCGACGGCGTCGACGTGCTCTCGGGCAACGTCTCGTGGTCCGGCGGCGACATCGACGACCTCGAGCTCGATCTCTGGGGCGAGCCGGGCGACGTCACGGTCCGCGGGTCGGAGATCTCCGGTCCGCTCCCGGCCACCACCCGCGTCATCCCCTTCTCGGTGACCGGCGAAGGGGCCTCGGGAGAGGTGACCAGCTACGGCTTCCTCCGCGTCCCCGGCGACGACGACCTGTCGCTGGCGCTGCGATCATCCGCACAGCCCGTCGAGGTGCCCGAGCTCGAATCGGCGACCTTCGACATGGACGACCTCGTCGCGATCCCGCGGACGGCCGCGCTCGAGGTCGGCGACGACGTGCGCGCATCGGGAGCCCGCGCCGAGGCGGTCTGCACGGCGGCGGGGGACGGGCAGATCCGCTACGACGCCGGGGCGGGCGCCCCATGGACCGACGCCTGCCAGGTGCCGGTGCGGGTGGCCGGCACCGAGGACTTCACCTACCTCTCGGTGCCGATCCTCGTCGAGGCGACGGACCCTCAGCCGGAGCTGCGTCCCGGCGCCCTCACCGTCGGACCGGGCGAGACCGCCACCTTCGACCTGCGGAACATGACCACCTGGCAGCTGCGCGAGGACTGGGACGGCATCGCCTACGCGCTGTCGTACCCGGGAGGGGCCTTCGAGGTGTCGCTCGAGGGCTCGATCGTCACCGTGACAGGTGCGGACACCGCCGTCCCCGGTCGCGAGGAGGTCGTCGCCGTGTCGGCGCCGAGCCACCCGAACACGGCGCCGTCCCGGCTCATCCTCCGGGTCGGTCAGGCGCCCTCCACCCTCCCGCAGGGCGGATCGGTGACGCAGCAGTGCTCGCAGGCCGGGGGGTCGTCGTGCACCATCACCGTGATCGGCGCCGCGGGGGAGATCAACCCGCTGCCGCGAACCCCTCTCGCGGTCGTCGACGTCCGCCCGACGGGCGCCTGCGCGGGCGTGAGCTTCCAGGTGTCATCGCCCCGCACGGTCGTGGCGTCGTGGGCGCCGGATGCTCCGGGGGCCACGTGCTCCGCGACGTTCTCGGTCGTCGACGCGCAGGGCCGTCGTACCGCAGGTGAACGCGACGGCCGCCTGCTGCTGGACCTCCAGGGATTCCCGCGTCCGCCGGCCGCGCTCGTTCAGACGGCGTTCGGCAACGAGACGGTCACGCTCCGGGTCGACCCGGGCGACGCGCGACTGGCCTACCCCGGGCTGAGCGGCTTCCGCATCCGGTACGCCGGCCAGGTGGTCGCCGAGTGCGGTCCCGCCGGGTCGTGCCCGCCCATCTCGGCGCCCAACGGCGAGCGCCGCGTCTATGAGGCCGTCGCCGTCAATGCCGTCGGCGAGTCGCGCGGGGTCGTGCGCACCGAGGCATGGGCCTACGACGCCCCGCCGGCGCCCACGGGTGTGCAGTGGGTACCGCTCGAGACCCGCGGTGAGGGCGGGTACATCGCCCTTCGGATCGACGGGATCGACCCCTCGCGCACCGGGTCGCTGGAGATCACCAGTTCCACCGGCGACCGGTCGGTGGTGAACGTCGGCAGCCGCGACACGACCGTCGACGTCCGCTCCTACCGGGTCGGCTCCAACGCCCCGACGCCCGTCACGGTCACGCCCTACTCCCGATTCGACCGGCCACCGGGACTCGGGGGTGGGGGCGTGAACGCCGGAGCCTCGGTCACCGTCAACGCCAACGGGGTGGGTGCGCCCCTCAGCCCCGCGCTCGACCTCGAGTCCGTTTCCGACGGGGAGGGCACCTCGACGGTCACCGCGCGTGCGAGCGCCGGCACGAACGGAGCGGGCTCGACGCTGCGATACGGCATCGTCCCCGAGGGCGACCGATGCGTGACGAGCGACGACGGCGCCGTGGCCACGTTCCCGGGCCTGGAGGACGGCGAAGAGTACGAGTTCGAGATGTGCGTCGAATCGGTCTATCAGGGCGAGGTCTACGGCACCGCCACGGCGACCGCGACGGTGCGCGCCGCGCAGTCGGCCGCGGCGCCGACCGGGTACACCTTCGTCGTGGACGGCCGGCCCACCATCGGGCAGAACCGCGCGGACTGGGTCATCCGGGACCAGCCGACCTCGAACGAGGAGATCCCCAACCGCAACCAGGTGCGCTTCTCGGGCCTTCCCTCGACGGTCTTCGGGCAGGACCCTCGCGTCCGGGTCTGGTACGAGCATCAGTTCTGGGGCACGCGCTCGGCCGAGGCCACGGTCACCCCGCGCGAGGGGAGCGCCCCGTGGCAGATGACCGCGACCTGGCGGGCCACCTCCTGTGTCGGCGGCAGCACTCTGACCCTCGTCGGCGACTCCTCGACGGGGCCGGGGGGCAACGGCGCGGCCATCAGCTTCAGCCCGGCGAACCTGCGGTATTTCGACGCCGCCGGGAACGTCCTGCCGCACAGTGCCGACACCTGGTCGGTTCCGGCAGGCGCCGACCGCGTCGAGGGCATCACCGTGACCGTGGACTGGTCGGCGCGCGGCTGGGGGCTGCAGAACGTCACCGAGCAGTTCCGGGCCGACTGCCAGCCCGGCGACGGTGCTGCCCCGCCCGCTGCCCCGCCCGCCCAACCCTGATCTCACGCTCCACCGACACCGAGGAACGACACGATGACCATCACGCAGGAGCAGGCGACCTGGTTCGCGCAGACCTTCAGCCAGCTCGCCGACAACGTCGAGCGGGCGGTGCTCGGCAAGCGCCGCGTCGTCGAGCTCGTGCTGACGGCGATGCTCAGCGACGGTCACGTGCTCCTCGAGGACGTGCCCGGCACCGGCAAGACGTCGCTCGCCCGTGCGATGGCGCAGTCGGTGCAGGGCACCAACACCCGCATCCAGTTCACCCCTGACCTGCTGCCGGGCGACATCACCGGCATCTCGGTCTACGACCAGAAAAGCGGCACGTTCGAGTTCCACGCCGGCCCGGTCTTCGCCAACATCGTCCTCGCCGACGAGATCAACCGTGCGAGCCCCAAGACCCAGGCCGCGCTCCTGGAGGTCATGGAGGAGGGGCGGGTGACCGTCGACGGGGTGAGCCGCCAGGTGGGCGTGCCCTTCCTGGTCCTCGCCACCCAGAATCCCGTCGAACAGGCGGGCACCTATCGCCTTCCCGAGGCGCAGCTCGACCGGTTCCTCATGCGGACCTCGCTCGGCTACCCCGACCACGCCGCGACCGTCCGCATCCTCGACGGCGCCGCGGTCGCCACCTCCGACCTGCCGGCGGTCATCACCCCGCAGGCCCTCGTCGGCATGGCCGACCTCGCCGCGAACGTCTACGTCGACGCCCTGGTCCTCGACTACATCGCCCGCCTCGTCGACGGCACGCGCTCGGCCGACGAGGTGCGCCTGGGCGTCAGCATCCGCGGCGCCCTCGCCCTCACCCGCGCGACTCGCACCCGCGCCGCCTCGCAGGGACGCACCTACGCCACCCCCGACGACGTCAAGGCCCTCGCTGTCGCCGTGCTCTCGCATCGCCTCATTCTGCAGCCCGAGGCCGAGTTCGACGGGGTGACCCCCGAGGCTGTCGTCGGCCAGGTGCTTCTGGACGTCGCGCCCCCGACCCGTCGCGAAGCGACCGTCTGAGAATCGACCTGATCCGAGAGCCATGAGCGCCACCGAGTCCCGCGTGACCCGCACCTCCCGCACCGGGGGGCGGACGGGCGCGGGCGGGCACACCCTGCACAGCACCGTGCAGGGAACGGGGCTGCAGAGCACCACGCAGCTCGCCCCGGGAGGGCGCTCGGGCCGGCTCGTCCGCGCCGCGGTCGCGGTCACCGCCGCCGCGCGAGCCGTTCGCGCCGCGTCGCGGGTCGGCGCCTCGTGGGCCTCGCGCACGATCCGTCCCGCCGGGGCGCTCGTCGCACTCGCCGCCACGGCGGGCCTCGTGATCGGCCTCGTGCTCGGCTGGACGGAGTGGGTGGTCGCCGGCGGCATCTCGCTGGTCCTCCTCCTCCTCAGCATCCCGTTCCTCTTCGGCGCCCGGGCCTACGACGTCGACCTCGCCCTCACCCACGAGCGGGTGGTGGCGGGCCAGGGGATCACCGGTGAGATCACCGTCCGCAACGACAGCCGGCGGATCGCCCTCCCCGGGCGCCTCGACATCCCGGTCGGTCGCGGCCTCGTAGAGTTCGGCGTCCCGCTCCTGCGCCCCGGTCACACCGTCTCGCAGCCGCTGGACATCCCCTCACTCCGCCGCGGGATCGTGCCGGTGGGCCCCGCGACGACGGTGCGCTCCGATCCGCTGGGGCTCCTCCGGCGCGAGCACAGCTTCGACGACGTCCACGAGGTCTTCGTCCACCCCCGCACGGTCGCGCTGCCCTCCACGAGCGCGGGCTTGGTGCGCGACCTCGAGGGGAGCCCGACCCGACGCCTCGTCGACGCCGACATGTCGTTCCACGCCATCCGCGAGTACACCGCGGGAGACTCGCGCCGGCACATCCACTGGAAGTCCACCGCGAAGACCGGCCGGCTCATGGTGCGCCAGTACGAAGAGACCCGGCGCTCGCGGATGGCGGTGGTGCTCGGCGTCGCCGAGAACGAGTTCCTCGACGACGACGAATTCGAGCTGGCCGTCAGCACCGCCGCGTCGCTGGGCCTCCGGGCCGTCCGAGACGCGCGCGACCTCGACATCGTCGTGGGATCGGAGATCCCGCGCGTCGTGCGGGGGCGCCTTCGCGCCATCCGTCACCTGCCCACCATCTCGCCGCGCGCCATGCTCGACGGCTTCAGCGGAGTGGAGCGACTCGAGAGCACCATGCCGATCGTCGACGTCTGCCGGCTGACCGCCGAGGCCAATGAGCGTCTCTCGGTGGCCTTCCTCGTCGTCGGGTCGACGGTCACGCTCCCGCGCCTGCAGCAGGCCGCCCTCACCTTCCCCGCCGACACCGCCGTCGCCGCGGTCATCTGCGACGAGCGCGCGCACCCGCGGATGCGGGTGCTCACGGGTCTCAGCGTCCTCACCGTCGGCACCCTCGACGACCTCTCCGGACTCCTCGTGCGGGGAGCGGCCTCGTGAGCGCGGTGATCGCGGCCCACGAGCGCGCGGCCGACACGCGGGAGGACCGGTCGACCGACCTGCCGCGGCTCATCGCGGGGGGCGTGTTCACCCTCCTCATGGTGCTCATCGCGGCGGTCGCGGCCTGGCCGGTCTACCGCTCGACCTCTTTCATCCTCCTCGTCGCGGTCGCCGCCTCGCTCGCCGCCGGGATCGCCGTCCTCGCGCAGCTGCGGCGGTGGAGCGGATGGCTCGTGGCCGCCCTCCTCGCGGGAGCGTTCGTTGTCGTGGGCGTCCCCCTCGCCGTGCCCGCTCGCCTGGCCGGGCCGGCGGAGTTCGTCCGCGGGCTGGCCGAACTCGGTGCCGGTGTCGTCGTCGGCTGGAAGGACCTCGTCACCGTCGAGCTGCCGGTGGGGTCGTACCGCAACCTCCTGATGCCCGCGCTCGTCGTCTTCCTGGTCGGCACCGCCGCGGCGCTCCGGCTGTCCTGGCGCGCGGACCGCCTGGCCTACGCCGCGGTGCCCGTCGGCCTGGCGATGACCGGTTTCGGCCTGCTGTTCGGGCAGCCCGTCGTCAGCGCGCCGCTCGTCTTCGGCCCGGTGACCCTGACCGCCCCCGTCGAGACGGCGGTCGGCGCCCTGGCGGTGCTCGCCGGCATCCTGTGGCTGGCCTGGCGCACGCACGACGAACGCATCCGGGCGCTCCAGCGCGCCGCCCTCTCCAGCGGCGTGCGCATCACCCGCCGCCCGTCGCGGAGCGAGCGGCGGCGCACTCTCCTCGGCGCCGGCATGGTCGTCCTCGCCCTCGTGATCGGTGCCGGAGTGGTGCCCCTCCTCGCCCCGGGCGGGTCGCGCGACGTGCTGCGCTCGGCGGCTGGCCCCGACCTCGACCTCTCGCGCGAGGTGAGCCCCCTCGCCGAGTACCGCGCCCTGTTCGCCGACGACCGCGCCGGCGACGTGCTCTTCACCGTCGCCGCGGGCGGCGAGCGGACGCCGGACCGGGTGCGGCTGGCGACCCTCGACACCTATGACGGCGAGGTCTTCCGAAGCGGCGCCGACGCCGCATCGCGGTTCGTCCGCCTGCCCTCGGCGCTCGATCCCGGAGCGGGCACCCCGGCGCGCGCCGAGATCGAGATCGGCGAGTGGGAGGGGATCTGGATGCCGACGCTCGGCCGGGTCGCCACGGTGCGCTTCGACGGTGACCGGGCCGATGCCCTCACCGACCGGTTCTACTACAACGCCGACCTCGCCGCGGCCGTGCAGACCGCCGACGGCGGCTTCGTCCCGGGCGATCGGTACGTCGTCGACGGCGTCGAGCCCGCCCCGCCCGCGCTGTCGAGCCTGAGCGCGCCGGGCGCTCCGGAGGACGGCGCCCCCGCCGCGCCCGAGAACCTGTCGCGGTGGGTCGAGCGGCACGCCGTGGGAGAGGGCGGTCAGGCGCTCGAAGGCCTCGTGTCGCTGTTGCGCGAGCGCGGCTACCTCAGCCACGCGCTCGAGATGGGCGCGCAGCCCCCGCTGTGGATGAGCGATCTGCCCGACTACCGGTTCCAGCCGAGCGCGGCCGGGCACTCCCTCGCCCGCATCGACGACATGTTCGACACCCTCCTCGAGCGCGAGAGCGACCCGCGCGCCGCCGAGACGGGCAACTACGTCGCCGCGATCGGCGACGACGAGCAGTTCGCCGTCGCCGTCGCCCTCATCGCCCGGGAGCTCGGCTTCCCGTCGCGGGTCGTCGTCGGCGCCCGGCTGGCGTCCCCCGACACCGGGGTGTCGGTGTGCGATGGCGGTGCGTGCCGCGCTCAGGACATCTCGGCCTGGACAGAGGTGCAGGGCGAAGACGGCCGCTGGGTGCCGATCGACGTCACGCCGCAGTACGCCCAGTCGCCGAGCCTCGAGGTCACCGAGCAGCGTGACCCCGAGAACGTCACCGAGGTGCTCCCCGATCCCGTCGAGGAGGTCGTGCCGCCGGATCCCACGCAGGAGGACTCGGCGCGGGACGACACCGACGAGGCACGGGACGGCCTCGACCTCGCGTGGCTGTGGCCGATCCTGCGGATCACCGGCCTCGTGCTCCTCATCCTGCTGCTCGTCCTGGGGCCGTTCCTCGCGATCGTTCTCGCCAAGTCGCTCCGTCGCCGCGGCCGGCGCCGCCGGGGTGACGCGGCCACCCGAGTGGCCTCGGGCTGGGACGAGTACGTCGACGCGGCGGTGGATGCCGGGCACGCCGTCCCCGCCGCGCTCACGCGCACCGAGGTCGCCGCCGCCCTCCACGCACCGGTCGGTCGCGACCTTGCGCTCGCCGCGGACCGCGCCGTCTTCTCCCGCGCCGACCTCTCCGACGCCGAGGCGGCGGAGTTCTGGCGCGGGGTGGACGGCGAACGGCGGCGCCTGCGCCGCGAGCGTGGCTTCTGGCGAGGCCTTGCCGCGACCGTATCGTTGAGATCGTTCATCCGACACCTGTCGCCCGGGGGCGACAGCCCGCGCCCCGTCGAGAGGGGGAAGCGCCGAGGGATCCTCCCTGCGCGCGCAACGACATGAGCGCAACCGATGCATCGCTGGTCGTGACGGTGGGGGTCTCCAGCGCCCTCGTCGTGATCGTCGTCTACGCGTGGACCGCCCTCGCCCTCGGCGCGGTCTTCCGCAAGTCCGGCGAGCAGAGCTGGAAGGCCTGGGTGCCGGTCCTGAACCTCGCCGTGCTGCTGCAGCTCGGCGGCTTCTCGGGCTGGCTCGTCCTGCTGCTGCTCCTGCCCGTCCTGGGCGCTCTGCTGGTGTGGGTGGCGCTGATCGTCGCCTGCCACCGCGTCGGTCGCGAGTTCGGCTACGGCGCCGGGATGACGGTGCTCGCCGCCGTTCTGCTCCCGGTCTGGGCCTCGGTGATCGGCTTCGGGTCTGCCCGGTGGATCGGAACCGAGGACGCCGGCCCTCGCCGCAGCGTCAACCCCGATCTCGGGGGCTCGGTCGAGGACGACTTCGCCGAGCGCGCGTACGGGGTCCCGACCGCGCGCGGCGCCGTCTACACGCCCCTTCTCCCGGCCCCGGACTACGCAGGCCCCGCTCCGGCGACACGGAGCGAGGCGTCCTGGGAGGACACCATTCGAGGCGCGGATGAGGGGTACCGCGCCGACGCCGACGCGGACACCGACGCTCCGGGCCTGGACGAGGACTCGTCGACCGACGACGCGCGCCGGTCGGCGCCTGCCGTGCAGACGGCGCCCGGCGCCCCCGACACCGCGCCGATCGCGACGCGGGCACGCCGTGCGGGGGCGGCCGGGACAGGCCGCGGCCCCGACGCCGATGACGCCGTCGAGGGCCTGTTCGCCGAGCCCGACGTGCCCCGCTTCACCCCGCCGGTGGTCGAACCCGAGGCCGCACCTGCGGCAGGGGTCGAACGCGCCGCGGAGCCCGCGCCGGCCGCGGAACCCGCGCCGGCGGCATCCGATCCGTTCGCCCTCCCCTCCTGGCCGCCGGTCTCCTCTCCGGCCGAGCCCGAGACCCCGGTGCGGTCCGGTCCGGTGTGGCCGTCGCTGGAGCCCTTCCGCCCGGTGCGGTCGTGGGACCCCGAGCCGGGGACGGATGCCGCCGGCGGCTCGCCGGGCCCCGGCGACGACTCGCCCGCATCGCGCCCCGAGGGTGCCTCCGGACCCGAGGTCGCCGCCGAGGCGGTTCTCCACGCTCCCGCTCAGGGCCCCGCCACCGCGATGGACCGCGGCGTGATCGGCACGGACGCGACGGGCACGGACGCGACGGGCGCCGACGCGCGGAACCCCGGCGCGCAGGATGCCGACGACGCGTCGGGGCCGTCGACCGCGTCGTCGCGCGCCGAGATCCGCCGCTCGGAGTCGGTGTGGAACGGGTTCGTCCTCGATCAGGACGTCACCGGCGAGGTCACCGGTGCCGTCACCGGAGCACCTGCCCCGATCGCCGCGGTCCCCGGTGCGGTCGTCACCCCCGCCGTCGGTGACGCGGCCGATGAGGGGGACGTCCCGGGCATCCGGCGCCGCAGCACCCCCGCCGACGGCGCCGACGCCCCTGACGGCGCGGTCTCCGCCGCATCCGCACCGCTCTTCCAGGCGCCCCTCACGCGGGTGCCGGCCGCCGATCCTGCACCGCCCGCGTCCGCCCCGGCGCCTGCGGCGCCCGGCGACGAGCCGTGGCGGCCGGCGCACTCGCCGATGCCGGAATCCGAGCCCTTCCCCGAGACCTCCGGTCCGGTGTCGGCCATCGCCGGCGCACCCGTGGCCGGTGCGCCGCGGGCCGCGGGGGGCGCCGTGTCGGCCCAGTACGCCCGCCCCGGCGTCCCGGACCTCGACGACGGAATCGACCAGACCATCGTCGCGCGACGCCGCCGCACCAACTGGGCCGTCGTCACGCCCGCGGGGGAGTCCATCGCGATCACCTCCGATGTCGCGATCCTCGGCCGCCGGCCCACGCCCGACCCCGAGCACCCGCGCGCGCAGCTCATCCGCATCGACGACTCGACCGTCTCGAGCAGGCACGCACGGCTGGAGCTGCGGAAGGACACCTGGTACATCACCGACCTCGGGTCGACCAACGGCGTCGTCTTCGCCACGCTCATGGGCACCGAGGTCGAGGCGCCCTCGGGGGTCGAGGTCGAGGCGGGAGACCGCTTCTTCCTCGGCGACGCCGAGATCCGACTGGTGCGCAGCAACAGCTGACGATGACCGACCTCCCCGACGAGCGCACGGCGCCCTCGAAGCGCCAGGCGCCCGATGCGCTCGAGCCGGGCGAGCCCGGTGGGCGGGAGTCGGGCGAGCGCGATGCCCTCGAGCAGACCGCGCCCTCCCGCCGGCAGACGCCGATCGAGACGACCGCGCCCTCCCGCCGGCAGGTTCCCGCCGAAGAGACGGTGATCTCGGAGCGGGCGCGCAGCCGCAGCGACGGTGTGGACGAATGGACGGTGCGCACCGCCGATGCGCGGTCGACGGGCGTCATCCGCCCCGCTCCCGACGCCGGTGGCGCCCAGGGCGGCGACACGGCGTCGCGGTCGGCCCGCCGCCCCGGCCCCGAGGCCGATGTCTACTCGCCCCGGCCCGATACGGCGGCCCGCGTGCCGCGCACGGCCCCCGCGTCCCAGCCGCAGCAGCCCGTCGTGGACGCTGCCCGCGTGGCGGCCGAGCGTCGCCGGCGCACCCGGCGCCGCGCCGTCGTGACGATCCTGGCGGCCGCGCTGACCATGGCGGCGGCGGTCGTCGCGGTCGTCGCGCTCCTGACGCTCCCCGCCTGAATTGCCCGGTCCCCGAAAGGGGCGTATCATTGAGCGGGTGTGCGCTCACGCGCGCCGTCCGCTGTGCCCGACGATGGTCGGACCGGCGAGCGGCCGTTCCGGCGCCGCACGGGATTGGTCCTGCGAACAGGCCACCCCCACGGCATATCCACCCTCGAAATCGTGTCAGGTCATTCTGCTGCGCCGGTGGATCTGTGGTGAAACCACGACGCTGTCACCGTGCAGCACTGACAAGGAGAGAACGTGCCAACCATTCAGCAGTTGGTTCGCAAGGGTCGCTCGCCCAAGGTCTCGAAGACCAAGGCGCCCGCCCTGAAGGCGAACCCGCAGCAGGCGGGCGTGTGCACCCGCGTGTACACCACCACCCCCAAGAAGCCGAACTCGGCGATGCGCAAGGTCGCCCGTGTGAAGCTGCGCAACGGGACCGAGGTCACCGCCTACATCCCCGGCGAGGGTCACAACCTGCAGGAGCACTCGCTGGTGCTCGTGCGCGGCGGTCGTGTGAAGGACCTCCCCGGTGTCCGCTACAAGATCGTCCGCGGCGCCCTGGACACCCAGGCCGTGAAGAACCGCAAGCAGGCCCGTAGCCGCTACGGCGCGAAGAAGGGTTGAGTTAGATGCCTCGTAAGGGACCCGCTCCTCGCCGCGTCGTCGTCAACGACCCGGTCTACGGCGCGCCGATCGTCACCCAGCTCGTCAACAAGATCCTCGTCGACGGCAAGAAGTCCATCGCCGAGTCGATCGTCTACAACGCCCTGCGCGGCGTCGAGGCCAAGAACGGCCAGGACGCCGTCGCGACCCTGAAGAAGGCGCTCGACAACGTCCGCCCGACCCTCGAGGTCAAGAGCCGCCGCGTCGGTGGTTCGACCTACCAGGTGCCGGTCGAGGTCAAGCCGCACCGCGCCAACACGCTGGCGCTGCGCTGGCTCGTCAGCTACGCCAAGGGCCGTCGTGAGAAGACCATGACCGAGCGCCTCCAGAACGAGATCCTGGATGCCTCGAACGGCCTGGGTGCCGCGGTGAAGCGCCGCGAGGACACCCACAAGATGGCCGAGTCGAACCGCGCCTTCGCGCACTACCGCTGGTAACCAGCACTCCGCGTCGCCGCGTTTCGACTCGCGGCTTCGCCGCTCGCTCAACGACCGGACCGCACGGTCGTTGAGCGAGCGAAGCGAGACGAAACGCTCCACCGCAACCACAAGTTAGGAAGACACCCCGTGGCACAAGAAGTGCTCACCGACCTCAAGAAGGTCCGCAACATCGGCATCATGGCGCACATCGATGCCGGAAAGACGACGACGACCGAGCGCATCCTCTTCTACACGGGCGTCAACCACAAGATCGGCGAGACCCACGACGGCGCTGCGACCACCGACTGGATGGAGCAGGAGCAGGAGCGTGGCATCACGATCACCTCTGCCGCGGTGACGTGCTTCTGGGAGAAGAACCAGATCAACATCATCGACACCCCCGGGCACGTCGACTTCACGGTCGAGGTGGAGCGTTCTCTCCGCGTCCTCGACGGTGCGGTCGCCGTCTTCGACGGCAAGGAGGGCGTCGAGCCCCAGTCCGAGACGGTGTGGCGCCAGGCCGACAAGTACGACGTCCCCCGCATCTGCTTCGTCAACAAGATGGACAAGCTGGGCGCGGACTTCTACTTCACCGTCGACACGATCGTGAACCGCCTGAAGGCGAAGCCCCTCGTGCTGCAGATCCCCATCGGCGCCGAGAACGACTTCGTCGGCGTCGTGGACCTCGTCTACATGCGCGCGCTGGTGTGGCCCGGCGACGCCAAGGGTGACGTGACCATGGGTGCGAAGTACGAGATCCAGGAGATCCCGGCCGACCTCGTGGACAAGGCCAACGAGTACCGCGAGAAGCTCATGGAGACCGTCGCCGAGAGCGACGAGGTGCTCCTGGAGAAGTACTTCGGCGGCGAGGAGCTCACCCACGAGGAGATCAAGGGCGCCATCCGCAAGATGACCATCGCCAGCGAGATCTACCCCGTGCTGTGCGGCTCGGCGTTCAAGAACCGTGGTGTGCAGCCCATGCTCGACGCGGTCGTGGACTACCTCCCCTCGCCCCTGGACGTCCCTGCCATCGAGGCGCACGACCCCAAGGACGAAGAGATCCTCATCGAGCGTCACCCCGACCGCGATGAGCCGTTCACGGCGCTGGCGTTCAAGATCGTCACGCACCCGTTCTTCGGTCGCCTCACCTACATCCGCGTGTACTCGGGTCACCTCGACTCCGGCGCCCAGGTCGTCAACGCGACCAAGGGCAAGAAGGAGCGCATCGGGAAGATCTTCCAGATGCACGCCAACAAGGAGATGCCGGTCGACTCGGTCACCGCGGGGCACATCTACGCCGTGATCGGCCTGAAGGACACCACGACCGGTGACACCCTCTCCGACAGCGCCAACCAGGTGGTCCTGGAGTCGATGACCTTCCCCGAGCCGGTCATCGAGGTCGCCATCGAGCCCAAGACCAAGGCCGACCAGGAGAAGCTGGGTCTCGCGATCCAGAAGCTCGCTGAAGAGGACCCGACGTTCCGCGTCGAGCAGAACGCCGAGACCGGCCAGACCGTCATCCGCGGAATGGGCGAGCTGCACCTCGACATCCTCGTGGACCGCATGAAGCGCGAGTTCAAGGTCGAGGCCAACGTCGGAAAGCCCCAGGTGGCGTACCGCGAGACGATCCGCAAGACCGTCGAGCGTCACGACTACACCCACAAGAAGCAGACCGGTGGTTCGGGTCAGTTCGCGAAAATCCAGTTCGCGATCGAGCCGCTCGAGGTCACGGCCGAGAAGACGTACGAGTTCGAGAACAAGGTCACCGGTGGCCGCATCCCGCGCGAGTACATCCCCTCGGTCGACGCGGGCTTCCAGGACGCGATGAACGTCGGCGTGCTCGCGGGCTACCCGATGGTCGGCGTGAAGGCGATCCTCCTCGACGGTGCGGCGCACGACGTCGACTCGTCGGAGATGGCGTTCAAGATCGCAGGGTCCATGGGCTTCAAGGAGGCCATCCGCAAGGCGAACCCCGTCATCCTCGAGCCGATCATGGCCGTCGAGGTGCGTACTCCCGAGGAGTACATGGGCGACGTCATCGGCGACCTGAACTCCCGTCGCGGGCAGATCCAGTCGATGGAGGATGCCGCCGGCGTCAAGGTGGTGCGTGCCAACGTGCCGCTCTCGGAGATGTTCGGCTACATCGGCGACCTGCGCTCGAAGACCTCGGGCCGTGCTGTGTACTCCATGGAGTTCGACAGCTACGCCGAGGTGCCGCGCAACGTCATGGACGAGATCGTCCAGAAGACCAAGGGCGAGTGACCCCCCGGGGCTTCTCGCACACCAACCACCAGAAACCCTCTCTACTACACTGAGAGCCATCCCCGTAGACGACCGGTCGCAAACCAGTGCCCGGAACTTCTACACGACCGTCCTGAGGAGGACCCAGTGGCTAAGGCCAAGTTCGAGCGGACCAAGCCGCACGTGAACATCGGAACGATCGGTCACGTCGACCACGGCAAGACCACGCTCACCGCCGCGATCTCGAAGGTGCTCGCCGACAAGTACCCGTCGGCCACCAACGTGCAGCGCGACTTCGCGTCGATCGACTCGGCTCCCGAGGAGCGTCAGCGCGGTATCACGATCAACATCTCGCACGTCGAGTACGAGACCCCGAAGCGTCACTACGCTCACGTCGACGCCCCGGGTCACGCTGACTACATCAAGAACATGATCACCGGTGCCGCTCAGATGGACGGCGCGATCCTCGTGGTCGCCGCCACCGACGGCCCGATGGCGCAGACCCGCGAGCACGTCCTGCTCGCCAAGCAGGTCGGCGTGCCGTACCTGATGGTCGCCCTGAACAAGGCCGACATGGTCGACGACGAGGAGATCCTGGAGCTCGTCGAGCTCGAGGTCCGCGAGCTGCTGTCCAGCCAGGGCTTCCCCGGCGACGACGCCCCCGTCATCCGCGTCTCGGGCCTGAAGGCTCTCGAGGGCGACGACAAGTGGGTCGAGTCGATCATCGAGCTCATGGACGCCGCCGACGAGTCCATCCCGGACCCGGTGCGTGACAAGGACAAGCCGTTCCTCATGCCCATCGAGGACGTCTTCACCATCACCGGTCGTGGCACCGTCGTCACCGGCCGCGCCGAGCGTGGCACCCTCGCCATCAACTCCGAGGTCGAGATCGTCGGCATCCGCCCGACGCAGAAGACCACGGTCACCGGTATCGAGATGTTCCACAAGCAGCTCGACGAGGCGTGGGCCGGCGAGAACTGTGGTCTGCTCCTTCGTGGTCTCAAGCGCGACGACGTCGAGCGCGGCCAGGTCGTCGTGAAGCCCGGGTCGGTCACCCCGCACACCAACTTCGAGGGCACGGCGTACATCCTGTCCAAGGAGGAGGGCGGCCGTCACAACCCGTTCTTCACGAACTACCGTCCGCAGTTCTACTTCCGCACCACCGACGTCACCGGCGTCATCTCGCTGCCCGAGGGCACCGAGATGGTCATGCCCGGCGACACCACCGACATGACGGTCGAGCTCATCCAGCCGATCGCCATGGAGGAGGGCCTCGGCTTCGCGATCCGTGAGGGTGGCCGCACCGTCGGCGCCGGCACGGTGACCAAGATCATCAAGTAAGTCGACGTTCGAGAAGAAGCCCCCCGGGTCACCCGGGGGGCTTCTTCGTGTCCTCGCCGTGTCCTCGCCGTCGGCGACGGCACGTTCTGGAGCGATTCACCAACCGTTTTCCCTGGCGACACGCCGTCGAGTTGCCTGAAGCCGGCTTCGATGGTTTACTGCTGAGCGCAGGGCATGGAAAACGCATACTCCCCTCGTGAGAACGGCGGGGATCCTCGCAACGTGGCTTTTTTTCCCCCGCACCGGCGTCGCTCGCCTCGGCGCCTCTGTCATGTTCGCGCGCGCCTCGGCGCGCCTGGTCCGGGGTTGTCTCATGTCCTTCGGCGGTCGCGCTCGCGCGCGCGCCGGGCGGCGCAGTCTGCTGCGCGCGCTCGCGGCGCTCGCGCCTCTGGTGCTGGTCGGCGCCGGCCTGGTGTCGCCTGCGGCCGCGCTCGACGCGGCGCCCGCCACCGCATTCGATACCGGCGCACCCGCTGCGGTGCGCGACGCCGCGCCCGGCGACATCCGTCCCCTGGCCGCCGGCATTCCGGAGGCACCGGTGGCGGTGTGGTCCGAGTCGTTCGACGATGTCGCCGGGACAGCGCCGATCGCACTGTCCCAGTACCCGACGACGGCGACCTTCCGTTACACCGCCTCGACCTTCTGGGGGAGCGCGGCCAACTGCAACGGCGTCCTGTTGCGCTACGACAGCGGCTTCGCCGGTACCACGGCGCTGTGCGACGCCGACACGGCGACCGTCGACGCCCTCACCCAGCGGCAGGCTCGCCGCCTCGCCGACGTCCTGGGACAGGTGAACGCGGGGGTGACCGGTGGGACGACGGATACCGCCCCCGTCAACGGCTCTACAGTGACCACGCGCGCCAATCGGGCCACGGCGGAGCTCTCGATGACCGGCACCGCGACGACCGCGCAGACGGTCGTGCTCGAGGCCCGCGCGGGATCGCCGCTGAATGCCGCGCCGACGACCAATCGGTATTACGCCGTTTCGCTGGATGTCGCCGAGGACTCCTGCCCGCTTCGGCCCGGCGGTGCGAACAACAACGCGCGCCTGGACGTCGCCCTGCTCGTGGGCACCACCACGCGAACGCTGACCGGCGCGCCGATCGTCGCGTGCAACGTCGCCGGCGGGCGGTACAACTCGCCTCTCATCAACGCCGGGGACAGTCAGACGGCCAATTTCGGCAGCACACTCGCGGTGCGCGCCGGACGATTCACGACCGACACCGCTGTGCAGCTGACACCGGCGGAGGCTGCTTCGGCCCGCATCCGCATCTCCAACCAGGTGCTCTCGTCGGCCGGGAACGATCTGGCCCTCGACAACCTCCGTCTCCTCGATGCGACACCGAGCCTCGACCTCGCCTTCACCCCGGCGACGGTGACGGCGGGTAGTCCCACGACGCTCACCTTCACGGTCACGAACACCGCCGAGCTCGCCGCGAAGCCGGACTGGAGCTTCGCCAACGCTCTGCCCGCCGGCCTCGCCGTGGCTCCCACTCCCGCCGTAGGCGGGAGCTGCAGCAGCACCACGGGAGCCGCCTTCAGCGTGCAAGCAGCCTCCGGCGGGTCGAGTATCACCGTCACCGGCGGCGACTTGGCGGCGGGCGCGGCCAGCTGCACCGTGACGGTGAACGTCGTCGCCGCCAACCCCGGGACATATACCGACGGCCCCGCGAACGTCACGACGACCCTGGTCGCGCCGGAGAACGCCACGCTGACGGTCGAGCCGCCCGCGACCATCGCCATCCGGAAGAGCGTCGCCGGGCGCTCCCTTCCCGCCGACCAGTTCCGGCTGGCGCTCAGCCTCGGGGGGAACGAGGTCGCGGCGGCTACGACCACCGGTTCGGCCACGGGCATCCAGTCCGTGCAGCTCGGACCACTGCCGGTCACCCGTGGCGCGACGTACACGATCTCCGAGACCGTCGTCACGAGCGCGAGTCTGAGCACCTATACGACCGGGTACGAGTGCTCCCGCGGCGGGGTGACGATCGCGACCGGGTCATCCGTGTCGGGCTCGATCACCATCCCGGACGAAGCGGGCGCGGCGATCGAGTGCACCTTCACGAACACCCCTCAGGTGGCGCGCCTGTACTGCGACGGCACCTACTACTACGCCCTTCGGGCCAACGGCTCGATCGCGCAGGTCAACGGCTCGGGAGCGGGGAACGTCAGCCAGATCCTCGGTGCCGTCGCGGGGACGACCGACGCCAACGCGCTCGGGATCAACAACGACGGCACAGTGGCGTTCGCCCTGGACCGTGATACCGGATCGGCGAACGTCACGGCGGTGATCCGATACACCGCGTCGGCCGGCGGGGCGCTGCAGGCGACGCGGACGGCCCTGACGACGGCTCAGGGTGCTCTGCAGAACCGCAGCGGCGCAGCCCTGGCGGGAACGATCATCGCCGGTGCGGTGAACCCCCTCACGGGCACCTACATCGTCGGCAAGACCGACGCCGGGTCGGTGCGCCTGTGGCAGTACGCTCCTGACGCACCGGGCACGAGCGACTTCCTGTACCTCGGGCAGGTCAACACCGGGACGACGGCGGGCGAGAACGGCGACATCGCCTTCGACGCCGCCGGGAACCTCCACATCGTGCAGACCCCGAGCGACTCCAGCAGCGTCGGACTGTTCACCGTGACGCAGCAGACGCTCTCGCAGGCGGCGGGCGGGACGCTCACCGCCAGCGCCACCATCCGACGCGGCCTCAGCGGAACCGATGCCAACAACGCGCTCACCGGCGTCAACGGGATGGCCTTCTCGCCGCGAGGGACCGTCTACCTGGGCAACGGCACGCTCGCCTACCAGTTCGACCCCACGACCTGGGTGCGCGTTCCGGGCAGCCCGCGCGCCAGCATCAACAGCGTGACGCCCGCGAGCGGCAGCACCGACCTCGCCGGCTGCGCCACGCCCGCGACCATCTCGATCGAGAAGAACGTCGTCGGCTCGCGGATCTCGGGGACCGACCAGTTCCGGCTTGCATTGTCGACCGGCTCTCCGGCCGTCGAGTCGGCGGTCGCGACCACGTCGGGGACGGCGGCGGGCCTGCAGTCGGCGCGTGTGGGTCCCGTTCCGGTGCAGATCGACACCACCGTCACCATCGCCGAGACCATGGCGACCGGGTCGCCCACCCCCCTCACCAGCTACACGACCGTGTACGAGTGCTGGGCCGAGGGCGTGCGTATCGCCAACGGAACCGACCGATCGGTGGCCGTGCGGATCCCCAACCGCCTGAGTGTCGGCGTCGCCTGCACGTTCTTCAACACCCCGCAGCCGTTCGCCACCGTTCGGGTGACGAAGATCATCGAGGATGAGGCCGGCGGGAACCGGGCTCCCGCGCCCGGCTGGACCGTCGGCACGACGGTGCAGGCCAACACCGGCAGCACAGTGACGGCGCTCCCGTCACGAAACCCCGAGCAGCAGACGGGTGCCGATGGTTCGGCCAGTTGGCGACTTCTCTTCGGGGCGGCGAACAACCGCGGGCGCATCACCGTCACCGAGACGGAGCAGCAGGGCTTCCGCTACCAGAGCCTCGCGTGCACCGTGAACGGTGCGAATGCGCCGGTCTCGGTGACGACCGTCGCGGGAGTCGTTCGCGCGAGCGTCAATACCGACATCGCGCCGGGGAACACGGTGGACTGCGTTTTCACCAACCGACCGTCGGCCACCCTCACGCTCGTGTCGGCTGTGACCTTCGGGTCGGCGCAGCCGACCGAATGGACCCTCGTCGCCGGAGCGCCGGCGGGAGCGTTGCCCGGTCCCTCAGGGGTATCGGGCGCCCCGTCCGCGAGTGGGCGAGTCACGCCCGGGGCGGCCTACCGGCTCGGGTTCGCGGGCGGAAACCCCGCCTACGTGCAGACCGGGACCTGGCAGTGCGTCGACGGAGCCGGCCAGCCCGTGCCCGTGTCGGCGGCGAGCGAGGTGACCGCCGCCCCCGGCGCGGCGCTCGTCTGCACCGTCTCCTTCGCCACGGCGTCGATGACGCTGCTCAAACAGGTGGAGAACCCCCGTCCGGGCTTCCAGGTCGGCGACTGGCGCCTGACCGCCGCCCCTGCGGCGCTGGCGGGAGCCGCCCTTCCGACGCAGACCCGCGTCGGCGCCGCCTACAGCGCGTCGGGCAACCCGGCCAACACCTTCGAGGTGCGGCCCGGCCACGGGTACACCCTGTCGGAGACCACGACGGACCCGAACAGCCGGATCGCATACCGGCAGCTTCGGCTCGAGCGCCTCGTGGGGTCGACGTGGGTGACGGTCGACTCCGCGTCCGTCACCGCGCCCGCGCCCGGCCAGAGCGCGGTCTACCGATTCGTCAACGCGCCCGTCCAGCCCCCGGCACTGCCGCTCACGGGAGGAACGAGCGCCGACGCGTTCCTCCTCACCGGTGGTGCCCTCCTCATCCTCGCCCTCATCGGCGGCGTGCTGCATGCGTGGCGCCGCAAAGACGTCGGCCCGAAGGAGGCAGGCCCATGAGCCCAACCGATCCCACCCAACCCATCTCAGACGCGAAACCATCGCACTCCACCACCACAACCAAGGGGGAAAGAAAAATGTCCACATCCATCGCCCGACGGGCGACAGCCGCCCTGGGCGCGCTGACGCTCGGCGTGCTGACCGCCATCGCGGCGGTCGCGCCCGCGCAGGGGGTCACCCTGCCCGGAAACATCGACCCGACACAGGCGCGAAGCCTGACCGTCCACAAGTTCGCCCTCGGTCCCGAAAGCCCGCAGCAGATCGGCACCGGTCAGGAACTGCCGAGCGTTCCGGGGACCCCGCTCGCCGGCGCCGAGTTCACGGCGACCCTGGTGGCTGACGTCGACCTCTTGACTCCGCAGGGGTGGGAGATCGTCGCCAACCTGACGCCCGCACAGGCAGCGACACGGCTTTCCGCGTCGTCGTTCACGTCCGGCCCGACGAACACGGCCGGTGTTGCGACCTTCCCCGGAGATCTGCCGATCGGCCTCTACCTCGTCACCGAGACGACCCTCCCCGACGAGGCGACCAATCCCGTCGCTCCGTTCCTCGTCACCCTCCCCTTCCCGACGGGCCCAAGCGGCGCTCCGGCGAATGAGTGGATCTACGACGTTCACGTCTACCCCAAGAATGCGGTGACCGAGCTGACCAAGACGCGGATCGCCCCGGCGGCCAACTCCGTCGAGGCGCGCAACCCCGACCTCATCCGCTGGGCGATCGCGGCGAGCATCCCCACGCTGGCAGCCGGCGACACCATCGAGAACTTCGTGCTCACCGACACCATCCCGGCCGAGCTCGAGTACGTGGAAACGCCCCCGACGGGCGTGACGCCGACGAACGTCGTCGTGACGAACGCCGCGGGCATCCCGCAGAACTTCGTCGCCGGGACGGACTACGCGATCACCACGACGGGTGCCGACCAGACACTGACCTTCACGCCGGCGGGCCTGCTGCGCCTCTCGAACCTCCAGGGCGGTGAAGTGAGCTTCAACGTGCTGACCCGTGCGGTGGCGATTCCGGCCGATGGCAGCATCGAGAACATCGCGACGGGCACCGTCAACGGCTCGACCGAGACCGTGATCGGTGTGACGCCGATCGGTCAGCTCACGGTGTTCGCCTTCGAGGCGATCGGTAACGGCGACCGTACGCCGCTGCAGGGCGCGGTGTACCAGGTCTATCTCACCCAGCAGGATGCCGACCGCAACCAGAACCCGATCGTCATCGACGGGATCTCGCAGTGGACCACCGGCGCTGACGGTTTCGTCGAGATCCCGATCATCACGCCGGGCACCTACTACGTGCGCGAGGTCACTCCGCCCGCCGGTTTCCAGCTCCCGACGCCCGACCGCGTCGTGACGCAGGTCGTCGCGGGCGAGACCTCCACGGTGCCGCCGGTGCGCAACTACGTCGAATTCCAGCACCAGCAGGTGCCGGCCTTCGCGCTCCCGCTCACCGGTGGTGACGGCGGTCTGTGGTTCAGCGTCGGCGGTGCGGCGATGATCCTCACCGCGCTCGGTGCGGCCGTGATCGTCGCGCGCCGTCGCGCCGCGCAGGCGCGCGTTGCGGACAGCGCCGCGGTCTGACCCGCGCGTAGCATCGCACGCATGACGAAGGCGGGGGTGGAGCGTTCCGACGCTCCACCCCCGTCGGCGCGCCTCCGGCGCGACGCGCGCCGGGCCCGCGCCGCCCGCGCCTGGCGGATGCCGGTCATCCCGACCGTCATCGCCGTTCTGTGCATCCTCGGCGCAGGCCTGCTGCAGTATCCGTCGATCGCCGCCTGGTTCTCGCAGTACGAGCAGTCCCAGCGCATCGACGGGTACTCCGACGGCATCCGCGATCTGGGCGCCGGCACTCTCCGCCAGGAGCTCGAGCGCGCACGCGAGTACAACGCCGAGATCACCGGCGGCGCCGACGTCGCGGCCAATGAGCGTCTTCCGCTCGCGCGCGACACGGAAGACGCCTCCGCCTACGACTCCGTCCTCGCCGCCGATGCCGACGGACTGATGGCGCGCCTGAAGATCCCCTCCGTCCAGATCGACCTGCCGATCTACCACGGCACGAGCGAGACGGTCCTCCGTCGCGGTGTCGGCCATCTCCAGGGCACCGCCCTTCCGGTCGGCGGAGCCTCCACCCACTCGGTCCTCACTGCTCATCGCGGCCTCGCGACATCCGAGCTCTTCACGCACCTCGACCGCGTCGAGGTCGATGACACCTTCACCGTCGAGGTCTTCGGCGAGGTGCTGACCTACCGGGTGGTCCGCACCGTCGTCGTGCAGCCCGAAGACACCGAGGCGCTCCTGCCCCAGGCCGGGCGCGACCTGATGACCCTCGTGACCTGCACGCCGCTCGGAGTCAACAGCCACCGCATCCTCGTCACGGGGGAGCGGGTCATCCCCACCCCCCAGCAGGACCTGGATGACGCCGGCAAACGACCCGACATCCCCACGTTCCCGTGGTGGGTCGTGATCTCCGCGGCGGTGATCTCCGGCGCGGTGCTCTACATCTGGCTGTCCGGCCGGCCTGCGCGACCGCGTCTCGCTGAATCTGCAGGCTCCGCCTCCGGTGTGCCCGACCCGTCTGTCTCCGGTGTGCCCGACGCCTCCGCCCAGGGTGTGCCCGACGCCCCCGCCCAGGGCGTGCCCGACGCCCCCTCCCCGCGTCCTGACCAGCAGACGGGAGGAGATCCGCGCAGCGGCTGATCTCCTCACGCGGATCGCCCTCCCGTATGTCGATCTCCTCCCGTGTGCGGCTGGAACGTGCGGCAGGGACCGTGCGGACGGAACCTGTGGCTGGACCAAACGCCTGGGGGCTTGCGGGCGGATCACGCGGCTGTGGTTCGCGGCTGGATCACGCGCCACGACCGCGCGGCAGGCTCGTGCGGCGAGGCGGGTGCGCTCGGCTCGTGCGCCGTCGGGGTACGCGGTCCCGACCAACACCCGCGGCGGTGCGAGACCTTTTGGCTCACGCGTGATGAAGACCCTGGGCGACGGCGCGCATGATGCGTTCCTGCACCTCGGGCCAACGATGCACGACCTGCTCGTAGCCGACGCGGATGACGTGGTAGCCGAGCAGCATCAGCTCGGCATCATGAGCGATGTCGCTCGTGCGCTGCACCCCCGTGTGGGTCGCACCGTCGATCTGCAGCACGAGCCGCTCGCCGATGAGCAGGTCGACGCGATGGCCGGCAATCCACACCTGGCGGCGCAGCGGCAGCCCGAGCCACCGGAGCCTCGGGACCACAAGCGTCTCCAGCCCGGAGTCGGAGAAGACGTCTGCGGCCTCCAGGAGTGCGCGGGCGCCAGTCGGCAGGTTCAGTCGGGCGAGGGCGGCAGGGGTCGTGAGACCGCGGCGGAATGCCGACTCCCAGACGACGAGGGCGTCTTCGAAGGGGAGGCATCCGGCGATGACGACGAGCACGTTCTCGATGCCGTCGACGAGGGTGCCCGGAGGCCGCGGCACCGCCGGCGTCGACCAGTGGACCGTCGCGGCGAGACGCCCGGCGCGGCCGGAGTGGGGTGGCGCGGCGACGTGCGGCGTCGCCGGGGAATGCAGGACGAACAGCCCCAACCGCTCCGCCTGGGTGACGCAGGTCAGGACGACTCCGTGCCGGGCGGCCGCCATGAGGTGAGGGTCCGCGGTCGGAAGAGCGACCCATCCCTTTCGCAGCCGGAGCAGCGCCCCGTCGGCGCAGAGACGGTCGATGACGTGCCGGCTGTGTCCGCCCTGCTTCAGCGCAGCCACGGATGAAACGCCGCCTGCCCGGGCGACGGCTGCGAGCACCCCGTCGCGGCGACGCCGCGCCGCGGCATCCCTCCGTTCTTCGAGCGGTATCACCCTCACAGGGTGACGCCGTCGTGAGCGTCGGCGGGGACCGTCGCCGCAATCTGTGCAAGAGTGACGGCGCCGCACGCGAGTGCAGGAGAGGTCGCGCTCGCAGGCGGGAGGAGATCGGCATGCGGGAGGATGGATGCGGCGGTAGGCGCCTCCCACGCGTCGATCTCCTCCCGTGTGCCGCGAACACTCGCGACCAGGGTCGGAAGAGAGCATGATGGGCGTCACACCCTCGCGAAGGAGCAGGCAATGGGCATCGACGACCTGATGAATCAGGGGAAGCAATTCCTCGACCAGAACAAGGACAAGATCGCCGAGACGCTGAAGTCGGAGCAGGCCGAGGGCGTCAGCGACAAGGCTCTCGACGCCGCGGCGGAGTTCGTCAAGAAGGTCGCCCCCGACAGTGTCGACCAGCACGTCGACGGCGTCCGGGACAACATCGATAAGCACATCGGCAACCAGTAGCAGGCCGATCCTGCCCGGCACGCCGGCGCGACACGCCCGAGTTTGCGACACGCCCGGGCGACACGTAGACTGTTCCAGTTCCACATTCCGGCGCGCTTCGGCGTGCGACGGATCACTGCCAGGGCAGTGCATAGGCGGTGCGAAAGCGCCAGAGGCCTAGGCCGCGGGCAGCAGAACAACACAATCCTTCCCCATCGGCTCGAGAGCCGCATGTTCGCGTGCCGAGGGGGACACGGATGCCGGGTGCCGCGCGTGCCCGGATTGACAGCAGAACAGCGGTGCAGCACGCACTGCGCAAGCGGTGCGAAAGTGCCACGGCGCGTCAGCGCCACCGTGCGTCCAATGCCCCCGGGCCCTCCGGGACGGTAAGACGCGGAAAGAGAGTGAGCAGACACATGGCGGGACAGAAGATCCGCATCCGACTGAAGTCGTACGACCACGCCGGTCTCGACTCGTCGGCGCGCAAGATCGTCGACACCGTGACCCGTGCCGGCGCGACCGTCGTGGGCCCCGTGCCCCTCCCGACGGAGAAGAACGTCGTCGTCGTCATCCGGTCGCCCCACAAGTACAAGGACAGCCGCGAGCACTTCGAGATGCGCACCCACAAGCGTCTGATCGACATCATCGATCCCACGCCCAAGGCCGTCGACTCGCTGATGCGCCTTGACCTGCCGGCCGACGTCAACATCGAGATCAAGCTCTGAGGTTCGTCGACATGGCACACATCAACGAGAAGATTTCCAAGGCACTGCTGGGCACCAAGCTCGGCATGACCCAGGTCTGGGATGAGAACGGCAAGCTCGTTCCCGTCACCGTCATCGAGGTGACCCCCAACGTGGTCACCCAGATCCGCACCGCGGAGAAGGACGGCTACTCGGCCGTCCAGATCGCCGCCGGCGCCATCGACCCCCGCAAGGTGAACAAGCCCCTGACGGCCCACTTCGAGGCCGCGGGCGTCACCCCCCGCCGCCACCTCACCGAGGTGCGCACCGCTGACGCCGCTGACTACTCACTCGGTCAGGAGCTCACGGTGGACGGCGTGTTCGAGGCCGGCCAGCTGGTCGACGTCGTCGGCACCAGCAAGGGCAAGGGCACCGCGGGTGTGATGAAGCGTCACAACTTCGCGGGCGTCTCGGCCTCGCACGGTGCACACCGCAACCACCGCAAGCCCGGTTCGATCGGCGCCTCGTCGACCCCGAGCCGCGTCTTCAAGGGCATGCGCATGGCCGGCCGTATGGGCGGCGAGCGCGTGACCGTTCTCAACCTCACGGTGCACGCCGTGGACGCCGAGAAGGGTCTGCTGCTCGTCAAGGGCGCCGTCCCCGGCGCCCGTGGCCGCACCGTCTACGTCCGCAACGCAGTGAAGGGTGCCTGATCGACATGGCTGACTCCACTCTCGCGCTCGACGTCCTCAAGGCCGACGGCAAGAAGGCCGGCTCTGTCGAGCTGCCCGCCGCGCTCTTCGACGTCAAGACGAACATCCCGCTGATCCACCAGGTCGTCGTCGCCCAGCGCGCCGCCGCCCGCCAGGGGACGCACGCCACCAAGACCCGCGGCGACGTCTCGGGCTCGGGTCGCAAGCCCTTCAAGCAGAAGGGCACGGGTAACGCCCGTCAGGGTTCGGTCCGCATGCCGCAGCACCGCGGCGGTGGCACCGTCCACGGCCCGCAGCCCCGCGACTACTCGCAGCGCACCCCCAAGAAGATGATCGCCGCAGCGCTCCTGGGCGCCCTGAGCGACCGCGCCCGTGGCGAGCGCCTGCATATCGTCGAGTCCCTCGGCGTGACCGATGCGCCCTCGACGAAGGCCGCGGCATCCGTGCTCACCGCACTGGGCGCCGTCAAGAACGTCCTGGTCGTGGTGGAGCGTTCCGACGAGGTCAGCGTCCTGAGCGTTCGCAACCTCGCGTACGTGCACGTGCTGTCCTTCGACCAGCTGAACGCCTACGACGTGCTCGTCTCCGACGACATCGTCTTCACCAAGGCCGCGTACGACGCCTTCGTGGCGGCGCGCACGGCGACCACCGAGGAGGTCTCGGCATGAGCAACATCGCCGTCAACAAGGACCCGCGCGACATCATCCTGAAGCCGGTCGTGTCCGAGAAGAGCTACGGGCTCATCGACGAGGGCAAGTACACCTTCCTCGTCGATACGCGGGCGACCAAGACCGAGATCAAGCTCGCCATCGAGAAGATCTTCGGCGTCAAGGTGGCCTCGGTCAACACGCTGAACCGCACGGGCAAGGCCCGTCGCACCCGCTTCGGCATGGGCAAGCGCAAGGACACCAAGCGCGCCATCGTGACCCTGAAGTCGGGCACCATCGACATCTTCACCGCGGTCGGCTGACCGGCGGGATAAGGACGAGAGAACATGGCTATTCGCAAGTACAAGCCCACGACCCCCGGTCGCCGGGGCTCGTCGGTGGCGGACTTCGCCGAGATCACCCGATCGACGCCCGAGAAGTCCCTCCTCCGCCCGCTGGCAAAGACCGGTGGCCGGAACAACCAGGGCCGCATCACGACCCGTCACATCGGTGGTGGCCACAAGCGCCAGTACCGCGTCATCGACTTCCGTCGGGATGACAAGGACGGCGTCAACGCCAAGGTCGCCCACATCGAGTACGACCCCAACCGCACCGCGCGCATCGCGCTGCTGCACTACGTCGACGGCGAGAAGCGCTACATCCTCGCGCCGAACAAGCTGGCGCAGGGCGACGTGGTGGAGTCGGGTCCCTCGGCCGACATCAAGCCCGGCAACAACCTGCCGCTGCGCAACATCCCCACCGGTACCGTCATCCACGCCATCGAGCTCCGCCCCGGCGGCGGCGCGAAGATGGCCCGTTCGGCCGGTGCCGCGGTGCGTCTGGTCGCCAAGGACGGTCCGTACGCCCAGTTGCGCCTGCCCTCGGGCGAGATCCGCAACGTCGACGTCCGCTGCCGCGCGACGATCGGCGAGGTCGGCAACGCCGAGCAGTCGAACATCAACTGGGGCAAGGCCGGCCGCAAGCGCTGGAAGGGCGTCCGCCCGACCGTGCGCGGTGTCGCGATGAACCCGGTCGACCACCCGCACGGTGGTGGTGAGGGCAAGACGTCCGGCGGACGCCACCCGGTGTCGCCGTGGGGTCAGGCCGAGGGTCGCACCCGCCACGCCAACAAGGAGAGCGACAAGCTCATCGTCCGCCGTCGCAACGCCGGCAAGAAGCGCAAGTAGGTAGGAACTTCAGATGCCACGCAGTCTTAAGAAGGGCCCCTTCGTCGACGAGCACCTGCTTCGCAAGGTTGTTTCGCAGAACGAGGCGGGAACCAAGAACGTCATCAAGACCTGGTCACGTCGCTCGATGATCGTGCCGGCCATGCTCGGCCACACGATCGCGGTGCACGACGGTCGCAAGCACATCCCCGTGTTCGTGACCGAGACCATGGTCGGCCACAAGCTGGGCGAGTTCGCGCCCACCCGCACCTTCCGCGGTCACGAGAAGGACGACAAGAAGGGCCGCCGCCGCTGACGCGGGGGCGCAAGGAGAGAGAAATGGTGGAGTCCATCGCACGCGTGCGACACATCCGCGTGACCCCTCAGAAGGCTCGTCGTGTCGTCGCTCTCATCAAGGGCAAGCAGGCTCAGGAGGCCCTGGCCATCCTGAAGTTCGCTCAGCAGAGCGCCAGTGAGCCCATCTACAAGCTCGTCGAATCGGCCATCGCGAACGCTCGCGTCAAGGCCGACAAGGAGAACGAGTACCTCGACGACGCCGACCTGTACGTGAAGAACGCGTACGTGGACGAGGGCACGACGCTCAAGCGTTTCCAGCCCCGCGCCCAGGGCCGCGCGTTCCAGATCAAGAAGCGCACCAGCCACATCACCGTCATGCTCTCGACGCCCGAGGTGGCCGAGTCCGCTCCCGCAGCTCCGACGAAGAAGGCGAGCAAGTAATGGGACAGAAGGTCAACCCGTACGGCTTCCGCCTCGGCATCACCACCGACCACGTGTCGCGGTGGTTCTCCGACTCGACGAAGCCCGGTCAGCGCTACGCCGACTACGTGGCCGAGGACATCAAGATCCGTCAGCTGCTGCAGAAGCAGCTCGACCGCGCCGGTGTCAGCAACATCGAGATCGAGCGCACCCGTGACCGCGTCCGCGTCGACATCCACACGGCCCGCCCGGGCATCGTGATCGGTCGCCGCGGGGCCGAGGCCGAGCGCATCCGCGCCGACCTCGAGAAGCTCACCGGCAAGCAGATCCAGCTGAACATCCTCGAGGTCAAGAACCCCGAGGCCGACGCTCAGCTGGTCGCTCAGGGCATCGCCGAGCAGCTCTCGGCTCGCGTGGCGTTCCGCCGTGCGATGCGCAAGGGGCTGCAGGGCGCGCAGCGCGCCGGCGCCAAGGGCGTCCGCATCCAGGTCTCCGGCCGTCTCGGCGGCGCGGAGATGAGCCGGTCGGAGTTCTACCGCGAAGGCCGTGTGCCCCTGCACACGCTCCGCGCGAACATCGACTACGGCTTCTACGAGGCCAAGACCACCTTCGGCCGCATCGGCGTGAAGGTCTGGATCTACAAGGGCGACCTCACCAACAAGGAACTCGCACGCGAGCAGGCCAACGCGCCGAAGTCGCGCGGTCGTGACGACCGCGGCGACCGTCGTCGCGGCCCCCGCAGCGAGGCCCCCGTCGCAGAAGGAGCGTCGGCGTAATGCTCATTCCCCGCAAGGTCAAGTACCGCAAGCAGCACCACCCGGGTCGCTCGGGCCAGGCCACCGGCGGCACGAAGGTCTCCTTCGGCGAGTTCGGCATCCAGGCCCTCACCCCCGCGTACGTGACGAACCGTCAGATCGAGTCCGCTCGTATCGCGATGACCCGTCACATCAAGCGTGGCGGCAAGGTGTGGATCAACATCTACCCCGACCGACCGCTCACCAAGAAGCCCGCCGAGACCCGCATGGGTTCCGGTAAGGGTTCCCCCGAGTGGTGGGTCGCCAACGTCAAGCCGGGCCGGGTCCTCTTCGAGGTCTCGGGCGTCAACGAGCAGCTCGCTCGTGAGGCGCTGACCCGTGCCATCCACAAGCTGCCCCTGAAGGCACGCATCATCAAGCGCGAGGAGGGCGACGCGTAATGGCGATCGGCACCAAGACGCTCGCACCGAGCGAGCTCGACACGTTCGAAGACCAGCGCCTGGTCGAGGAGCTGCGCAAGGCCAAGGAGGAGCTGTTCAACCTGCGCTTCCAGTCGGCCACCGGCCAGCTCGAGAGCCACGGCCGCATCCGCGCCGTCAAGCGCGACATCGCGCGGCTCTACACCGTGATCCGTGAGCGCGAGCTCGGCATCCGTGCCACGCCCGCGCCCGTCGAGACCGCGACGAAGACGAAGAAGACGAAGGCCAAGAAGGCGGATGCCGCTGACTCGGTCGCGAAGGAAGAGGGGGCTGAGTGATGGCCACCACCAAGAAGGCCGACGCCGCCACGGAGCAGGTCAAGGGCCACGAGAGCGCCGAGCACGATGTGCGCGACGCCGATGCCCGCGGGTACCGCAAGGCCCGCCGCGGCTACGTCGTCAGCGACAAGATGGACAAGACCATCGTCGTCGAGGTCGAGGACCGCGTGAAGCACCCGCTGTACGGCAAGGTCATCCGCCGCACCTCCAAGGTGAAGGCGCACGATGAGGGCAACACCGCCGGCATCGGCGACCTGGTCGTCATCAACGAGACCCGCCCGCTGAGCGCGACCAAGCGCTGGCGTCTGGTCGAGATCGTGGAGAAGGCCAAGTGATCCAGAACGAATCCCGGCTGAAGGTCGCCGACAACACCGGCGCCAAGGAGCTGCTCACCATCCGCGTGCTCGGCGGCTCCAACCGCCGCTACGCGGGCCTCGGCGACGTCATCGTCGCCACCGTCAAGGACGCCATCCCCGGCGGCAACGTCAAGAAGGGCGACGTCGTCAAGGCGGTCGTCGTCCGAACGGTCAAGCAGACCCGACGTGCCGACGGCTCATACATCAAGTTCGACGAGAACGCCGCCGTCATCCTGAAGAGCGACGGGGAGCCCCGCGGCACCCGCATCTTCGGGCCGGTCGGCCGTGAACTGCGCGACAAGCGGTTCATGAAGATCGTCTCGCTCGCCCCGGAGGTCATCTGATCATGGCGAAGATCAAGAAGGGCGACCTGGTTCAGGTCATCTCGGGCGCCAAGCCCGAGCGCGGCGGAGACCGCGGTAAGCAGGGCAAGGTCCTCGAGGTCCTTCCCGAGCAGAACCGCGTGATCGTCGAGGGCGTGAACTTCGTCACCAAGCACAACCGCGTGGGTCAGTCCCAGCGCGGCACCAAGACGGGCGGCATCGAAACGATGGAAGCCCCGATCCACATCTCCAACGTCTCCCTGGTAGACCCCCAGACGAAGAAGCCGACCCGTGTCGGTCACCGCGTCGAGGAGCAGGCCAAGGACGGCGTGAAGCGCACCGTGCGCGTCCGCTACGCGAAGAAGTCAGGCAAGGACCTCTGAATATGAGCAGCGCAACTGCCGTCGAGGCTGGCAAAATCCAGCCCCGCCTGAAGCAGAAGTACAAGTCCGAGATCCAGAAGAAGCTGCAGGACGAGTTCGGCTACGCCAACGTCATGCAGATCCCGGGTCTGGTGAAGGTCGTGGTCAACACCGGTGTCGGCGAGGCCGCTCGCGACAGCAAGGTGATCGATGGTGCGGTCGACGACCTCACCAAGATCACCGGCCAGAAGCCGGTCGTGACCAAGGCCCGCAAGTCCATCGCGCAGTTCAAGCTGCGCGAGGGCCAGGCCATCGGCGCGCACGTCACCCTCCGCGGTGACCGCGCGTGGGAGTTCCTGGACCGTCTGGTCAACCTGGCGCTGCCCCGCATCCGCGACTTCCGCGGCCTGTCGGGAAAGCAGTTCGACGGCAACGGCAACTACACCTTCGGTCTGCAGGAGCAGTCGGTCTTCCACGAGATCAACCAGGACAAGATCGACCGCGTCCGCGGGTTCGACATCACGATCGTGACGTCGGCGAAGACGGATGACGAGGGCCGCGCGCTCCTGCGACACCTCGGCTTCCCCTTCCGCACCGAGGGTGCACAGCAGTAACACCTGACCATGGAAGGTCGTCAGTCGTGTAACGGCTGCCGATACCTCATGAACGAAAGAAGCTAAGAAATGACGATGACAGACCCGGTCGCTGACATGCTGACCCGTCTGCGCAACGCGAACTCGGCGCACCACGACTCCGTGTCGCTGCCGAGCTCGAAGCTCAAGACCCACATCGCCGACATCCTCAAGCAGGAGGGCTACATCTCCGACTGGGCCGTCGAGGAGGCCCGTGTCGGCCAGACGCTCACCCTGACGCTGAAGTACGGCCCGAACCGCGAGCGGTCCATCGCCGGCATCAAGCGCGTGTCGAAGCCGGGACTGCGCGTCTACGCGAAGTCCTCTGAGATCCCCACGGTCCTCGGCGGCCTCGGCGTTGCCATCCTGTCCACCTCCTCCGGTCTTCTCACCGACCGGCAGGCCGAGCAGAAGGGCGTGGGTGGGGAAGTCCTCGCCTACGTGTGGTGATCTGACATGTCGCGTATCGGACGTCTGCCGATCGACATCCCCTCCGGCGTCACCATCACGGTGACCGGGCAGGATGTCGCGGTCAAGGGCCCCAAGGGCGAGCTTGCGCTCACCGTGGCCCGCCCCATCGAAGTCAAGGTCGAGGACAACCAGGTGATCGTCACCCGTCCCGACGACGAGCGCGAGTCTCGGTCGCTCCACGGCCTGACCCGCACGCTCATCAACAACAACATCATCGGCGTCACCCAGGGCTACACCAAGGGCCTCGAGGTCGTCGGCACCGGCTACCGCGTCGCGCAGAAGGGCAGCTCGATCGAGTTCGCGCTCGGCTTCTCGCACCCGGTGCTCGTCGAGCCCCCCGCGGGCATCACGCTCACGGTCGAGGGCAACAACAAGGTCACCGTGAGCGGCATCGACAAGCAGGCCGTCGGCGAGGTGGCTGCGAACATCCGCAAGATCCGCAAGCCCGAGCCGTACAAGGGCAAGGGTGTGCGCTACGCCGGCGAGGTCGTCCGGCGCAAGGCCGGAAAGGCTGGTAAGTAACCATGGCTGTGAAGACGAAGTCCGACGCGCGATCGCGCCGTCACGCCCGCCTTCGCAAGAAGGTCGTCGGCTCCTCCGAGCGTCCCCGCCTGGTCGTCACCCGTTCGGCACGTCACGTGTTCGTCCAGGTCGTCGACGACAGCAAGGGCCACACCGTGGCATCCGCATCGACGCTTGAAACCGACCTGCGCGGATTCGACGGCGACAAGACCGCCAAGGCCCGCAAGGTCGGCGAGCTGGTCGCTGAGCGCGCGAAGGCCGCCGGCGTCTCCGACGTGGTGTTCGACCGCGGCGGCAACCGATACGCAGGTCGTGTCGCGGCCATCGCCGACGGCGCCCGCGAAGGGGGGCTCAACCTGTGAGTGACAACAAGGAGAACAACGTGACCGCAGAGGCCGCTGCCGAGGCTCCGGCCGAGGCCGCCACCGCTACCGCTCCTGCCGAGCGTGAGCGCGAGCCGCGCCGCGGTGGACGTGAGCGCAACCCCAACCGCGACCGCGGGTCGCGCGACCGCAGCGAGAGCCAGTTCCTCGAGCGCGTCGTGACGATCAACCGCGTGTCGAAGGTCGTCAAGGGTGGTCGCCGCTTCAGCTTCACGGCGCTCGTCGTCGTCGGCGACGGCAACGGGCTCGTGGGTGTCGGCTACGGCAAGGCCCGCGAGGTGCCGCTGGCGATCTCGAAGGGCGTCGAAGAGGCCAAGCGGAACTTCTTCCGCGTGCCTCGCGTCGGCTCGACCATCCCGCACCCCGTCCAGGGTGAGGCCGCTGCCGGTGTGGTGCTGCTGCGCCCCGCCGCCGGCGGTACCGGCGTGATCGCGGGCGGCCCGGTGCGTGCCGTCCTCGAGTGCGCGGGAATCCACGATGTGCTGTCGAAGTCGCTGGGGTCGTCGAACACGATCAACATCGTTCACGCGACCGTCGCGGCGCTGAAGCAGCTGGAGGAGCCCCGTCACGTCGCCGCGCGTCGTGGACTGGACTTCGACCAGGTCGCTCCCGCGCGTCTGGTCCGCGCCGAGGCCGAGGCCGCGGCTGCAGCGAAGGTAGGTGCCTGATGGCCGCGCGTCTGAAGGTGACGCAGATCAAGTCCAAGGTGAGCGAGAAGCAGAATCAGCGCGACACCCTCCGGAGCCTGGGTCTCAAGCGGATCGGCGACACCGTCGTCCGTCCCGATGACGCCCAGACCCGCGGGTACGTGCGCACCGTCGCCCACCTCGTGAAGGTTGAGGAGATCGACTGATGGCGGAGAAGAAGGAAGAGACGGTCGAGGCCGTCGAGTCCGCGCCGAAGAAGACCACGGCGCGCAAGGCTGCGCCGAAGAAGGAGACCGCCGCGAAGAGCGCACCCAAGAAGGATGCCCCGGCTTCGCGCCCGGGCGTGCTCAAGGTGCACCACCTCCGCCCGGTCCCCGGCGCTCACACCGCGAAGACCCGCGTGGGTCGTGGTGAGGGTTCGAAGGGTAAGACGGCCGGTCGCGGTACCAAGGGAACCAAGGCCCGGTACCAGGTCAAGGTCGGCTTCGAGGGCGGGCAGATGCCCCTCCACATGCGTACGCCGAAGCTGCGCGGGTTCAAGAACCCGTTCCGCGTCGAGTACCAGGTGGTCAACCTCGACAAGCTCGCCGAGCTCTACCCGCAGGGCGGCGACGTGACCATCGGCGACCTCGTCGCCAAGGGCGCGGTGCGCAAGAACGAGAAGGTCAAGGTGCTCGGCACCGGCGACATCTCGGTCGCGCTCAACGTCTCGGTCGACAAGGTGTCGGGCTCCGCCGAGCAGAAGATCGTCGCCGCAGGCGGCTCGGTCTCGGCCGGCGAGTCGGCGGGCACCGCCCAGTAAGGCCTGCAGGAGGGGTCGGAGTTCGCTCCGGCCCCTCCTCGCGTTACCCTGGGAGTCGGCGTGCCCACGTGGTCGTCGGCATCCCCAATGGAGGCAGCCTCTTGTTCAGCGCCATCGCGCGTGTCTTCCGCACTCCGGATCTGCGGCGGAAGATCGCTTTCACCCTGGCCATCATCGCCCTGTACCGCCTCGGCGCGCACGTGCCGGCACCGTTCGTGGACTTCCCGAACGTCCAGTCCTGCCTGCGCGACAGCGCCGGCACTGAGGGCCTGCTGTCGCTGGTGAACCTGTTCTCGGGCGGGGCGCTGCTGCAGCTGTCCATCTTCGCGCTCGGGGTGATGCCCTACATCACGGCGACGATCATCGTGCAGCTGCTGCGCGTGGTCATCCCGCACTTCGAGGCGCTGTACAAGGAGGGCCAGGCGGGGCAGGCCAAGCTCACCCAGTACACCCGGTACCTGACGATCGCGCTGGCGCTCCTGCAGTCGACGACCCTCGTGACCGTGGCGCGCAGCGGCCAGCTGTTCGGCATCACCGGCATCCCCGAGTGCGAGCAGCTCCTCACCAACGACGTGTGGTGGGCGCAGCTGCTGATGATCATCACGATGACCGCCGGCACGGGCCTCATCATGTGGTTCGCCGAGCTCGTCACCGAGCGGGGCATCGGCAACGGCATGTCGCTGCTGATCTTCACCTCGATCGCCGCCGCCTTCCCCGCCTCGATGTGGGCCATCGCCCAGTCGCGCGGCTTCGAGGTCTTCCTCCTCGTCCTCGCCGTCGGCATGGTCGTCGTCGCGCTGGTCGTCTTCGTCGAGCAGTCGCAGCGGCGGATCCCCGTCCAGTACGCCAAGCGCATGGTCGGCCGGCGCACGTACGGCGGCACGAACACCTACATCCCGATCAAGGTCAACATGGCCGGTGTGGTGCCGGTGATCTTCGCCTCGTCACTGCTGTACATCCCCGCCCTCATCGCGCAGTTCAACCAGCCGCAGCCGGGCCAGGAGGTTCCGGGCTGGGTCGCGTGGATCCAGCAGTACCTCGTCTCGGGCGACCACCCGCTGTACATGGCGCTGTACTTCCTGCTCATCGTCGGGTTCACCTACTTCTACGTCGCGATCACCTTCAACCCGGTCGACGTCGCCGACAACATGAAGAAGTACGGCGGATTCATCCCCGGCATCCGCGCCGGGCGCCCGACCGCGGAGTACCTCGACTACGTGCTGACCCGCATCACCCTCCCGGGCTCGATCTACCTCGGCCTCGTCGCGCTCCTGCCGCTGTTCGCGCTGGCGCTCGTCGGGGCGAACCAGAACTTCCCGTTCGGCGGCGCCTCGATACTCATCATCGTCGGTGTGGGTCTTGAGACCGTCAAGCAGATCGACGCGCAGCTGCAGCAGCGTCACTACGAAGGGCTCCTGCGCTGATGGCTCGCCTTCTCATCGTCGGTCCCCAGGGCTCGGGCAAGGGCACCCAGGGCGTCCGCATCGCCGAGGCGCTGGGCGTGCCCGTCGTCTCGACCGGCGACGTCTTCCGCGCCAACGTCGCCGGCGGCACCGACCTCGGCGTGCAGGTCAAGGAGATCATCGACGCCGGGCAGCTCGTCCCCGACGAGCTGACGAGCGCCGTCGTGCGCGACCGGCTGTCGAAGGAGGATGCCGCGGGCGGATTCCTCCTCGACGGCTACCCGCGGAACCTCCCGCAGGTGATGCACCTGGATGAGTTCCTGGGCGGGCGCGATGAGAAGCTCGACGCGGTCATCGTGCTCGAGGTCCCTCGCGAGGAGTCCATCGCGCGCCTCAGCAAGCGGGCGCTCGAGCAGGGTCGCGCCGACGACACCGAAACCGTCATCGCGCAGCGTCTGGCGATCTACGAGAGCGAGACGGCGCCGATCATCGGCGTGTACGCCACCCGGGGCATCGTCGACGAGATCGACGGCACGGGATCGGTCGACGAGATCACCGATCGCATCCTCGCCGCTCTCCGGGCCCGCGGCCTCGGGAGCCCGGCCGCCGCGTGAGCCCCGTCGTGGGACTTCGCCGCTCGATCTACAAGACCCCCGCGCAGCTGCGGGCGATGGTCGACCCCGGTCTTATCACCGCCGACGCCCTCGCCGCGGTGAAGGCCCTCATCGCACCCGGTGTCACGACGCTCGAGCTGGATGCCGCGGCATCCGACCTGATCGTCTCGCGCGGCGCGAAATCGAACTTCCAGATGGTGCGCGGGTACCGCCACACCGTCTGCGCCTCGGTGAACGAGCAGGTGGTGCACGGCATCCCCGGCGACCGGCCGCTCGAGCCCGGTGACATCCTCTCCATCGATGCCGGTGCCGAGTACAAGGGATGGAACGGGGATTCGGCGTTCACCGTCGTGCTCCCCGACCCGTCGCGCCCCGAGCTCGTGGCCGAGCGCGAGCATCTCTCGCGCGTGACGGAGGGGTCGCTGTGGGCGGGCATCGCGGCGCTGGCGTCCGCCCGCCACATCGCGGACGTGGGTGCGGCGATCGAGGACTACATCCGCGCCCACGGCGAGGACTACGGCATCCTCCGCGAGTACGTCGGTCACGGCATCGGGCGGAAGATGCACGAGTCGCCATCGGTGTTCAACTACCGCGTCGACGATCCCGGCCCCGAGGTGCAGCCCGGTCTCGCCCTCGCGATCGAGCCGATGGTGGTCGCGGGGTCGGATGCGACGTTCGTCGAGGACGACGGCTGGACCGTCTCGACCGTCGACGGGTCGGCCGGCTCACACTGGGAACATAGCGTTGCGGTGCATGATGACGGTGTGTGGGTGCTCACCGCGCCCGACGGCGGCGCAGCCGGGCTCGCGCCGTTCGGCGTCACCCCGGCACCGATCCGGTAGCGCCGGGACATTCAGGGAGGACGCCGATGGCAACGGCCGCGCGCAAGGTCAACTGGTTCGCGATCCTCGTGAGCATCGCCGTGGTGCTCGCGCTCGTGGTCACCGCGGCCATCGTCGTGTGGTCGAACAATCAGTCGGATGACGCGGGGCCGGCGCCGCAGGCGGCGTCGATCAACGCCGAGACCGGAGCGATCGAGGTCGGGACGGGGGAGCAGACCCTCGACACCTACATCGACTTCATGTGCCCGATCTGCAACCAGTTCGAGCAGGCGTACGGGGAGACGGTGCAGGGGCTCGTCGACGAGGGAACGATCACCCTCAACATCCACCCCATCGCGATCCTCGACCGGTTCTCGCAGGGGACCGAATACTCTACGCGGGCGGCCAACGCCATGTACTGCGTCGCCGAGACGGCGCCCGATGCGGCGGTGTCGTACATGCAGGCGCTGTACGCCAACCAGCCGGCGGAGGGCTCGACGGGGCTGACGGACGAGCAGCTCATCGAGATCGCCGGATCGGTCGGCGCCGACGGTGTCGACGCGTGCGTCAGCGAGCGGCGCTACAGCGGCTTCGTGTCGTCGATGACCGAGCAGACGCCCATCCAGCCCGGTCAGTCGGGCATCGCGACCCCGACACTCGCGGTCAACGGCGAGACGATCGCGAACGACACCATTCCCGCGCCGGCGGACTTCCCCTCGCTGTTCTCCTGACCGACGGCGCGCCCGCGCTTCGCGCGCGGCTCGTGCGCTGCGCGCGGCATCCCCTTCCTTCATCCGTCGCAGATGTACGCCGAGGGAGCCCGAAGCGTGCATCTTCGACGGATGAAGCCTCACGGGGCCGCGAGCGAAGGGCGAGCGCGACGGCGGTTTGCCGCGGGGTGCGATATCACCTATAGTTGATCTTTGGTGCGTTGCGCCTTCATTGGCGTGTCGCCGCACCACAATCCCATCCACCGCAGACCGGCCGGTCTGCATGCAAGCGATAGCGAGTTTATGGCGAAGAAAGACGGTGTCATCGAGATCGAGGGTGTCATCTCCGAGGCGCTGCCGAACGCGATGTTCCGCGTGGAGCTCACCAACGGTCACAAGGTGCTCGCCACGATCTCAGGCAAGATGCGGCAGAACTACATCCGCATCATCCCCGAGGACCGCGTGGTCGTGGAGCTCAGCCCCTACGACCTCACCCGCGGCCGTATCGTCTACCGCTACCGCTAGACCGGTCGAGAAGTAACGCCCCACGCGGGGTCGGAAGAACCCGCGTGCCCGGCGAAGACAGCGAACAGGAACATCATGAAGGTCAACCCCTCCGTCAAGCCCATCTGCGATCACTGCAAGGTGATCCGTCGCCACGGCAACGTGATGGTGATCTGCAAGTCCAACCCGCGCCACAAGCAGCGCCAGGGCTGAGCTCAGATCTCACGACGAAGACCCATAACTGAAGACACACAGGCAGGACCAGAACCCGCGCGAGCGGCGGACACCTCGGGGCGGAGGCCCGGGCACCGGTCCTGCCCCACACCTCCACCAACTCCTAGGAGAGCCGCATGGCACGTCTTGCCGGCGTCGACATCCCGCGCGATAAGCGCGTGGTCATCGCCCTGACCTACATCTACGGCGTGGGCCGTACCCGCTCGCACGAGATCCTCGCCCAGACGGAGATCGACGAGAACATCCGTGTGAAGGACCTGAGCGACGACCAGCTCATCGCCCTCCGCGATTACATCGAGGCCAACTACAAGGTGGAGGGTGACCTCCGCCGCGAGGTGGCCGCAGACATCCGCCGCAAGGTCGAGATCGGATCCTACGAGGGCATCCGTCACCGCCGCGGCCTCCCGGTGCGCGGACAGCGCACCAAGACCAACGCGCGCACCCGCAAGGGTCCGAAGCGCACCGTCGCCGGCAAGAAGAAGGCGCGCTGAGCGCGGCCTGCAGGGTTTAGGAGAACACGCACATGGCACAGGCCAAGTCCGCCGCGCGCAAGCCGCGCCGCAAGGAGAAGAAGAACATCGCCGTGGGCCAGGCCCACATCAAGTCGACGTTCAACAACACCATCGTCTCGATCACCGACCCGTCGGGCGCCGTGATCAGCTGGGCGTCCTCGGGTGGCGTGGGCTTCAAGGGCTCGCGCAAGTCCACCCCCTACGCCGCCGGCATGGCCGCGGAGTCGGCTGCCCGTCAGGCGCAGGAGCACGGCGTCAAGAAGGTCGACGTCTTCGTCAAGGGCCCGGGCTCGGGCCGCGAGACCGCGATCCGTTCGCTGACGGCCGCCGGCCTCGAGGTCGGTTCGATCCAGGACGTCACGCCGCAGGCGCACAACGGGTGCCGCCCGCCCAAGCGTCGCCGCGTCTGACGCGCTGATTTTCCGGATGCCGCGGGGCGCGGCCCCTCGTGGTGCGCGCCTCCGCGGCATCCCCGGACACAACTCAATACTTCACCCACCGCACGTGTCATATAGCGGGCACGTGATTGAAAGGAACACATCGTGCTCATCGCACAGCGTCCCACTCTGACCGAGGAGAAGGTCGGGGAGTTCCGCAGCCGTTTCGTCATCGAGCCGCTGGAGCCCGGCTTCGGCTACACGATCGGCAACGCGCTGCGTCGCAGCCTCCTGTCGTCGATTCCCGGTGCTGCCGTGACGTCGATCCGCATCGACGGCGTCCTCCACGAGTTCAGCACCATCCCCGGTGTGAAAGAGGATGTCACCGAGATCATCCTCAACATCAAGCAGCTGGTCGTCTCCAGCGAGCGCGACGAGCCCATCACTGCGTACCTGCGCAAGACCGGCGCCGGTGAGGTCACCGCTGCCGACATCTCCGCTCCCGCCGGTGTCGAGGTGCACAACCCCGAGCTGGTCATCGCGACCCTCAATGACACCGCCCGGTTCGAGCTCGAGCTCACCATCGAGCGCGGTCGTGGCTACGTGTCGGCGACCCAGAACCGCAACGAGTACGCCGAGGCCGGGCAGATCCCGATCGACTCGATCTACTCGCCCGTGCTGAAGGTGTCGTACCGCGTCGAGGCGACCCGTGCCGGGGAGCGCACCGACTTCGACAAGCTCGTGCTGGATGTCGAATCCAAGCCCTCCATCGCCCCTCGCGACGCCGTCGCGTCGGCCGGACGCACCCTCACCGAGCTGTTCGGTCTCGCCCGCGAGCTGAACGTCGAGGCCGAGGGCATCGAGATCGGCCCGGCGCCGGTCGAGACCGTCCTCTCCAACGAGCTGTCGATGCCCATCGAGGACCTCGACCTGTCGGTGCGCTCGTACAACTGCCTCAAGCGCGAGGGCATCAACACGGTCAGCGAGCTCGTCGCCCTCTCGGAGACGCAGCTGATGAACATCCGCAACTTCGGCCAGAAGTCGGTCGACGAGGTGCGTGACAAGCTCACCTCTCTCGGCCTGTCGCTGAAGGACTCGGTCCCCGGGTTCGATGGCGCGCACTTCTACGGCGGCTACGACGACGAGAACGTCTGAGCTGCGGCATCCCGACTGACTTTCGACTGGAGTAACTGACATGCCCAAGCCCACGAAGGGTCCCCGCCTCGGAGGCGGCCCCGCCCACGAGCGCCTGCTGCTTGCGAACCTCGCCGCGGCCCTCTTCACCCACAAGTCGATCCAGACCACCGAGACCAAGGCCAAGCGCCTGCGCCCGCTGGCCGAGCGCCTCATCACCTTCGCCAAGCGCGGCGACCTGCACGCGCGTCGCCGGGTGCTATCGGTGATCGGTGACAAGGAGGTCGTGCACGTCCTCTTCACCGAGATCGCGCCGCTGGTGGCCGACCGCCCGGGTGGCTACACCCGCATCACCAAGATCGGCAACCGCAAGGGTGACAACGCGCCCATGGCCGTCATCGAGCTGGTGCTGGACCCGGTGACCCCCAAGGTCAAGAGCTCGCGCTCGTCGGCCAAGGCGGCTCCGGCTGTCAAGCCCGCTGCGGAGGACACCCCCGCGGAGGAGACTGGCGCGGAGGACACCACCGAGGAGGCCCCCGTGGAAGACAGCACCGCTGACGAGAACACCGACGCCGGTTCGGAGTCGCCCGAAGAGGGCGCCGCCGCCGAGAAGGCCGCCGAAGACGCCGTCGTGGAGGGTGACTCCACCGCCGACGCTGACGCTGACGCCGACGCCGACGCTGATAAGAAGTAACGACCCCGGTCGTCCGAGACCCGTCGCCCCCTGGGGTGGCGGGTCTCGTCGTTTCGGCGCAGGGTCCGGATCGGATGGCGGAGGTGGTCGTCGAGGCGGGGTACCGACGACCGTTCGTGTCACGTCGATCTGCTTTCGGATCGGGGTGGCGCAAGTGGTCGTCGAGGCGGGGTACCGACGACCGTTCGTGTCACGTCGATCTGCGATGTCGGATCGGGGTGGCGCAAGTGGTCGCGGGATCGGGCTTCGGGCGACCAATCGTGTCACCTCGAGCAACGGCGTTTGCGGGTCGCAGGCCGCGGCGGGCCTACTCGAACTCGCGTCCGACGGTGAAGTGCGCGCGCCGCCAGGCGCGCAGCTCCTGCTCGTAGGCGAGGAGCGCGCGATGCTCCTCGGCGCGATCGACGGCCTGCCCGACGGTGTCGGCGAAGACCGCGCCGCCGCCCGAGTCGGGGTGGATCTGATCCCCGGCGAGCAGCTCGGGCCTCGACGCGATCGCTCCCGACCAGTCGGCGATGAAGACGCGGGGGTGCGTCGCCGCGAAGTCCGCCAGCTCGGCGTTGACGCCGGGGATCCATTCCCGCGGCGCGAACGCGTTGACGAGGACGAGGGTGCGCTCGGGGCCGGCGATCGCCGCCATCCGCTCGAGGGCGTCGCGGTCGACGGGACCGTTCGTACCCAGGCCCAGCACGACGTACGGGCGCAGCTGCCCGGTGTCGGCGAGCTGCTGCAGGATACCCGGGCCGGCCCAGGCCGAGCGCGACACGGCCGCGTCGACGGCGATACCGGGGAAGCGCTCCAGGAGCGCCGGGGCGGAGGCGAGCATGACCGAGTCGCCGACCGCGGTGATCTGATCCCCGGTCACCGGCGTCGGCGCGGGCCGCGGCACGCTGTCGCCGGACGGGACGCCGGGCACGGGGGCCGGGGGAGCGGATGGCGCGGACGCACCGTCTCGCGGGCCCGCCGACGGACCCGCCGCCCCCGAGCCCGGCTCACCGGCGCCGGGCGCCTCGGACGGTGCGTCGGCCTCCGCGAGGGCGCGCTGTCCGGCATCCACCATCGCCTGCCCCGACGACACCGTCGGTGCCGCGGTGACCGCTGCCCCCGTCCCGATCACGAGCGCGATCGCGACGGCGCCGGCGACCAGCGCGCCCACGCGCGCAGCCGCACCGGCGCGCAGCGCCCGCCCGAGCCGGCGGAGCGACTCGCGGAATCCATTCCGGCGCACCGGCGTCTCGACGAAGCGGTACGACAGCTCGGCCGCGCCGAGGGTGAGCACGAGGGCCGCGAGCCCTACGCTCCCGGGGACACCTGCCTCCGCGCCGGTGCCCTGCAGACCCGCGAGGAGGAGCACGAGGATCGGCCAGTGCCAGAGGTAGATGCCGTAGGAGCGGTCGCCGATCCAGCGCAGCGGCTGGGCGTCGATCGCCGAGCCGAACCGCGACCCGGGCCAGACGCCGGCGGTGATCGCCGCGGCGGAGAGGAGGCTCGCCGCCACCAGCGTTCCGGGGAAGGTGGAGACCGCGTCGACCGGCGCGAGGAACGACAGCAGCACCAGTCCCGAGATCGCCGCCGCCCCCACCGGCGAGGTCCACCGCGGTCGCGAGGCCGGCGATCCCCGCCCGAGCACCGCCGTCGTGGCGAACGCCAGGGCCACCCCGAGGAGGATGCCGAAGGCGTGGGTGTCGGTGCCGAAGTAGGCGCGGGTGACGTCGCCGCCGGGCGCTCCCGCCCCCGTGGTCACCAGCACCGCCATCCACAGCGCCGAGGCCGTGGCCAGGAGCACTGCCGCTCCGGCGCGCGCCCAGGCGCGGGGGAGGAGCAGGAACAGAGGCAGCACGAGGGGCCAGACGACGTAGAACTGCTCCTCGACCGCGAGCGACCAGAAGTTGCGGAAGAGTTCGGGGGTCGCGGCGGCGAAGTAGCCGCCGTCGCCGGTGAGCGAGACCCAGTTGTAGCTGAAGGTCGCCGCCCCCAGCACCTGGGCCCCCAGACGCACGAGCACGTCGCCGCCGACGGCGAGCGCCGCACTCGAGCACACGATCACCACCAGGCCGAGCGCCGGCAGCAGGCGGCGGGCCCGGCGCCGCCAGAAGTCGATCAGCCTGATCCGGCCGCTCCGGGCGTGTTCGCGCAGCAGCAGGTTGGTGATGAGGAACCCGCTGATGACGAAGAAGACGTCCACGCCGATGAACCCGCCCGGGAGCATCGCGGGGAAGAGGTGATAGATCACCACGAGTGCGACGGCGACCGCCCGCATCCCGTCCAGTCCCGCGTACCGGCGCGGGGGGTCGGCGGGCTGCGAGCTGGGGCTGCTGAGGAGCGTGGGGGCGGTGAGCGTCATGGGAAACCGGGTCGGGTCGACGATCCTGCGGAGGGGAACACCACAGTGTACGTCGCCTCACGCCCGGGCCACGGGGGAATCCCCGAGAGAGGTCGGACGGCGAACTACGCTGGTGCGGTGCGCATCCGTCTCGACCTCTCCTACGACGGCACGCACTTCCGCGGATGGGCTCGGCAGCCGGGCCTCCGCACCGTGCAGGAGACGCTGGAATCCGCCCTCGGTCGCGTGCTGAGTGGCGATCCGCGCGTCGTGGTGGCCGGGCGCACCGATGCCGGGGTCCATGCCACCGGTCAGGTCGCCCATCTCGATCTCGATCCGACCCAGCAGGGCCGCCTGGCCGCCGCGCGTGCGCCCCGCGGCCAGGCGGATCCCGACCCCGTCGCCCAGCTCGCCCGACGTGTCAACGGGGTGCTGGGCGCGTACGCCGACCTCACCGTGCGGTCGACGACGATCGCGCCCGCGGGCTTCGACGCCCGCTTCTCGGCGGTCTGGCGGCGCTACGTCTACCGCATCGCCGACCGCGCGACCGGGTACGACCCTCTCGAGCGGCACCGCACCACGAGCGTGCGGTCGCACCTCGATGAGGAGCGGATGGATGCCGCGGCGCGCTCCCTCATCGGACTCCACGACTTCGCGGCGTACTGCAAGCCCCGCGACGAGGCGACCACGATCCGCACCCTGCTCGCCTTCGGCTGGCGTCGCGGTGCCGACGGCGTGCTCGTCGCCGACGTGAAGGCCGATGCGTTCTGCCACAGCATGGTGCGAGCGCTCGTGGGCGGCTGCGTCGCGGTGGGAGAGGGGCGCCTGGACCCGGGCGACCTCGCCGTCATCCGTGACCGCGGCGGCAAGGTGCCCGAGATCCATGTCCTCGCCGCACGCGGGCTGACCCTGGCCGAGGTGGGCTACCCCGCCGACGACCTGCTCGCCGCGCGGGCGGAACAGACCCGGGCGCGCCGGGCGACGGACTGACGAAACCTGATCATCCCTTATGGGTCACCTCCCCGTCAGCCTCCGGCCCCTGCCGCGGTCCTATGCTGGGCGACGATGAGAGTGATCTCGTACAACCTGCGCAAGCACCGCGCCGCGGGCGAGCTGGCTGAGCTCGTCGAACGCCACGGTGCGGACGTCCTGTGTCTGCAGGAGTACGACACCTCCGACATCCCCGACGAGATCGCCGGGCTCCGCCTCGCCGACGCCACCTCGCGCAACCGGCTGGGACTGGCGGTCTACTACCGCGCCAACACCTTCCGCGCCGTGGAGGTCCGGGCGCTCGCGCTGAAGAAGTCGCTGCACGACCACCTGCTCAAGCCCGCCGAAGAGCGGATGCTGGGGGTGCGGCTGCACGACATCGATCACGGCACCGACGTCATCGTCGCATCGTTCCATGCGGCGCCGCTCACCGCCCTCAACTCGCTGCGCCGTCACCAGATCCGCACCGCCCTCGCCGAGCTGGAGCAGCTCGGCGAGGGGCTTCCCGCGCTGATGGTCGGCGACTACAACTATCCGGTGTTCAAGGAGAACCTCGGGCAGAAGGTCCGCGAGCAGGGGTACGAACTGAGCCTCAGCGACGCGCGGACCTACACGCGCTACCGCTTCTTCCGCGGCCACTACGACTTCGTGACCTCATCCGGGTTCACCATCGATCGGGTCCGCACCCTGCCGCAGGGACTCTCGGACCACCTCCCCATCCTGGTGACGGCCAGCGTCACCTCCGCCCAGCCGGTGGAGGTGCCCACGGCGGGCTGAGCGGGTGCATTCACCTGGCTGAATCGGGTGGGCCCACGTGGCTAAACTCTGCGTATGTCGTCGGGGGGCAGATCGCGAACGGCAGACGCTGCCCCGGCGGCGACTGCGACGTGGTCGACCTCGCCCGACACCGGCGTCCTGGCTCCGGCACCGATCTCGAGCCGCACCCGATCGATCTGGCTGAGCCAGCTTGTGCTGGGGGCGACCGTCCTCGCCGTGGTCATCCTGCTGATGTTCATCCAGCCGATGCGGCTGGCCGGCTGGGCCTTCACCAGCGGCATCCTGCTGCTCGTGGCGATCACCGCGGCGACGATGATCGCACCGTGGGCGAGGTTGTCCTCCGCGGCGGTGCTCATCGTGCCGTTCGCCGACCTCTTCGCCGTGGGTCTGCTGAATCTCGACGGCGATCTGCGCTTCGCGTTCCTCTGGACCTTCCCGATCGTCTGGATCGCCCTGTACTACGGGGCCCGCACCCTCGCCGTGGCCCTCGGCGCGGTCGGCCTGTTCCTTCTCGTCGTGGCGAGTGTCACCCCCGGCCCGGACTCCACGATCCGCGTCGTGCTGGTCATCATCGTCCTGAGCTTCATCGGCATCACCCTGCACGTCGGGTCCCGGCGCACCCGCGCCTTCAAACGGCTGCTGCGTCAGCAGGCCAGGCGCCTGCGGTCGACGCTCGATCGGTCGACCGCGCAGGAGCGTCGTATCGCCGAGATGATCGACGGCATCGACCTGGGCATCGTGCGGCTGGCGCCGGACGGAGAACTCCTCGCCCTGAATGCCGCCTATCGGCGCCTCTACGGCCTCGGCGAGCAGGAGAGCCCTGCGGCGGCGACGGTGATCGAGCACGTCGTGGTGGACGGTCCCGAGGTCCCGGCCCACGAGCGCCCGTTCGCGCGCGCCGCCCGCGGCGAGGCGTTCGATCCCGAGACCTTCTGGCTCCTGGATGCCGAGGGGACCTGGCGTGCGGTGACGGCGTCGGCGAGCCCGCTGGCGTCGCGGACCGAGGGCGAGGCGAGCATGCTGCTGGTCGTCCGTGACGTCACCGCACTCCTCCACGCCGAGCGGGCCCGCGACCAGGTCGTCGCGATGGCCTCCCACGAGATCCGCAATCCGCTCACCGTCATCCTGGGACGCGCCGAGCTCGCGCTGGAGCGCGACCTCGATGCCGGCAGTCGCGACGACTTCGCCGTCATCGAGGCGTCGGCCGAACGGATGCTCACGATGCTCGAGCAGACGCTCCGCGACTCCCGCTCCTCGTTCACCGCACCGCGGGGGACCGACGAGATCGATCTGCGCACGGTCCTGGAGGCCTCGCTCGCGGGGGTGCAGGCCAACGCGCGGTCGCGCAACATCACACTGCTCACCGAGCTGCCCGCGTCGCTGCCCGTGCGCGGCGACGCCTTCCGCCTTCGCCAGGTGTTCGACAATCTCCTCACCAACGCGGTGAAGTACACGCCCCGCCAGGGAACGGTGTCGGTGCGGGCGGCGGCCGACGGCGACCGCGTCCGGGTCGATGTCGCCGACTCGGGCATCGGGATCCCGGACGACGAGATCGACCGGGTGTTCGAACCCTATTTCCGCTCTTCGGCCGCCGGGCGCACCGCTCCGGGGACGGGGCTCGGTCTCGGGATCGCCCGCGACATCGTCGAGGCGCACGGCGGAGGACTGACGCTGACATCCGAGCTCGGGGCGGGGACGACCGCTCGCGTGACGGTCCCGCGGGCGCGCGTCGCATGATCGACGCGATCCCCTCCTTCAGTGGGCCCAATCTCGCCCTCGCGCAGGCGACGGTGGCCACCCTCGGCGTGGTCGTCATGATCGGCGTGGCGTTCCTGGACCGCCCCCACCGTTCGACGCTGCTGTGGTCGATCGCGTTCCTGATCGCGATGATCTCGTCGTGGGGTATCGTGCTGGCCGAGACCGTCGACTCCGAGGCGATGCGCCGGGTGTCGATCGGCGTTCTCATGGGGGCGCCCGGGTTCATCTGGGCCGGATTCCGCACGCTCCGGGGTGCCGGGTCGCGGTGGTGGCTGGCGGCGCTGCTGTCGGCGATCAGCCCGGTGCTCCTCGTCGCTGCAGGCGCCACCGAGGCGTACAGCGTGGTGTTCCGCATCGTCTTCTTCCTCTCGGCCGTGTTCGCCTTCCTGCTCCTCGTGGAATGGCTGCGCCTGCCCGACCGGGGAGACACCGTGCTGTATCCGCTCGTCGTGATCTCGGTGCTGAACGCGGCGCTCGCCGCCTTCGTCGCCGTGGCGGGGCTCATCTTCCCCGCCTCGAGCGGCGACGATCTGCAGTTCGTCCGGTCGGTGAACCAGCTGGGCTTCGTCATCTACATGGTCTGCGCGCTGGTGTCGCTGGTCGGCTTCGCCACTCGGCGCGAACGGCTGATCAGCAGGGATGCCCGCACGCCCTGGGAGGACTTCCTCACGGGGTGCCGCGATCGGCTGGTACGCGCGGCGCGGCGCGGGGAGCACTCCTGGGCGCTGCTGGTGTTCCGGCTCGACGACGAGGCCGATGTGCGCGACGCGGTCGGTGTGGCCGGGTTCGCAGCCGTCTGCGAAGGATTCGCCCAGGCGATCCGCGAGGCTCTCCCCGCCGACGCCGACATCGCCGAACGGCGTCCGGGCACGGTGGTGGTGCTCGTCTCGCGGCCCGAGCCGGTGCTGCGGGCAGCGCTTCGCGGCGCTCTCGCGCGGGTGGGGCGGATGGAGAACGCCGGCGGCATGGAGATCCAGGTGTCGGCGAGCGTCGGATGGATCGCGGTGGATCCCGGCGACGTGGTCGGCGGCGAGGACGACCTCGAGGCGCTCCTCGAGCGTGCCGAGGCGGCTGCCGACAGTGCTCGGGCCGCCGGCGGCGACCGGTGGGAGCGGGTCGGCGTCTAGGAGGGGCCGGACGCCTCAGCCGTCCGCGTCGGACTCCGCGTCGTCCCCCGAGTCCGGCGACGCGGCGATCGCAACGGTGACGGTGTCGCTGGCGGTCTGCTTGGCGAACTCGCTCGAGGTCGGGGTGGTCTGCACGAGGAAGTCGTAGCTGAACTGCAGCTGCACGTGAGTGGCGTCGGCGGGGAGCGAACCGACGTTGAAGGTCTGCGAGTAGCTGTAGGGCGACAGCACGAGGTAGCCCGGCGCGACAGAGGACTGGTCGATCTGCGCCTCCAACGGCGCCATCGCGCCATCCGGTCCCTGCGGCACCGCCACCATGACCGCGCGTTGGAGGTACACCTTCTGACCGTCGTCGGGGGTGACCGTCGTCGTCATCGACAGGTTGACGGGCTTCAGCGCCTCGGCCGTCCACCGATCCATCGACAGCGTGGACCAGTAGTCCACCGACGCCGCGACCGCACCCGCGACGAGCTCGCGGGCGGTCGACCCGCTGGAGAGGTCGTTGGGCACCGGCGTCGGGGCCTCGGACGGGGTGGTGCTGGGGGACGCGGAAGACGTCGGCTCGGCGCCGAAGTCCCAGGGTGCGGGCCCGCAGCCGGAGAGGACGAGGCTGAGCGCCAGGGCGAGCGCGATGCCCGCAGCGCCCGCGGCGGCACGGCGATGGGTGCCCATGGAACCTCCCGGAGGCGGATGAGTGCGGAAGCATTCCCGCGGTGACGACAGTGGCGTCAGTCTACGGACCCGAAAGCGCAAGGCTCACGCAAGAAAGGCTCAAGATCCTCAAGATGGCCGAACGGCGTGATTGTGTAACCGGCGAGGGGCGGGACCGGTCGCTTCCGCAGACCGCTCGAACCCGAACCGGGCGGTGTGCCCACACAGTTCGCGGAGGAGACCGGCCCCCCCTCGCATGTCCGGCACGTCAGGAGTCCCGCCGTGAGCACTTCAGCCCCCTTCGCCCGCCACCCCCGGCGACTTCTCGTCGTCGCCGTCGCCGGTGCCCTCACCGTGGCGCTGTCGGGGTGCGCGCAGGTCGCCGATGCGTTCAACCAGTTCCAGCAATCCGCGGGCGCACCGGCGGCGGCGGCGACTCCGACGCCCCTGGCCTCACCGTCGATGGACTTCGACTCGCAGTTCACCTACGACGGGTCGGTGGCGCTGTCCACCGAGGTCGCCGATCAGCTCGAAGTGCGCCTGGACGTCTGGGCGTCCGACCCGAAGCGCACGCAGGAGTGGACGCCCACCCGCATGAAGACCCTCGGGTTCGCCGTGAACGTCCACGATCACCGGGTCGACGAGAAGGCCGTCCTCACCGACAAGCGACGCGTCTACCTCTCGTCGGTGTCGGTGACCTCGCAGACCGCGCAGACCAGCGGTCAGGTGCAGAGCCCCTTCCAGTTCAGCGCCGATCCCCGCACCCTCGTGCCCACCGACACCCTGCGTTCGGACCGCGGTCTGCTGCTCAACAGCTTCCAGGGCGGCCTCCTGGTGCCCGAGACCACGATCAGCCAGCTGCCCGAGGACACCTACGGCATCACGCTGGAGTTCGCCCTCACCGTGTGGGTCGAGGGCAACGCCAACGACGAGAACTCCTTCCAGCAGCAGACCGTCTATCAGTACCTGCCGGTGGCCATCTACCCCGACGGCACCGCGGCGGTGGCGGGTTCATCGACCCAGCCTTGAGGCAACCTTGCGGAGCGCTTGGCGAGAAGTCGGGCGGATGTCGCGGTCGGAGCGCCAGTGTGGGGGAAGCGGCAGGACGCCACCCGGCGTGAGCAGGCCGCTCTGATCGACACAGGATGTCACGATGACCGAGCAGAACACCCCCGTCGCCCTTCCCCGCACCGCGCCCATGTCGGCCGTGCCCCGCCCGCCGGCGGACGTTCCGCTGGACCAGCCCGGGTTCGCCGACGACTTCTCCTCGGTGCTGGAGAACCTCACCGGGCACCGCTCCACGATCGGCTGCATCATCCCCGCCTACAACGAGGAGGAGTCGATCGCCGGGGTGCTCGAGTCCCTCCTCGGCCAGACCCGGGTGCCCGACGTCATCCACGTCGTGGTGAACAACTCCTCCGACGCCACCGTCAAGGTCGCCTCGGAGTTCGCCGGCCCGCACCAGATCACCAACGACCTGGGCGAGCAGTTCACCGAGGTCTTCGTCCACGACATCGGCAAGAACCCCGACAAGAAGGTCGGGGCGCTCAACTACGGCTACTCGCTGGTCGAGGGCTACGACTACCTCCTCGGCGTCGACGGCGACACCATGGCCGATCCCAAGGCGGTGGAGTTCCTCGAGACCGAGGCGGTCTCCGACTCGCGCATCGGCGGCATCTCGGCGATCTACTCCATCGACGATCGACCCATCAAGGGCCTCGTCGGCAAGTTCCTCATCGCCGGTCAGCGCACCCAGTTCGCCGCGTTCAACCTGCAGAATCTGCTGCGCGGACGCAACATGGCGGTGCTGGGGGGTCAGTTCTCGATCTTCTCCACCAACGCCCTCCGCGACGTGATGCGCCAGAACCACCAGTCGACGCCGTGGGTGCGCGACAGCGAGGTGGAGGACTCGCTGCTGTCGCTGCAGATCAAGAGCGCCGGCTACCTCACCAAGATCAGCCCGTACGCCCGCGCCGACGTGGGGGGCATGACCACCCTGAAGGGCTACGACGCCCAGCAGGTGAAGTGGACCTACGGCGCGATCGAGCTGATGTGGCCCGGCCAGCGGGGCGACACCAAGGGTCAGCCGCTGCACCCGAACCTGCGGCTCCGCTGGTTCGAGAACTTCGGCATGCTGACGAACCTGTTCGTGCGCGTGGCGTTCCTGATCCTCCTTGCCGGATCGCTGTCCATCGGCGCGTTCATCTTCTCGCCGTGGTGGCTGATCCCGCCGGTCGTGGCGACGCTGCTGAACCTGCGCATCGCCCGCACCATGAAGAGCCACAACTCGCGTGATCTGCTGTTCGCGGGTCTGGCCTTCCCCGCCGAGATCTTCATGTGGATCCGGCTCAGTCACTTCCTGCGGTCGTGGACGCGCTTCCTCTCGCGCAAGAAGGTCGACAACTGGGCGATGCAGGCCAAGGCCGAGAAGGGCGGCGGCAGCGCCCACTGGCTGCCGCTGGTGCTGCTGGTCGCGGTGCTCGTGGCCATGGCCGTCATCTGGACGATGCTCGGGCCCATGGTGCAGTCCACCATCCTGTGGATCGGGTGGCCGATCGTCGGTGTCGTCACGGTGCTGCAGACGCTCCTGATGTTCTTCAAGCTCATCCGCCGCTACCAGGGATACAAGGTCTGACCCCGGGCGGCCGGGAGAAGCCTCGCACGACGGGAGATGTGTAGCATGACCGTGGACAGCGCTTACGCACGGCCGACCGCCGTGGCACCCTCGCCCTTCTTCGACTTTTGGGAGCAACCGCCGATGAGCGACCCCTCGATGGCCCTGCGGACGGCCGTCATCGTCGAAGACGATCCCGACATCCGCCACCTCCTCGTCGAGGTGCTCGAGGCGGCGGGATTCTCGACGGTCTCGGTCGGCAACGGGATCGACGGGGTCCGCGCGGTGGTGTCCTACCAGCCGCTCATCACCACGCTGGATGTCAACATGCCCGGCATGGACGGGTTCGAGGCGGCCCGTCGCATCCGCGCCCAGTCCGACACTTACATCATCATGCTCACGGGCCTCGAGGACGAGGCCGATGTGGTGCTCGGGCTCGGCGCCGGCGCCGACGAGTACATCGTCAAGCCGTTCCGTCCCCGCGAGCTGCGCGCCCGCATCGACGCGCTGCTGCGCCGCCCGCGGACCCAGCAGATCTCGCAGACCCCCCGTCAGGACAGCGTCGGGCCCTCCTTCCCCGGAGCGCGGCCCCTCACCCAGCGTCCGCACGACCCGCAGGCGCCGGTCGGGTACCCCTATCCGTACGAGGGCATGCCCGGGATGCCGCAGATGCCGAGCGGTCCCGCGATGCCCTTCCCCGGTTACACCGGCGAGCAGGGTGGGCACCCGGGGCAAACGGCCCCGCCGACCGGCCCCGGATCGCCGCTCGAGCCGATCATCATGGCCGCGCAGTCGGCGTCATCGGCCGACCCCGTCGCCGATCCGAACGCCGGCACCGACCTCGTCCCCGCCGACCAGGGGCCGCGCGAGCTCGCCGGCGTGAACGTGCTCGCCCACCGCGACCTCCAGCTGGACCCCGACACCCGGATCGTGATGGTCGCCGGCGACACCCTCGACCTCACCCGTACCGAGTTCGACCTGTTGGCGACCCTCATGGAGTCCAAGCGGCGCGTGCGCAGCAAGGCCGATCTCACCCTCGTCCTGCGGGGCGAGTCCTACGTGACGTCCTACTTCGTCGGCGAGGCCGACAAGCGCGCGATCGAGGCGCACATGACGAACCTGCGGCGCAAGCTCGGCGACAACCCCACCAACCCCCGGTACATCGAGACGGTGCGGGGCGTGGGCTATCGCCTCACCTCCGAGCTCGTCGCCGGCGCCTGACCGGCCAGCGCGGACGGTCGGTCAGTCGACCTCGCGGGTCAGCTCGATCGCGGCCCTCGGCCACCACACCCCCGCGGCGGGTCCGCCGTTGCACTCGCCGTCGGATTCGCCGGGAGGCTTGATCCAGAGGTTGGTGTCGACCACGTCGTCGGCGAGCGTGCCGCCGGGCTCGCCGATGAGGCGGCCACGGGGGTTGCACCACTCGCCGTTGGACCCCGCGCCGCTGCGCGAGGTGTCGACGACGGCCCTCGCCCCGTCGAGGAGCCCGGACAGCTGCCGGGCGTAGACGAACTCCTCGCTGGCGTGGTTGTAGTTGGAGACGTTCGTGGCGAACCCTCGGATGCTGCCGGCGCGGTCGAGCTGCGAGATGAGGCCCGCCATCTCCTCCGCCGGAAGCCAGCTGGAGTGACCGCCGTCGACGTAGATCCAGGTGTTCGGGCCGGCGAGCCGGTCGATCGCGCCGCGGAGCTGCTCCACCCGTTCGGCGACGTTGCCGCACTCGGGTGCGAGGGCGAGGCTGTCGGGCTCGAGGACGACGATCTTCGGCAGGTCGCCTGCCGCGCGAAGGCCCGCGGCGATCTCTTCCGTCCAGGTGACGTAATCGGGTTCGTCCAGGCCGCCGGCGGAGAAGTTCCCGCAGTCGCGCCCCGGGAGGCCGTAGACCACGACGGCGATCGTGGCGTCCTGGTCGCGGGCCTCCTCGGCGAGGTGCGTCATGCGTCCGAAGACGTCGCCGATCGGATCCTCCTCGGGGGTGAGCCAGTACGCGGTGGGCTGGGCGGCGAGGTACTCCGTGGCGGCGTACTCCTCGGTGCCGGGGGTCTCGGTGGCCAGCGCCTTGGCCGCTTTGGACTCGTCGGGCACCACGATGGTCGTGCCGAGGGCGGGCGGGCGGGCGCTGAGCATCTGGAACCCCCAGGTGGCGATCCACCCGATCGCCGCGAGGATCGCCAGCAAGCCCGAGGCGGCCAGGACCACGAACGCGATGACGAGCCACCGCGGTATCCCGCGGCGGCGGCGCACGGGTGCGGGGGCGACGGCCACGAGAGCGATGCTATCGGCGCGAGCGGTCGCGTCGCAGGATCGCCGCCACGCCGAGGGCGAGCCCGGCCAGCAGCAGCGCACCGCCGCCGACCACGAGGCCGAGCAGCGAGCCGGAGTCCATTCCCGAGACCGGCAGCGGGCCGTCGGGTGCGCTCACCGTCACCGCGGCGGTGCTGCCCGCCGAGGTCGACGAGACCGCGGCGATGTTGTACGTGCCCGAGGCGTCCTGCGGGAGGGTGATCCGCACGGGGGCGATCGAGCCGTCCTCGGCCGAGGCGGTGGTGCCGCTGGCGGTGGTGATGGCGAAACGCACCATGCCGATATCGGCCCCGGCGCCGTTCTCGCCCGTCACGGTGATCGTCACCTGCTCCGAGCTGGAGAAGGTCGCCGCGGCGCACTGGAACTCGAAGCCGCCGCCGGGTTCGACTGTCGCAGGGCTCGTGGTGCACGACCCCGAGGGTGGGTAGATCGACGAGGCGTCGGTGACGGATGCCGCGTGCGCGACGCCCGGCGCACCGATCGCCGCCATCGCCATGAGGGCGATGAGCGCGACGCGGGGGGAGCGACGGGACACGCTTCGAGTCTAAGCGGGCTCGCAGACGGCGACGAGGTCGGGGGGCGGAACCAGGGTGGGGGTCGACACCAGCTCGAGCTGCGGAGCCGAGCCCTCAGGGGCGCTGACGGTGACCGTGGCGGTCGCCGACGCCCCCGGTGCCACGTCGACGGCGAAGCTCAGCACGCGGCGCCCGTCGTGGGTGCCGCCGCCGAATCCGACGTCGCCGGTGATCGTGGCATCCTGCAGCTCGAAGCCTTCCGGCAGGTAGACGTAGCCGACGGTGCGCGCGACGCCGGGCGCGACGTCGAACGCACCCCCACCAGTGATGTAGCGCGGCAGCGAGGTAGCGGCGTCGGCGGGCGCGGTGTTGGTGAGCGTGACGGTGAGGGTGGCGGTGCCGGAGGCCGTCGGCGAGGCGGCCGAGCCCCCCGTCGCACAGGTGTCCCAGGTCAGGGTGGGGGTGGCGGTGACGTAGTAGTCCATCTTCGAGCCCGTGCCGTCGTTGAGGTACACCCCGAACCGGGCGACGTCGTCGTCGGTCTGCGGCAGCGGCCCGGCGAGGGTGGTGTCGGCGAGGAGGGCCTGCTCGTCGTCGCGGGCGCTCCACAGCAGCAGCCGGCGCTCGTCGCCGGCGCGGCTCAGGGCGTCCACGAGAGCCGCGGGATCGGTGCCGCCCGCCGTCAACGCGCTGAAGACCGAGGCTGCCGCGGCGGCGAAGAACGCGTCCTGGGCGGCGGGGTCCTCGTATCGGAAGTACACCTCGTTCAGCAGCAGCGGCACGGCGTTCTCGGCGGTGAGCACGTCGCCGGTCGGGAGGGTCACCGGACCGGTCGCAGCCAGGAGATACGACAGCGCGACGGGGTCGATCGCGATCACGCCGTCGACCTGCTCACCTCCGCGCTCGCGCGCCCACATCTCGCGGGCGAGGGCGCCGGAGACGGCGAAGTCGGGGATCTGGGTGACATTCTGCATGAACCGGCCCGGGCGCGCCGAGAAGATCCCCTCGACGTCGGGGCCGAGGGGCAGCACGGACTCGTCGTACCGGGGGAAGTCGGAGGACGACGCCTGCTCGGCCAGCGAGATCGCGCCACCGTCGGTGCGGACGAGCGCCGTCGCGCCGGGGATACCGCCGAGCGAGCGCCACTCGGCGTTGTTCTGAAACAGCACGAGGTACGACCGCGGTCCATCGGCGCCCAGCATCGCCGGCAGCAGCGTCGCCGCGCGGGTCAGGGCACCCGTGGCGGTCTCGGTCTCGTCGAGGAGCGTGCCGACCTCGTCCACGGCGTCGCGGAGGGGCCGGACGAGCGGTGTGCGATCGATCGCGTCCACCGCGTCGGCCGCCTCGCCGATCGATGACGCGCCGGTCGCGGCGGCCTCGCGGATGTCGGTGAAGGGGGCGAGGTCGATCCTGCCGTCCTGCGGGCGAAGGGCGGCGAGGTCGAAACCGCTCGCCACGTCGGCGAGGGGGGCGAGCGCCGAGCCCGCGACGTCGTCGACCGCGGCCGCGACGGTCGACACCGCCCCGAGCTGAGGCCCCGCCCATGGCAGGGCCTCGGCCACCCGCCAGAGAGGATCCGAGGTGAGTGCGCGCGCGGCGGAGGTGTCGGCGGCGACGTCGGCGATGGCCGCGGACGCGAGCGCGGGGTCGGAGAGGTCCTCGCGCGCGGCGCCGGCCGTCGCCTGGGCGTCGGAGAGGTGCTGGTAGGCGAGGAACCCGCGCACCCCGACCCAGCAGGCGAGGAAGACCAGTGCCACGAGGAACGCGGCGACGATCCAGGCGAAGACCACGCCGGCCTGGCGCAGGGCGCGGGGGTTGGCCGATTCGCTCACCCGATCACCCTAAGCGCTCGCGCCGCGACCGATCGGAGCGGACGGAGTATGCTCGCACCATTCATCGCGCGGCAGGGTCGCGGCGCCGGACCCGAGAGGACCGCGTGACCGCACGTCGGAACGAGCCTGCCGGCTCCCGCGCCACGGACGTCGGCGCGTCCCTGCTCCTGGCCGCCTACGGCTTCGCCCTCCTCGCGATCGCGTTCTGGCCGACCCCGGTCGACCGCGGCGCAGGTCCCCTGTTGCGTGCGATCACGAGGATCCTCCCCTGGCTGACGTACGACGTGATCGAGTTCACGGCGAACGTGCTGCTCTTCGTCCCCCTCGGGGTCCTGCTGGCGATCCTGCTGCGCCGGGAGCGGCCGCTGATCCTTCCGGTGGTCCTCGCCGTCACCCTCTTCGTCGAGGGAGGGCAGCTTCTGCTCCCCGACCGCACCAGCACCCTGCGCGACGTGCTGGCCAACACGCTCGGCGGCCTGATCGGCTGGGCGGTCGTCGCGGCGGTGGAGAGGCGTCCGTCGTCCCGGAGTATTCCCGCGCATGAATCGTGAACATCTCGTTACGCCCGACCCGCTCGCCTGGCGGTCGCACGGGTGGACGCCGCAGAATGGGAACCCGCCCTACCCGCGACCCGCCGCGTCCGTACGAGAGCCCGAGTCTCGTCGCGCGGATGGTCAGGATGCCCCGACGACGCCGGCGATGTGAGGAGAGCCATGTCCGATGCCGAAGAGCCGCCCCTGCGCCGACGCACATCGCCCTCGCCTGCCACTGCGGGTGAGGCGCCCGACGGAGCCACCGCGGTGTACCGGCAGAAGAAGCTCGGTGCGCTCGATGCCACGCCGAAGATCATCGCCGAGTATCACGGCATGCGCGGCTGGGAGCCGGTGAAGGATCAGCGCCTGGATCCCGACACCGCACGCGAGCTCCTGGCGCTGGGCGTCTCGCAGGTGCGGGTCCGCCGGCGGTTCTCGACCGTCGAGGTCACGCTGCGGCGGTACCTCGGTCCGTCGCGATGAGCCTCACCGACGACGGCGCGCGCTTCGTCTCCGACCGGCACCTCGCCACACTGTCCACCATCGGCCCGGACGGGGGCATCCACGTGGTCGCGGTGGGGTTTACCCTCGTCGACGGCGTCGTCCGCATCATCACCTCCGACGGCACGCAGAAGGTGCGCAACGTCGAGCGCGATCCCCGCGCTACGGTCGCCCAGGTCGAGGGGGCGCGATGGCTGAGCATCGCCGGCGCCGCGAGCATCGAGCGCGATCCCGAGGCGGTGCGGCTCGCCGAGCGTCTCTACGCCGATAGATACCGCGCGCCCCGCGAGAACCCGCGGCGCGTCGTCATCCGGATCGATCCGGATCGATTCCTCGCGTCCGCCGGTCTCGTCTCCCGCTGAGCGCATCGCACCGGGGCGTCCCTCCTGCGGGCCACTGGGCGGTGTCGGCGCGCGGGAGTACCCTGTGGTCATCGGCCGGAGAGAGGACTCCCATGGCCGAAGGATGGAACCCGATCCTCGCCGCGGTGGAGGGCCCGACCGGCACGTGGCGGATGGTCGATCCGGCCGGCGACGAGTACGGGACGGTGGAGATTCGACGGGTGATGAACGGCACGGACGTGCGGTATCGCGCGATGTACCGCGGCGAGATCCTGGGGTGGTCGACCACCCTCAGACTGGCGTGCGAGCAGATCCACCGCGCCTACCTCCGCGCGCATGGGCCGGGCGGTGGGGCGATCGCCGACTGGGGTCGCCGCGCGGTGGCGCGATGAGCGACCTCGGCGGGCTGGACGGGCTCGACGCGCTGGCCCAGCCCGCCTGCCCGGAGTGCGGTACGGCGCTGCGCGACATCCGCCGGGGGTACCGCTGTCCGGCGTGCGCGCTGGTGTTCCTCCCCGATCTCACCCCGCGCGCCGCCGGCGAGGACGGCGCTCAGTTGATCCGGCCGACGTCCACCGACACCGTGGCGCCCGCCGGGAGCTGATCCAACAGCGCCTCGGCCACGTTCCGCGCGACGTCGGCGGCGCTCGCCGCGCGGTCGACCGCGATCCGCGTCGAGACGGACACCAGCTCGTCGGAGGTCACCACGACGACCTCCGCGGGCGGCATCACCGCCCCGCGCAGTGCCGCGGAGGCCATGTCGGCCACCTGCGTGATCGCCGGTCGCGGCGAGTACACATCGGTCACGCCCGCGACGCCGCGGACGATCGGTGACAGTCCGGTGCCGGTCAAGGGGGTGCTCATCGCTTCTCCTTCGAGGAACGGCCTCCGTGCACATCCTCCACCGTGACGTTCACGGCGGCGACGTTCAGCTCGGTGTGGCGGGTGAGGGCGTCGTAGACGAGGGAGCGGAGGGTGCCGGCGACGGCGGCGAAGGGCTCGCCGTAGGCGACCGACGCGCTGATGTTGATCTCCACAGGAGCGCCGGGGATCTCGGCCTTGCCGAGGATCTGCGTCCGGCCGACCACCACGCCGTCCAGGGCGTCGCCGGTCGCACGGAGGAGGGTGCGCACCGCTCCCTCCGAGACCGTGATCTTCACCCGCGGGTCGGGGTGGTGGATGGGGAAGCTGCGCCCCGCCTTCAGCTCGGCCTGGATCGTGGCGAAGAGCGCGTCGAACCAGCTGTCCGGGGGCGGCGGGAGACGTGAGGCGTCGTCAGCGACGAGGTCGCGCGACAGCGCCCCGACCCGCGCGAGCGCGTCGAGGGCGTTGAGGCACTCGGGGCACGTCTCGATGTCCGGGTCGTAGGGTGCACGACCGGCATCGAGGTATTCGCTCAGTTCCTCGATCGTCTTCCCGCAGTCGAGTACGACCCGATCGTCCTCGCTCATCGCCATCCCTCCATCTGCGCGGTGATCCGCGCTCTCGCGCGGGCGAGGGTGCCCCGCACGGTGCTCACCGGCATCTCCATCTCGTCGGCGATCTCGTCGTAACTGAGTTCGGCGACCTCACGCAGTAGCCAACATCGTCGCTGATCGGAGGGCAGTGTGTCGAGCGCGGCCGACAGTGCGGTCAGCTGCGCGTGACGCATCGCGACGTTCTCCGGCTGCGTGTCGGCGCTGTGCGGCGCGTCGAAGTCCGCGATGTCGGCGTCTCTCGGACGCCGGCGGAGGTACGCGGATGCCTCGCGGCTGGCGATCCGCATGAGCCAGGCCCTCACGGCCGAGTGGTCGCGAAGGCTCGGCAGCTGGCGCCACGCGGTGACGAACGCCTCCTGAACCACGTCGTCGGCTTCGCTGCGCGATCCCACCATCCGGATCACGTAGGCGCGCATGAGTCCCGAGTGGCGACGCACCAGCTCGCCGAAGGCGACGGTGTCCTGGTCGAGCGAGCGTGCGACGAGCATCGCGTCGGACACTTCGACGAGCGCTTGGCTCACAGCGACCTCTCAGAAAAATCTTGCGACGAATTCGTGACGAATCCGCTCCGACGACCCTCTTATCTCTGAAGCGAACGTACTGCTTCGGTGCCGGAGCGAAGGCTCTTGCGCACCCCGGAACGATCAGATAGTGAAAGGACTTCTCATGGCCACTTCGGACCAGAACCCCACCACCCCCGCCGCTCCCGCCGCGCCCAAGGTCGCGCCGCGCGTCGACCGCTCCGTCTCGAGCTCGCTGACGGGCGCGGACAGCTCCGCCGGCGGTCGCACCGTGATCGCGGACAACGTGGTCGCCAAGGTGGCCGGCATCGCCGCTCGCGAGGTCTCGGGCGTCTACGCCCTCGGTGGCGGCGCCTCGCGTGCCTTCGGCGTGATCCGTGACGCCATCAACGCCACCGACCTCACGCAGGGCGTGAAGGTCGAGGTCGGTGAGACCCAGGCTGCCGCCGACCTCACCATCGTGGTGGAGTACCCGGCGCCCATCCAGGAGGTCGCCTCCAACGTCCGCACCGCAGTCGCCGGCGCCATCACCCGCCTGGTCGGACTCGAGGTCGTCGAGGTCAACGTCGAGGTCAACGACGTGCACCTGCCCGGTGACGACGACGACAGCGCCGAGGAGTCGCGCGTCTCATGAGTGCCACGATGACCGGAGTACTCGTCGGGGCGGTGCTCGCCTTCGCCGCTCTCCTGTTCGGGTTCTGGGGATTCCTCCTCGTCGCCCTGTTCATGGCGATCGGCGCGGCGGTCGCGCGCGTGGCCTCGGGCCAGCTCGACCTGCGCGCCGTCGCCGGAGCCTTCAGCGGGAGGCGGACGTCATGACCCTGACCGACTCGGTGGGACAGGCGGTGGGCGGCCCTCAGGCGGTCGCCCCCGCCGGCCGGGTCGACGTCACGGAGCGCGTCTTCACCAAGGTGGTACGGGCGGCCTCCGCCGAACTGATCGGGATCGAACGCGATGCCCTCAGGGCGGAGGTCGCCGGATACCGCGGCGGTCTGGCCGTGCGCCTGGCGACACCCCTCCCCGTACCCCCTCTCGATGATCCCGATGCCGTCCGGGCCATGCCCGGAGTGATCGAGCGCAGCAAGGCTCTCCAGGAGCAGCTGCAGCAGCGACTGTCAGGCCTCACCGGCCGGGACATCACACGAATCGACATCACGGTCACCGGAGCGGTGACCCCGGAACGAAGGAGAGTGAGATGACCGATCGGGCGCTGTCGCGCGTCGTGCGTCGTGAGACGCACTCGCCGCGCACCGTGGCGATGTTCGTCGCGGTCATCCTGCTCATCCTCGCCCTGATCTACGTCGGTGTGGAACTGGTGCTGTCGCTGCTCGCGCAGCCGGCGCTGGTGGCCGCGCCGGGGGTGATCGCGCAGTGGCTGGTAGCCCTTCCCGGCGACCAGCCCACCCCGCTGGTCATCGTGGGCGGCGTCGTCGTGGCCATCCTCGGCCTCGTGTTCGTCGTCCTGGCGGTGACCCCGGGACGGCTGTCCAAGCACGAGCTCGCCTTCGACGGCTCCGAGGGCGCCGTCGTCGTCGACAACGGCGTGATCGCCGCGGCGGTCGCGCAGAAGGTCAGCGCCGAGTCCGGCGTCGCCCGCGATCGGGTGACCGTCGGGGTGGCGCACCGCACGGTCGACGTGACCGTTCGTCCCGATCCCGGGGTGGAGCTCGACCGCGAGAGCGTTCGTCGTGCCGCCACCGAGGCGCTGGACGCCTACCGCCTGGTGCCCCGGGTCAAGGTCCGGGCGCGCATCGAGCAGGCCCGACAGGAGGACGATTTCCGATGAACGACACCAATCGCGTGCTGAACCGCATCGTGCTGTTCGTGGTGGGCCTCGTGCTCATCGCCCTGGGTGCCGTGGCCGTCCTCGCCACCGCGTGGAATCCCGCGCGGGACGCGTGGTCGGCGGCGACCGAGGCCGGGGACACCTGGCTCGCGGGCGCGGCGGATGCCACGACCATCGGGGCCACCACCGCGTCGTGGGTGGCGATCGGCGCCGTGGTGCTGATCGTCTTCGCCATTGCGCTGCTGATCGTCCTCCTCACCCGGGTGGGCGGCGGACGCTCCCGTGTGGTGGCGCGGTCGGACGCCTCGGAGACGCCTCTGGGGCGGGTGGTCGTCCGTGAGGGCTTCGCCTCCGACGCCCTCAAGAGCGCCCTGTCCACTCGGCCCGACGTCCTGTCGGTGTCGGTGTCGGCCTCCGACGTCCGCCGCCAGCCGGTCATGCACGTGGCGGTCACGCCCCGCCAGAACACCGATCCCCGTTCTCTCGCGGAGGACGTCGACCGGCTCGTGACGAACCTCGCCGTCGTCACCGGTCAGCAGATCCCGACCTACATCTCGGTGCACTCGGGATTGCGCGCGAAGCTCGCCGCGGACCACCGCCGACTCGCCTGAGCGGCCCCTCCACGTTTCCCTCCCGTCCGAAGAAACACACACAGAAAGGAGACCCCCATGGGACTCGACGACAAGATCAAGAACGCCGCGCAGGAGATCGCCGGCAAGGCCAAGGAGGCCATCGGCAACGCCACGGACAACGACAAGCTCGTTGCTGAGGGCAAGGCCGACCAGACCAAGGCCAACGCGAAGCAGGCCGGCGAGGACGTCAAGGACGCCTTCAAGAAGTGATGCGGCCCCGAGCGCCCCGACCGTCCCACAGCGGTCGGGGCGCTTGCGGTGTAACGCACCGGCGACGGCTTGGCAAGGCCCTTCCCGCCCGTGTCCGTCGGCGTAGCCTCGGACGCAGCCGATCGAAAGGAGAACCATCATGGGACTCGATGACAAGATCAAGAACGCCGCCGAAGAAGCCACCGGCAAGGCGAAAGAGGCTTTCGGCAAGGCCACCGACAACGAGCGCCTCGAGGCCGAAGGCCAGAACGAGCAGACCAAGGCCAACGTCAAGCAGGCCGGCGAGAACGTGAAGGACGCCTTCAAGTAAGGATCCTCCTCTCGCAACACGACAGCCCCGGCATCCTTCTCGGATGCCGGGGCTGTCGTGTTGCGGTCAGTCGATCGGGTACTGACTCGGCGACCCCGGGGCGCCCTGCAGGGCGGCGTCGCTGCGGATGCGGGCGAGCATTCCTCGGAGCACTTCATTGAGGGCGGCGACCTCGGTCGCCCCGAGCCCCTCGGTGATGATCTCCTGCCCGCGCAGGGACACGGGGAGCATCCTGTCGTGCATCTCCGCCCCCGCGCGGGTGAGGTACAGCGGACGAGATCCCCGGGGACCGTCGCTCAGCACGATGAGCGCGCGCAGCTGGAGCCGGGTCACCGACCGGGACACGACCGCCTTGTTCATGCCGAGGAATTCGCACACCTCGGTCGCCGACATGCCGGGGCGCATCGACAGCGCGGAGATGACCCGCCATTCGTTGGTGCCGAGCTTGAACTGACGCCTGAGTTCGTGGGATTCGCGGTAGACCAGGGCATTGGAGAGCAGCGCGAGCAGACGCGGGGTGAACTCGTCGGGGTCGATGACATCCTCGAGCGGCATGGTGATGGTGTCACTGGTCACCGCCGCGTCGGCGGCGGTGATCGGAGCGGAGGTCATCGGGAGGTCCCTTCGTGAGCGCCGCGGCGCGGGATGAATACGGCGGGGTCCGGCCCTGCGCGGACCGGACCCCGCCCTGTGGTGATCAACACCTGTTGATCAACGCCTGTTGATCAACGCCTGTCGGTCAGTGAGCCATTCCGGCCAGAGCGTCGGGGTCGATGGTAGCGATGGACCGGGTGTCCTGGAACGCCCGAACCCCTTCGATCCCCTGCTCCCGGCCGAAGCCGGACTGCTTCATGCCGCCGAACGGTGCGCGCAGGTCGAGCCGCGTCGCGCCGTGGTCGTTGACCCAGACGTAGCCGCAGACCAGCTGCGAGCCCACGCGCTGCGCCGAAGCGGGGTCGCCTGTCCACACCGATCCGCAGAGCCCGCCCCAGGTGTCGTTGGCCAGGCGCACGGCCTCCTCCTCGCTGTCGAAGGGGAGGATCGGGATGACGGGCCCGAACTGCTCCTGCGTGACCACGCGCAGCTGCGGGTCGGGGTCGACGACGATCGCCGGCCGCAGGAAGTTCCCGCCCGCGAGGTCGCCGCCGGGCAGTTCCCCGAACTCGCGCACATCGGCCCCGGCGTCCTTGGCCTCCTGGATGATCTCCTCGACGAACGCCTTCTGCGCCGACTGGTGCAGCGGCCCCATCGTGGTGCCGTCGTCGAGGCCGTAGCCGATGACGGCCTTCTCAAGGCGGGCCGACAGCCCTGCGACGAGTTCGTCCATCCGCGAACGGTGGACGAACACGCGCTTGGCGTTCATGCAGATCTGGCCGGTGGTGTCGAAGATCGCGGCGTAGAGGCGGTCGAGGTGGGTGTCGTCGAGGATGGCGTCCTCGAGGAACACCGCCGCGTCGTTGCCGCCGAGCTCGAGCGTCACGCGGGTGAGGGTCTTCGACGCCATCTCCATGATCCGCTTGCCGCCGTTGACGCTGCCGGTGAAGCAGACCTTCGCGATGTCGGGGTTCTGGATGAGGCCCGCCATGTTCTCGTCCTTGCCGGTGACGACGTTCAGCACACCCGGCGGCAGCTTCTCGGCCACACGCTGCACCACGCGGGTCGTCGCCAGCGGCGCCGAGGGCGGCGGCTTCACGATCGCGGTGTTGCCCGCCAGCAGAGCGTGCGGCAGCGCGGCGCCGAGGATCGCGATGGGCCAGTTGAAGGGCACGATCACGGTGACGACTCCGAGGGGCTGGTAGGCGACCTCGGTGTTCACCGGGATCGCCCCGGGGACCACGGGCAGGGTGTGGCCCTTGTCGACCTCGCCGGCGAGCATGAGCGCGAGGTTCCACCGGATCTCGAACACGAGGGCGTCCACCCACGACTCGAATCGGACCTTCCCGTTCTCCTGCGAGAGGATCGCCGCGTCGGTGTCGCGGTCGTCCGCGATGCCGGCGATCGCCTCGGCCATGAGTCGGGCGCGCTCCTCGGCGCCCATCGCCGCCCACGCGGGGAACGCCGACTTCGCCGCCGCGACGGCGTCCGCGACATCCTGGACCGAGGCGGCGGCGGCCGTGCCGACCGTCGCTCCCGGCTTCGCCGGGTCGGCCACGGTCAGGACGTCGTCCGTGAACCGCTCCTCCCCGCCGATGAACAAGCCCGTCGACACTCCCGCCGACGTCATCACATCTGTCATGGCTGAAACTCACCTCTCTGTGGGTTCTTCGTTCCCGGGCCATTGTCCACCACCGTGCGGTCTAGCGGGCCGTCGCCGGGGTGGTGCCCGTGTGTGCAGTTTACGTGCATCCCTCTTTACTTGTAAATGAGACGGTGGTAGCTTCGCCGACATCCCTCCCCGTCGAGGGATTCCGGGCGGCCGACGACGGCCGACCGACGAACACCTGTCATTCAATGAGGAGGCATGTGGTGAGTTCGCCGACCCTGACAGCAGGTCGAGAGCGCAGCGTGGCTGAGCTGGAAGACCTCGCGTTCGAGCTGCGATCGAAGCTCCTGGAGCTGTGCGGCACCTACGAGGGCGCCGTCCACATCGGCGGCGACCTCTCCGCCGCCGACATCCTGACCGTGCTCTTCAGCTACGGACTGCGGGTGGACCCGACAGACATCGCCGCCCCCGACCGCGACCGCTTCGTGCTCAGCAAGGGCCACGCGGCGGTCTGCATGTACATCGCCATGGCCATCCGCGGCTTCTTCGAATACGACGACATCGTCGCCACCTACGGTCAGCTCGACAGCGCCTACGGCATGCACCCGTGCAAGGTGCAGCTGCCGGGCGTGGAGTGCTCCACCGGATCACTCGGCCACGGGCTTCCGCTGGCGGTCGGGATGGCGCTGGGCGCCCGGCACCGCGGTGAGACGCACCGGGTGGTCACCCTGCTGGGTGACGGCGAGACGGGCGAGGGATCGGTCTGGGAGGCGGTGATGGCCGCGCGCAGCAACCGCCTCGGCAACCTCGTCGCCTTCGTCGACCGCAACAAGCAGCTCATGACCAGCTTCGCCGAGGAGCGCGTGATGTTCGAGCCCTACCCCGACAAGTGGCGGGCCTTCGGATGGAACGTCGTCGAGGTCGACGGTCATGACATGGGCGCGCTCGTCGCCGCCGTCGATGCGCTCCCCGACCCCGGAAGCGAGGTGCCGACCGTGGTCATCTGCGACACCGTCAAGGGCAAGGGCGTGGACTTCATGGAGCACAACCTCGCCTGGCACGCCGGATCGCTCGGCGCCGCCGACCTCGAGCGCGCGCTCGCCGCGCTCGGCGCATCCCGCACGAAGGAGAGTGTCTGATGCCCGTCACCTTCACCTTCGGTGAGTTCCTCGGAGCCCGTTCGGTCATCGGCTCGACCCTCGCGGAGCTGGGGGAGGATCGCGAGAACCTCTTCGTCCTCACCCCCGACATCGGGGCCACCCTCGTGGAGTTCCGCGACCGCTTCCCCGACCGGTTCATCGACGTCGGTCTCGCCGAGCAGGCCTGCGTCGGGATCGCGGCGGGCCTCGCCTACGACGGGAACATCCCCGTCGTCTCCGGCATGCTCCCCTTCCTCAGCATGCGGGCGCTCGAGCAGATCCGCACCGACATCTGCTACCCGAACCTCCCGGTGAAGATCATCGGCACCCACGGCGGTCTCGTCGGAAACGGCGGTTCGACCCACTACGCCGTCGAGGACCTCGCGCTGATGTCGGCGCTGACGAACATGACGGTGACCTCGATCGGGGATCCCCTGATGGTCGGCGAGATCATCCGGCAGTCGATGAGCATGACGGGGCCTCTGTACATCCGCCTCGCGGTCGGCAAGAAGGACATGGTCCTCTACGAACCCGGCCAGCACGACATCCGCATCGGCAAGGGCATCATCGCCCGCGAGGGCACCGACCTGACCCTGTTCACCCACGGCACCACCGTCGCGCAGGCGCTGGCCGCCGCCGAGCAGGTCGCCGAGGCGGGGATCTCGGTGCGGGTCGTGGACATGTTCACGCTGAAGCCCATCGACGAGGAGCTCATCCTCGACTCCGCCGAGCGCACGGACGGGCGCTTCGTCGTGCTCGAGGACCATCTCGCCTACGGCGGCCTCGCCAGCCGGATCGCCGACGTCATCGCCGATCGCCGCCTGCACCTGACCGCCTTCGAGCGGCTCGGCATCCCGCAGGTCTACGCGGGCTTCGGCGAGGACGAGCAGCTGCGCGACAAGCACGGATACGGACTGTCCGCCACCGTCTCGGCGATCCGCCGCGCGCACGCGGCCTGACGGCGGGGAGCATCGTGATGAAGACGGTCGCCGTCACCCGCGTGGGGAACCTTCGCGCCGAGGATGCCGACGAGCGCGGCCTCATCGGTCTCGCCGACTTCCCCGCCCAGCCGCTCGGCCCCGAGGACGTCCGGATCCGCGTCGCCTACGCCGGGATCTGCGGGTCGGACCCGCACGTGGCGGAGGGCTACTTCGGCACCGAGGTGCCGATCGGACTCGGCCACGAGATCTCCGGCGTCGTCGAGGCGCTCGGCGAGCGGGCGCACCGGACAGGGCTCGGCGTGGGTGACCGCGTCGCGGGCAACTTCCTCCGCTTCTGCGGCACGTGTCTGCCCTGCCGCGACGGCCGGCAGCAGTTCTGCGAATTCATCCAGGAGTACAACCGGCCCGGGATGGCCGAGACGGTCACCTGGCACGAGTCACAGGTCTACCGCCTGCCGGACGACGTGAGTCTCCGACAGGGCGCGCTGCTCGAGCCGGTGTCGGTGGCGGTGCGCATCGCCGACAAGACCCGGCTGCGAGTCGGCGATCGGGTCGTCGTCTGCGGCGGCGGGCCGATCGGCCAGCTGGCCCTGCAGGTGCTGAAGCTCCACGGTGCCACATCGCTGACGATGATCGAGCCGATCGCTGAGCGACGAGAGATGGCCCTCCGTGGCGGCGCCGACCACGTCATCGACCCTCTCGCCGAGGATCAGGGCGCCCGGGCCGAGGAGATCACGGGCGGACGAGGCTTCGACGTCGTCATCGACGCGTCGGGCTCGACCCGCGCGGTTCCCGGCCTGCTCGACCTCGCCGCCCACGGGGCCACGGTGATCTACGGCGCGATGTACCCGGCCGACTACGAGCTGCCCCTCAACCTCTCGTCCTTCCTCTACCTCAAGGAGCTCACCCTCACCGGCGTGTTCGTCTCTCCCTACGCCTTCCCGCGCGCCGTGCAGCTGCTGCCGCACCTGCGGCTCGACGATTTCACTCGGGCGGTCTACGACCTCGACGACGCCGTCGCCGCCTTCGCAGAACACCTGAGTGGACGTCACCCGAAGGTCCTCATCCGGTGCAACGACATCCCCGACGGGAGCTGAGGAGCATGACGACCGTGGAAGAACGTCCGCAGACAGTGGGAACCCCCACGCCGACCCTCCAGGTGGAGGGGATCGTGAAGCGCTTCGAGGGCGTGCACGCCCTCAGCGGCGCGCGGCTCGAGGTGCGGCCCGGCGAGATCCACGCCCTCCTCGGCGAGAACGGTGCCGGCAAATCGACCCTCATCAAGATCATCACCGGCATCCACGAGCCCGATGCGGGGTCGATCCGGTTGAACGACGAGGACGTGCACTTCGCCAGCGTCCGCGCCGCGAACCGAGCCGGCATCGTCGCCCTGTACCAGGAGCTGTCGATCGTCCCCTCGATCAGCGTCGCCGAGAACATCCTGCTCGGGGAGGAGACCCCGAGCATGGCCGGCGTGGTGCGCTGGGCGCAGCTGCGCCGCCGCGCGAAGGAGCAGCTCCAGCGCATCAACCAGAAGATCCCGCTCGGCAGGCTCGCCGGCGAGCTCTCTCCCGTGCAGCAGACCATGGTCGCCTTCGCCCGGGCCCTGGCCACCGATGCGCGGGTGCTGATCCTCGACGAGCCGACCGCGTCGCTGACCGACACCGAGATCCGCGACCTGTTCGCCGTCCTGCGGTCGCTGCGCGACGAGGGGGTGTCGATCGTCTACGTCTCCCACCGCCTCGAAGAGGTCTTCGAGCTCTGCGACCGGCTGACGATCATGCGCAACGGCGAGACGATCATCACCAAGCCCGTCGCCGAGTCCCATATCGACGAGGTCATCTCCCTCATGGTGGGGCGTTCCCCCGACGCCCTCTACCCCGACCGGGGGACGACGACGGCGACGCCCGTCATGACGGTGACGGGGCTCAGCGGCCGGCGGGTGTCGGACGTCTCCCTCACCGTCCACGCCGGCGAGGTGCTCGGGATCGGCGGGCTCGCCGGCTCGGGCCGCAGCGAGCTGCTGCGCCTCATGGCCGGCGCGCAGCGCCACACCGCCGGCGAGATCGCCGTCGGCGAGAAGACCCTGCCCCGGCGGGGCGGGGTCGGGCGCGCTCTCGAGGCGGGCATCGCGCTCGTCCCCGAAGAGCGCCGGAGCCAGGGTGTCATCCTCGGCGCCTCGATCCAGGACAACATCACCCTCGCCAATCTCGGCACCGTCAGCTCCGCCGGCTACGTCGCCGGCAACCGCGTCTCCGACATCGCCAAGCGCGGTATGGCCGACCTCCGCATCAAGGCACGAAGCCCGCGCCAGCCCGTCGGCGAGCTCTCGGGCGGCAACCAGCAGAAGGTCGTGCTCGCCAAGATGCTCGCCCGGAACCCCCGGGTGCTCCTGATGGACGAACCCACCCGCGGTATCGACGTGGGGACCAAGGCGGAGATCTACCGGCTGATCCGCCAGCTCGCCGCGCAGGGCACCGCTGTCATCGCCGTGAGCTCCGAGCTCCCGGAACTCATCGGCATGAGCGACCGCATCCTCATCCTCCACGAAGGTCGCGTCTCGTGCGAGGTCCCCGCCGAGGGCGCCGACGACGAGATCCTCCTGTCCTACTGCTACGGAAAGGCGGTCTGACATGACCACCACGGAAAAGGAACGCACCGGCGCGGTGATGGTGGCCGGTCACGCCCGCAACGTCGGCACCCGGCTCATGCAGGGCGGCACCGTCGTCGCCCTCGTGCTCCTGGTCGTCTTCTTCTTCGCCATGCGGCCCGACGTCTTCCTGACCTTCACCAACGTCCGCAACATCCTCTACCAGGTGTCGATCCTGGCGATCATCGCCGGAGCGCAGACCCTCGTCATGGTCGTCGGCGACTTCGACCTCTCGGTCGCGGCGACCTCGGCGCTCGCGGGCGCCGTCGCGGCATCCCTCATGCTCCAGGGTGTGCCGGTCATGCCGGCCATCGCGATCGCGCTCTTCGTGGGCCTGCTCATCGGCATGATCAACGGGGCGCTGGTGGCGTTCCTGAACCTCTCGGCGTTCGTGGCGACACTGGCGACGATGACCTCCGTCATCGGGCTCGCCTTCCTCGTGACCCAGGGCACGACGCTGTTCAACCTGCCTCCGGAGTTCAACGCCCTCGGCCAGGGACGGTTCCTCGAGATCCCCCTGCCGGTCTTCATCGCCATCGCGATCTCGGCGGTGCTGTGGTTCATCCTGCGCTACACCACGCTCGGTCGTCGCTGGTACGCGATCGGCGGCAACGCCGAGGTCTCGCGGCTGTCGGGCGTGAACGTCAAGCGGGCACGATTCCTGGCCTTCTCGGCGGCGGGCCTCGTCGCCGCCATCGGCGGAGTGCTCCTGGCTGCGCGGCTCGGAAGCGCCAGCGCCATCCAGGGCGAGGACAACCTCATGTTCTCGGTCGCCGCCGTCTTCCTCGGCATGACGATCGTCCGCTCGGGCGCCGCCAACATCGTCGGAACGATGGTCGGCGTCGCGATCATCGGCGTCATGAGCAACGGCCTGAACATCCTGGGCGTCAACGCGTACGTCCAGCAGGTCGTCACCGGCATCATCATCATCGCCGCGGTCACCCTCAGCTCGTTCAAGAACCGAGAACGCTAGGCGTTCTCACTCACCCGGCGACACCCGCGCCGGGGCACCGAGAAAAAACGCAACCATCACAAAGGAGTAGAGAAGTGCGTAACAGAATCAGGGCATTCGCAGTCCTCACCGTGGCCGGCGCCCTCGCGCTCGCCGGATGCGCCGGGGGATCCGGCTCGGGCGGAGGCGGAGGTGACGCCGGAGGCGGCGGCGACGAGCCGCTGCGCGTCGTGGCCTTCACCTCCGGCAACCAGACGCCCATCGGCGCCTGGTGGGTCAAGGCGGTGGAGGAGCAGGCCGATGAGCTCGGCTGGGAGCTCACCATGGTGCAGGGCGACTTCGACTTCCAGAAGATGAACCCCGCCGTCGAGAGCGCGATCGGACAGGGCGCCGACCTCGTGTACAACGGCTACACCGACGTCGCCTCGATCGGTTCGATCGTGACCGCGGTGAAGGATGCCGGCATCCCGATGTTCGCCATCGACGCCGGCGTCGAGCCCACCGACGCCTACGCGCTGAACATCACCACCGATCAGCAGGGCATCGTCGACCAGACCATGGGCGCGATCTCCGACGCCATCGGCGGTCTCGAGGGCAAGAACATCATGGTGATCGGGCACGACCCGCACGCCGGCATCCGCACCCGTGCCGCGCTCGCCGCCGAAGCGGTCGAGGCCGGCGGCGCCACGCTCGCCGGTGGCGAGATCCAGCAGGTCGTGTCGCCGGCCACCGGTCGCACCGAGGCGCTGGCCCTCGTCGCCGACTACCTGTCGGCGAACCCCGACGGCCTCGACGCCGTCTGGGTCGGCTGGGATGACGCGGCTCTGGGTGCCGTGCAGGCCGTCACCGAAGCCGGCGCCGACGTCGCCGTCACGGGCGTGGATGCCACGAGCGAGGCCATCGCGGCGGTGAAGGCCGGCACGATGCTCGCCACGGTCGAGCAGCCGTGGCCGCTGATCAACGATGCCGTCCTGGAGGCGATCGCCCAGTGGCGCTCGTCGGGCTCGGCGCCATCGAACTTCGAGGAGGAGGCCACGACGCTGGTCACCACCGAGAACGCCGACGACATCACCCCGTCCGACCAGCTCGGCTGACGCAGATCCTCGGGGGCGGGCTCTTCTCTCGGGGCCCGCCCCCGAGCGCCACCAGCGAGAGGTCACCAGTGAAAGGAATCCCCATGCGCCTGGAAGGCAAGGTCGCCGTCATCACCGGCGGCGCGAGCGGTATCGGCCGCGCCACCGTCGACAAGTTCGTCCGCGAGGGCGCGAAGGTGCTCATCGCCGACATCTCCCTCGAGGCGGCCGAGCGCGCCGTCGCCGAGGTGGACGCCGCCGGCCATGCCGGCATGACCGCGGCGTGCCGGGTCGACGTGTCGGATTTCGCCGAGGTGGAGCAGATGGTCGCGACCGCCGTGTCGACCTTCGGCAAGCTCGACGTCATCTTCAACAACGCCGGCATCGCCGGCGGCACGCCGCTCCTGGATCACGACCCGGCGAAGGACTACGTGCCGATGATCCGCGTGGATCAGGATGGCGTGTACTACGGCATCCTCGCCGCGGCGAGACAGTTCCGCGACCAGGGGACTCCCGGGGTGATCATCAACACCTCCTCGATCTACGGCGAGCAGGCAGCGGAACTCGCCTTCAGCTACAGCGCCGCCAAGGCGGCGGTCATCTCCTTCACCCGCTCTGCCGCGTACGAGCTGGCCGAGCACGGCATCCGGGTGGTGGCGATCACGCCAGGGCGGGTCGGGACGGCGATCATCAATCAGTTCAGCGACGAGCTGAAGACGGTGTTCGCCTCGGAGCAGCTGCGCAACACCATGACCCAGCCGTCCGAGATCGCCGACGTGGTGGCCTTCCTCGCCTCGGACGAGGCGAACGTCATCAACGGCACGGTGGTGCACGTCGACGACGGCTACTCGGTGTTCAAGCAGCGGCTGGACCTCCCGGTGTTCTGATGACCGGCTCCACCGAAATCCCGATGAGCCTCGATGTGGCGTGCCACCTCAATGTGCTCGTCGCCGACGCCTCGCCCGAGAGCCTGGATCGGGCGCTCCCCGCGCTCGCCGATCTCGGCATCCACCGGATCGTCCTCCCGCCACTCGATCCGGCCGCCACGGATGCTCGCGGGCTGCGGGACAGCCTCGAGCGCTGGCACGTCTCACCCATCACCATCGCCGGGCAGGCCCCCGGTGCCGATGTCTCCTCCGATGATCCGGACGAGCGGGCGGCGGGCGTCGCCGCGCTGCGGCAGTCGCTGCGCCTGACCGCCGAGCTCGGCGGCGATCAGATGAACGGCGTGCCGTACGGGATCTTCGGCTCGCCCGGAGCCCCCGTGCCCCGGCGCCGCCTCGAGGAGGCCGCGCGCCTCGTCGGCGCGGTCGCCGACGAGGCGGCGGATCTCGGCATCGCGATGACCTTCGAGGTGCTGAACCGCTACGAGACCTCGGCGGTGAACACCGCTGCGCAGGCGATGCGGTTCGCCGAGGAGAGCGGGTCGGAGAACCTCCGCATCCACCTCGACACCTTCCATATGGCCGTCGAGGAGTCGGACCTCGCGGGAGCGATCCGTCTCGCACTGCCGCGCTTGGCCTATCTGGAGCTGGGTCAGTCGGGGCGCGGCGCGCTCTCGGGCGGGGCGGTCGACATCCCGCGGCTCGTCACGCAGGCCCTCGACGACGGATATCGGGGGAGGTTCGGCGTCGAGGCCTTCTCGCGGACGATCCTGGCCGAACCCGTCGCCGACATGCTGGCGATCTGGCGCACGCCCTACGACGACGGGATCGAGCTCGTGCGCGACGCGCTGCGCGTCATCCGTTCCGGGTGGGCCGCCAGCACAGCCGGGCGCCGGGAGATCCGGCTCGCCCGCGGGGCGATGGTCTGATCTCCGGATCCGCTCGGCGGCCCGCTCAGCGCGTGGCGAGGCGCAGTGACTGCTCGATGTCGGCGATGAGGTCGGCGGGGTCCTCGATCCCCACCGACAGGCGCACGACCTCGACCGGCACCGCCGCATCGGTGCCGCGCACCGAGGCGTGGGTCATCGCGTCGGGGTAGTTCACCAGCGACTCCACGCCGCCGAGAGACTCGGCGAGCTGGAAGAGCGTCGTCGACTCCGCGAACCGGCGGGCGAGCTCGCCCGACTCGAAGGCGACCGAGACGATCCCGCCGAAGTCCGACATCTGGCGCGAGGCGATCGCGTGACCGGGATGGTCCTCCAGCCCCGGGTAGTACACGCGCGCAACGTGGGAGTGATCTCGGAGGAAGGCGGCGATCGCGGCGGCATTGGCGCTGTGGCGCGCCATCCGGATTCCGAGCGTCTTGATGCCCCGCGATGCCAGCCACGCGTCCATCGGGCCCGAGACCGCACCGACGGCGAACTGCAGGAACCCGATCTTCTCGGCCAGTTCGTCGTCATCGAGCACGAGCGCCCCGCCGACGACATCCGAGTGCCCGCCGAGGTACTTCGTCACCGAGTGCACCACGACGTCGGCGCCGAGGGTGAGCGGGCGCTGCAGGGCGGGCGTGGCGAAGGTGTTGTCGACGACGACGAGGGCTCCGGCCTCGTGCCCGATCGCGACGAGCTCGGCGATGTCGGTGATCTTCAGCAGGGGGTTCGACGGCGTCTCGACCCACACCAGCCGCGCGGGGCGCTCGGCGAGCGACGCACGCACGGCTTCGGGGTCGGACATCTCCACCGTGCGCATCTCGACACCCCAGGGGGCGAGCACCCGGGCGAGCAGCCGGTGGGTGCCGCCGTAGACGTCGTTGCCGAGCAGCACGCTGTCGCCGGGCTTCAGCGTTGCGCGCAGGAGCGCGTCTTCGGCGGCGAGGCCCGACGAGAACGAGAACGCGTGGGCGCCGCCCTCGAGCGCCGCGAGCTGCCGCTGCAGCGCCGTGCGGGTCGGGTTGCCGCTGCGGCCGTACTCGTAGCCCTGGCGGAGCCCGCCGATGCCGTCCTGCGCGAACGTGGTGGAGAAGTGAACGGGCGGGATCACCGCGCCGGTGGTGGCATCGAACTCCTGCCCGGCGTGGACGGCGAGACTGTCGAAGCGGCGGGTCTGCGCATCGGGGGTGCTGTTGTCGACGCTCACGGCAGGTTCCTCGTCATCCACTCGTCATCGAAGATCTTGCTGACATAGCCGCGGCCCGAATCGGGGAGGATGACGACGACGACATCGTCCTCACTGAGCTCGCGGGCGGTGCGCAGGGCCGCGACGACCGCCATGCCGCACGATCCGCCGACGAGGAGGCCCTCCTCGCGCGCCAGCCGGCGGGTCATCTCGAACGACTCGCGGTCGTCGACCCGCTCGTAGCGGTCGACGACGCTCGGGTCGAACGTGGTGGGCCAGAAGTCCTCGCCGACCCCCTCGACGAGGTAGCCGTGCACGGGACCGCCGGAGTAGATCGACCCCTCGGGGTCGGCGCCGATGACCGTGACGCGGCCGTCGGAGACATCCTTCAGATACTTCCCCGTACCGGTGATCGTGCCGCCCGTGCCGATACCCGCGACGAAGTGGGTGACGCGGCCCTCGGTGTCATCCCAGATCTCGGGGCCGGTGGTCTCGTAGTGCGAGAGCGGACCGTTGATGTTGGCGAACTGGTTGGGCTTGAATGCGCCCGGGATCTCGGCGGCGAGGCGATCGCTGACCGAGTAGTAGGAGTCCGGATGATCCGGCGGCACGTTCGTCGGAACGGTGACGATCTCGGCGCCGTAGGCGCGGAGGACCGCCGTCTTCTCGCCGGAGAACTTCTCGGGCACGACGAAGATCATGCGGTAGCCGCGCTGGAGGGCGACCAAGGCCAGGCCCACGCCGGTGTTTCCGCTCGTGCCCTCGACGATGGTGCCGCCGGGCTTCAGCTGGCCGCTCTCTTCGGCGGCGTCGATCATGCGGCGGGCGATGCGGTCCTTCACCGAGCCGCCGGGGTTGAAGTACTCGACCTTCGCCAGGACGGTGGGCTTCACGTCGGCGACGACGCGGTTCAGGCGGACGAGGGGGGTGTGGCCGACGAGATCGGCGACGTGGGAGGCGTAGCGCACGGTGTGTTCCTGAGTCGGGGCCGCTCGTGGCAGCCGGAGGTGAGTGGTCGTCGAAGGCGCGCCGAGCGGCGCTCACTCACAACAACGACACGTCAGGGTCACGTAGGGAGGGTATCAGCATCCAGGGTCGCCATGAACGTGCGCGTGCGCTCCGCGGCGCCGCGGAGGAATCCGGCGATGACCTCCTGCTCGGCGGGCGGGTACCCTGCGGCGAGGTCGTCGAGCAGGCGGAAGAGCGGCCCGAGGTCGCCGAGGACCTGAGCGATCGCGTGCGGAGTGACGCTCACCTGCACGCGGCGCCGATCGGTCCGGCTGCGCTCCCGCCGGACGTGCCCGGCCTTCTCGAGCCGGTCGACGAGCTCGGTCGCCGACCCCGGGCTGATCCGCAGTCGTGCGGCGAGCTCGAGCGTGCCGAGCGGGTCGCGCTCGGCGTCCATGACGTGGCCGATGGCGTCGTAGTCCATGGGCCGGAGGCGCATGTGATCCGCCAGGGCCCGATCGAGGTCGGCGGTGGCGCGATTCAGATCGCGGAGCGCCCAGCTGACCTCGGATGCCTCGGTGCGGCTGCGTTCGAGTTCTTCGGAGGGTGTGCGCTCGGGACTCATGCGAGAAGTCTATTGACAGCCCTCGGGAAACGGAAGAGTATGGATTCCGAATCATTCCGAATCCGAAGGGAACTGCCATGTCCACCACCCGCGCGTCCTCGACCCGCGCCCCGTCCGATGCGCGACTGAGGGGGCTGCTGATCAGCCTGTGCGTGGGTCTTGCGCTCGTCGTCGCCGGCAACTCGGCCCTCGCCATCGCGCTGCCCGACATCGCGACCGACCTCGAGGCCGACCAGTCGGAGCTGACCTGGATCATCGACGCCTATGCCCTCACCTTCGCCGCGTTCCTTCTCACGGCGGGGCTCCTGGCTGACAAGATCGGGCGGCGGACCATCATCGTCGTGGGCCTGAGCGTCTTCGGCGCGGCATCCGTCGCTTCGGCGTTCGCCCCCGATCCCGCCTGGTTCATCGCCCTCCGGGCCATCTCGGGGGCGGGCGCGGCCGCGATCTTCCCGGTGACCCTCTCGGCGCTCGTCGACGCCTATCCGCCCGAGCGGCGCACCTTCGCCATCGCGGTGTGGTCGGGAGTGAGTTCGGCCGGGGCGGTCGCAGGCACCATCGTCGCCGGCGTCCTGCTGGAGTGGTTCTGGTGGGGGAGTGTGCAGCTCCTCTTCGGCGGGGTGGCGCTGCTCCTGGTCATCCCGTCGCTGATCCTCGTCGCCCAGAACCGCAACCCCCGGCTGTCGGCCGACCCGCTCGCGGCCCTCTGGTCGGTGCTCGCCCTCACCGGCATCGTCTTCGCCGTCATCGAGGGCCCGAAGCTCGGCTGGGACGACCCGCTCGTGCTCGCCGCGCTCGCCGTCGGCATCGTCGGGGTCGCGGCGTTCATCGTGCACCAGCTGCGGGCGAAGGAGCCGTCGCTGGACGTGCGTCTCTTCCGCAGCCGCGGCCTGTCGGCCGGGTCGCTCATCGTCACCGCGCAGTTCTTCGCCTCGCTCGGCCTGTTCGTCCTCGCGCCCCAGTACCTGCAGCTGGTGGAGGAGTTCACCCCGCTGGGGGCCGCCCTGTCGCTCCTGGTCATTCCGCTCGGAGTCGGGGCGGGGATCGGCGGCTCGGTGGCCCTGGCACGGCGCTTCGGTCAGGGCACCCCGGGGGCGCTCGGGCTCGTGCTCATGGCGGGCGGGTTCGCCGGGGCGGCGGTGACGCTCGGCGAGGGGGCGGGGGCTTCCATCTGGATGCTCGCCGCCGCGCTGGCGGTCTTCGGCGTCGGATTCGGGATGGGGATCACCCCGGGCACCGAGCTGATCATCGAGGGGCTCCCGGCCGAGCGCCGCTCCATCGCGAGCGCCGTCAACGACATCACCCGCGAGGTCGGCGGGGTGCTCGGCATCGCGGTGCTCTCGAGCGTCCTGCTCTCGAGCTACCGCGACGAGATCGCCGGCGTCCTGGACGGCGTGCCCGAGCCGGCGCGGGAGGTGATCGAGTCGGGGGCCGGCGCGGCGATCGGCGCGTCCGAGGCCTTCGGCCCCGCGGGGGAGGCGATCGCCAAGGCGGCGCGCGATGCGTTCGCGATCGGCCTCGGGTCGGCATCCTGGGTGGCGGCGGCGGTCCTCGCCGTCACCGCCGTCGTCTGCATCGCCCTCGTGCCGCCGCGGCGCGCCGCGGCCGCGCCGGCGGCCATCGACGCGGCGCAGCGGGTCGCGCGATGACAGCGTGGGAGACCCGACTCGCCACGGCGCGCGGTGAGTTCGCGGCACGCATCACCGAGCCGGCTCGGGACAGCACCGCGGTCTCATCCGGCGTCGTCCTCGCCCTGCACGGGTTCCCCGACGACGCGTCGACGTTCGATGCCGTCGCGGCCGCGCTCGCTGCGGAGGGATATCGGGTCGTCGCGCCCTACCTTCGCGGCTACGCGCCGTCGCCCCTCGGTGGCGACCTGGGTTTCGCCTCGCTCCGCGACGACCTCCTCGCGCAGGCGCGAGCCGCCGACGGCGGCGGGCCTGTGCATCTTCTCGCGCACGACTACGGCGCCCAGCTGTCCTTCGCGGCGATGGCGGCAGAGCCCGGGGCCTTCCGTTCCGCGGTGCTGATGTCGGGGGCGCACCCCCGTGCCATCTCGCGGAACACCGTCCGGCATCCGCGTCAGCTGTGGTTGAGCCGCTACATCGTGGAGTTCCAGGTCCGGGGGTGGGCGGAGCGCCGCGTGAGCGGGAAGAACTACGCCTACCTCGACCGGCTGTGGGATCGCTGGTCGCCGCCGGGGCGGGTGCCGAGCGCGCATCGAGGCCGTGTCAAAGCCACGATCGCCGCCAGCATGCCCGCGCCGATCGAGATGTACCGCGGCGGCGGGTTCGGGGAGATCGGCGTCCCCATCAGGGTGCCGACCCTCTTCCTGACGGGTGCCGCCGATGGATGCTCGCTATCGGCGATGGCCGACGGGCGGGAACGCGAGTTCGCGGCGCCCTATGAACGCCGTATCCTTCCGGGTGTCGGTCACTTCCCTCAGCTGGAGTCGCCGGCAGTGGTCTCCAGCGCCGCTATCGCCTGGTTCGCCGACCACCGCTGACGCGGCTATCACAACGGCGGCCTTGCGCGCGACGCGCCGGGCCTTCCCTCAGGCAGGCGGCGTGTTATCAGGCCCCTTCGCGTTTGTGCTCCGACCGTGGGTCACGCCTTCGGGTACTGCCAGATCTCCAGCTGAATGCCGTCCGGGTCCCGAAGATACGCCCACTGCGAGCCGGCGAGATCGCCGTCGGTGAGGGTCACCGGCGGGCCGTTGAAGACGGCTCCGCGGGAGGACAGATCGTCGTAGGCGGCCTGCATGTCGTCGACGACGAAGCAGATGTGGGTCGACCCGACGTCGCCGTTCGTGCGATCCCACTCCTTCCCCTCCGGCCGGTGGTACTCAAGGAACTCGATGTTGACGTCGCCCACCCTGATCATCGAGAACGACAGTTCGGCGCCCGTCACCTGCACGCCGCGCTCGAGCTCAGGGCCGGCACCGTGGTGGACCGGGCCCGGTTCGAATCCGAACATCCTCGAATACCACTCAAACGACCGCCTCATGTCACGGACCGTGACCCCGACGTGATGCACGCCGCTCACCTGAAAAGCCATGTCGGCTCCCTCCTTGCGAGCGCTCGTCCTCGAGCGTTCGCTCCACTGAACTAATCCACTACCACTCAACACAGGACGCCGCCGCGCCGCAAGATGCCCTAGGAAGAGTAGTTGCGTCCGCCCACGGGATGCGTCTAAGTTCAGTATCAGTGAACACGTTGGTGTGGCGCTGCTCGCGAGAGCACGGCGGAGGCGAAGGAGCATCCTGATGAGCGGACGTGTGGCGGGCCGGACGATCATCGTGACCGGCGGCGCCTCGGGCATCGGCGCCGCGCTGGCGCGCGGCTTCGCAGACGAGGGCGCGAACGTCGTCGTCGCCGACCTGAACGAAGACGCTGCCCAGGCCCTCACCGCAGACATCGCGGCGGCCGGCGGCCACGCGATCGCGGTGAAGGTGGATGTCACGGACCGGGAGACTGTGCGAAGCGGTATCGCGACGGCCGTCGAACGATACGGGCGTCTGGATGCGTACTTCAACAACGCAGGCATGAATGCGCCGATGAAGTTCCTCGATGTCAGTGAGTCGAACTTCGAAGCGGTGATGCGCGTCAACGCGCTGAGCGTCCTCATCGGCACGCAAGAGGCGGCCCGCCAGTTCCTCGCACAAGGGGCCGGCGGGAAAGTGGTGAATACGGCATCCATCGCGGGGCGCCAGGGGTTCTCGAGCTTCGCGCCGTACAGCGCGGCAAAGGCCGCCGTGATCTCGTTGACGCAGGCGGCAGCACGTGCGTTGGCAGAGCACCACGTCACCGTCAACGCCTTCGCGCCGGGCGTCGTCGCCACGCCGCTCTGGACGAAGCTGGACAGGGAGCTCGAGGAGATCGGCGAGGGACAGAACGGCTTCGATTCGATGGCGAGCGGCATCCTCCTGGGGCGACCGGCCGATCCTGCGGACATCGTCCCCACCGGTCTATTCCTTGCGAGCTCGGACTCCGACTACATCACCGGCCAGGTGATCCCCATTGAAGGCGGGATGATCCTCGTCTGATCGAGGTCGTCTGAGGAAGAGAGAGCGAACCTGATGAAGAGCACCGGTACGACGGGTCCTGCGGCGGTCGATTGGGAAGAGCGGGTCGACATGGAGCGGCTGCGCGATGCGCGGCTTGCCAGGCTTCACGCCGAGTTGGACCGGTCGAGTCTCGGGGCGGTGCTGGCGTTCGATTTCTCCAACATCCGGTACATGAGCGGCACCCACATCGGCACGTGGGCGATGGACAAGCTGATCCGGTTCGCGCTGCTGACCCGGAAGACCGATCCGATCGTGTGGGATTTCGGTTCGGCGGCCAAGCACCACGCGCTGTACAACCCGTGGCTGGATGTCACCACCGCCGAGGCCGACGCGAATCCCCATGCCCCGCACGAGGGCGCCAAGCGGCCTCGGCTGGAGAGCGGCGCGCGGGCGGGGATCTCGACGCTGCGGGGGGCGTTCCCGCCCGACGCGGACCTGGCCGGGGATGTGGCCCGAAAGATCAAGCGGGAGCTGGAGAGGTTCGGGCTCGCGAACGAGCCGCTCGGTGTCGACGTGGTCGAGATGCCCGTGCTCCTAGCGCTGCAGCGGGAGGGGATCGAGGTCGTCGACGGCCAGCAGGTGTTCATGGAGGCGCGCCGTGTCAAGACGCACGACGAGATCCGCCTGCTCACCCAGGCGGCATCGATGGTCGACGCCGCCTACGAGGAGCTGTACCGGTTCCTTCGCCCGGGCGTGCGCGAGAACGAGGCGGTGGGTCTTGTCGCGAAGACGCTGTACGACCTCGGGTCGGAGTACGTCGAAGGGGTCAATGCGATCTCCGGGGAACGCTGCTCCCCCCACCCGCACGTGTTCTCCGACCGGCTGATCCGGCCGGGGGACCCCGCGTTCTTCGACATCCTGCACAGCTACAACGGCTACCGCACCTGCTACTACCGCACCTTCGCCGTCGGGTCGGCGAGCCCCGCGCAGAAGGACGCCTACACCCGGGCCCGCGAGTACATGGACCGCGCCATCGCCCTCGTCAGGCCCGGCGCCACCACCGCCGACATCGTCGCGGTGTGGCCGAAGGCGGAGGAGTTCGGCTTCCCCGACGAGATGGCCGCGTTCGCCCTGCAGTACGGCCACGGTGTCGGCCTGTCGATCTGGGAGAAGCCGATCTTCTCCCGCCTGACCTCGTTCGACCACCCCGAGACCCTCGAAGAGGGCATGGTGTTCGCCCTCGAGACCTACTGGCCCGCCGCCGACGGCTGGGGCGCCGCCCGCATCGAGGAGGAAGTCGTCGTCACCGCCGACGGCTGCGAAGTCATCACCAAGTTCCCCGCCGAAGAGCTCATCGTCGCCGGCCGCCGCTACTACACCATCGACGGGCCCCTCAACCTCAACCGCGACGCCCAATCCCACCTCAACACCGTCTGGGGGCGCGGCGAAGCGTGAGCACGATGACCGGTTCCAGTAGCACGTCTATGAAGGTAGCCGTGTACTACGGGCGCGGAGATGTCCGCGTCGAGGAGCGCGCCCGCCCCCGACTCGGAGAGGGGCAGGCTCTCCTGAGGGTGCTCCGCAGCGGCATCTGCGGCACCGACGCCACCGAGTGGAAGTCCGGGCCACTCATTTTCCCCGTCGATCGCGCGCATCCTGTGAGCGGTCATCGCGGGCCGCTCATCCTCGGCCACGAGTTCGTCGGCGAGATCGTCGAGCTGTCCCCGGAGGGCTCTGAGGGATTCCATGTCGGTGATCACGTCGCCTCAGGCGCAGGCGTCTCCTGTGGCCGGTGCGACCGATGTCGAGAGGGGCGGACCAACCTCTGCGAGGAATACGTCACGTACGGTCTGAATGTCGACGGCGGTCTCGCGGAGTACGTTGCGGTCGACACGTCCACGCTGGTTCCGATCCCCGCGGGATGCTCGCTCGATGTCGCCGGCGTCGCGCAGCCGCTCGCCGTGGGTCTGCATGCTGCACGACGAGCCGGAGTCCGCGACGGCGACCGCGTCATCCTCTATGGAGCGGGCGCGATCGGAACGTTCATCCTCGCCGGCCTGGCCTCTCTCGTCGACGCCGACATCACGGTCGTGGACTTCGCGGGGCCGCGACTCGACCGTGCGTTGCGTGTGGGAGCGGCCCGCGTGGTGCCTGTGGGAGACGGCACCACCGAGGTGCTCCGCGAGGCAGTGGGTCCTCGCGGCGCAGATGTGGTGATCGAGGCGACCGGCGCGCCGGGTCAGCTGACCCATGCCCTTGGGCTCGTCCGGCCGGGCGGCACAATCCTCTGCGTCGGGCTTCCATCCACCCCGCAGGAGCTGGACATGCATCGCCTCGTGCTCAACGAGGTGACACTGGCCACCACCGTCGCCCATGTCTGCGGCGAAGACCTCGCACCGGCCTTGGAGATTCTGGCGGAGACGGAACTCGGCGACGCACTCGTCGAGGCGGTGTATCCGCTCTCCGAGGTGCCGGCACAGCTGGCACGGCTCGCCCGGGGCGAGATACACGGAAAGGTCCTCTTCGACCCCACCCGCCGAGCGGTAGATCAAGAAAGGTGAAGGATCGCCATGCGAGCAGCCGTCTTCCATGATGCGAAGGACGTCCGCGTCGAGGATGTCGCAGAGCCGACCGCCGTCGGCGCCCGGGAGGTCCGGCTCAAGCCGTTCTGGTGCGGCATCTGCGGCACGGATCTGCATGAGTACGCAGTCGGCCCGATCGTCATCCCGACGCGGCCCCACCCGCTCAACGGGTCGGCCGCACCCCAGATCCTCGGCCACGAATTCTCGGGCGAGGTTCTGGAGGTGGGCGCCGAGGTCACCACCGTCCGCGTGGGAGACCGGGTGTCGGTCATGCCGCTGCTGTTCTGCGGGGTCTGCTACTTCTGCCGCCGCGGACTGAATCACCTGTGCACGTCGATGGCGTGCGTCGGCTTGAGCGACGCGTGGGGCGGGATCGCCGCTCAGTGCGTGGTTCCCGAGTCGAAGGTCGCCAAGCTCCCCGACACCATGAGCGACATCCAGGGGGCGCTGGTCGAACCGACGGCGGTCGCCGCGTACGGCGTCGACAGTGCGGGTGTGCGACCCGGTGACACGGTGCTGGTCACGGGACTCGGTCCGATCGGCGCGCTCGCCTCGCTGTACGCCTCGGCGCTGGGTGCCACCGTCTTCATGTCGGAGATCAACCCCCGGCGTCAGGAACTGGCCCGCTCTCTGGATGTCGGTGAGCTGCTCGACCCGCGCAGCACCGACGTCGTCGCCGAGATCCGAGACCGGACCGGCGGCATAGGCGTGGATGCCGTGATCGAGTGCTCGGGGAATGAGATCGCGCTGCAGACGGCGCTGGCATCCGTCCGTGCGGCGGGGACCGTCGCTCAGACCGGTCTGCACACCAAGCCTGCGGCGATCGACCCGATGGTGCTCTCCGAGCGCGACATCACCCTGCGGGGCACCTGGTGCTACCCGGTCACCGACTGGCCCCGGATCATCGACCTGATCGGGCGGGGCCGGCTCGACGTCGAGAAGGTGGTCAGCGCACGGATCGACATGACCGACATCGTCGAGAAGGGATTCGAGACGCTCCTGTCTCCCACCGGCGACCAGATCAAGGTGCTCGTACGAGCCGAGTGACCGGAGAGGTTCACAAGATGAAAGCCCTGCAATACCTGGCTCCCGGCACGCCGTCGTTGAAGGAGCTGCCGGTCCCTGCGATCGGCGACGACGAGGTGCTCGTCGCCGCCCGCTCGGTCGGCGTCTGCCACTCCGACATCGAACTGCTCGAGGGGCGCTACATCATCCCCTTCCGTTACCCGATCATCCCCGGCCATGAGTGGTCGGGAGAGGTCGTGGCGACCGGTTCGCAGGTGAAGGGGCTCGCCGTGGGCGACCGCGTGGTCGGCGAGTGCGTCATCGGGGACGACCACTTCGGTTTCTCCATCAGTGGCGCCGCGGCGGAGTTCTTCGTCGCCAAGGAGAGCTGGCTGCACCGGCTCCCCGAGACCGTCTCGTGGACGAACGGTGCGCTGGTCGAGCCGTTCAGCGTCGCCTACTACGCGCTCATGCGCGTCGGCAACGTGAACGCCAGCGACGTCCTGGTCGTGCTGGGCGCCGGACCGATCGGCCTCTGCGTGACGGCGGCCGCCGCGGCACTCGGGGCGAAGACCATCGTCGCCGAGCCGAGCGCCCCACGGCGGGAGCGTGCCCTCGAACTCGGCGCCCACCGCGCCGTCGACCCCGGCGAGCTCGACGACGTGCTGGCGCAGGAGAGCGGAGGCCGGGGTGCCGATGTGGTGATCGAGGCAAGCGGACGGCCCGAGGTGATGGCCCGTGCTCTGGAGATCGCTGCCTTCAAGGGCCGCGTCGGATACATCGGGATCGACGTGGGCAGGGAGGCGCCGGCGAAGCTCGGTCTCATCCAGTCGAAGGAACTCACCATCACAGGGTCGATCGGGTCACCGGGCGTCTGGCCCGAGACGCTGCGCTTCATGGCACAGACCGGCATCGATCTGTCGTCGCTGGTCACTCAGCGGTTCGGCATCGACGAGGCGACGGACGCCCTCGCTGCGGCACAGCGACCGGGCGAGACGATCAAGGCGCACATCGAACTCCGCGGCTCTCGGTGAGCCTCGCGGACCCGGTCAGGGGATGAGGCGAGCCTCCCGGTAGCGGTCGACCTTGTCGAAGAAGCTCTTCGGGGTGGACCGGAAGTTCAGGAAGCCGGCCTCGCGGCTCTTCGTCATGTCGGTGAGGCATTCGACCTCGCGCCCGAGGTCGCTGTCGCTGTGCCACCACGACGCGAGCTTGGTGACATCCGGCTCGGCAAGGCCTTCGCGCTCGGCGATCTGCGTCCAGACTCCCGGTGCGAGCGCGGTCATCTGCTCTTCCAGGGTGAGGGGCGTCTCGGAGGGCCCGGCCCACGCGACGTTGAAGTGGTCGGCGATCTGCGGCCACAGCCAGCGCCACCGGAATTGGTCGCCGTTGGCGATGTTGAACGCCTCGTTCTCGCCCTCGGGGTGGGTGGCCGCCCAGACCAGCTGCTCACCCAGGAGGTCGGCGTCGGTGACGTCGGTGACGAAGTTCCACTGGGCGATCGACCCGGGGAAGACGAACGGGCGGTCGAGCTCCCGGCAGAGCGTGGCGTAGACCGAGAGCGTGAGCACCATGTTCATCGCGTTGTCGACGGCGAAGCCGAAGACCGTGTGCGAACGGTGGACGCTCCAGGTGAATCCCAGCTTCTCGGCGGCCTCGAAGAGGACGTCTTCCTGGGCGTAGTAGAAGTTCGGGCTGGGAAGCCTCGGCTCCGACTCGTGGAAAGGCGTCTCCGCCTTGACGCCGGTGGCGTAGTCCTCGAAAGGACCGAGGTAGTGCTTCAGCCCTGTGAGGAGAGCCACGTGCCGCACACCGCCGTCGGGTTCCAGTGCCGCGAATAGATTCCGTAGCGTCGCGGTGTTGACCTCGATGTTCTGCGCCTCGGTGTCTTTCCGGATCCACGCCGTGACGATGACGATTTCCGGCCGGATCCCCGCCAGTGCGGTCGCGGTCGCGTCCGGATCCAGCAGGTCCACGGTGATGGGCCGGACGCCGTCCGGGCGCCTGCCGGGGCGCCGGGCCAGGCCGTGGACCTCCCATCCCTGGTCGATCAGCTGTCGCGACACCGTCTGGCCGGCGATCCCCGACGCTCCGACGACGAGAGCTCGGCGGTGGATGCTGCTCATGTCTACCTCTCTAGAACATCTTCGTTCAGTGCAAGTGAAACGGTAGCGCATCGCAGATCGTATGACGAGCCCTGGATTCTGGCGCTGAGGCGCGGAATTTCGGGTCACTACACCGAATCGTTACCGTGGCCTCTTGTGAACACGGTCCTGGATCCATAAAGTGTGGCTCAACGTTCTGTTCGCCGAAGACGGACGGCGGTTGCTATCGAGGGAGAGAGCATGACCGAAGCCGCGACACCGCGACGCCTCACCAGCACCGGTCGAGGCGTGTCGAAGGGCCTGATGACGATGGCCGCATCGACGGTCGTGCTCGTCGTCCTCGGATTCGCTCTCGCACCCAGCAGTGTTGCCCCGGGAGCGGTGCTTGGAATGCTCCCCTTCGCGTCGGTCCTGGCGATCGTCGGCCTCGGCCAAATGCTCGTCGTGCAACAGGGCGGCATCGATCTGTCCGTGCCGGGCGCCGTCTCGCTGGCCGTCGTGCTCTCCACGCACATCCCGAACGAGAACGACGCGCTGCTCGTCCCCGCCATCCTCGCGGTATACGCCTGGGCCGTCGGCGCCGGACTGCTGAACGGCTTCATGGTGGGCCGTCTGGGCTTGAATCCGATCATCGCCACCCTGGGGACCAACGCGCTCCTCTTCGGTGCCGTGCTCGGCATCTCGGGCGGCATTCCACGGACGACCACGCGACTGCTCAGCTCGATCGCCGGAGGTCGTACCGCGGGGATCCCACACGCCGTCCTCATCGCCGCGGTCGTGCTCGTCGTCGTCGCGCTCCTCGTCAAGCGGACGGTCGCCGGCCGACGTTTCGAGGCCGTCGGCTCCAATCCCGCCGCCGCACGGGCGACCGGGCTCCGCTACCGGACGCACCGCGGCGCGGCCTACCTCTGGGCCCAGCTGCTGTTCGCGACCGCCGGGATCCTCCTCGCCGGCATCACCAATCAGCCGACGGCCTTCCAGGGGAACACCTACCTGCTCACCTCCGTCGCCGTCGTGGTCCTCGGCGGGACCTCGCTCCTCGGCGGCCGGGGGTATCCCGTCGCGACGGTGGCTGCGGCGCTCTTCCTCAGCCAGCTCGACCAGTTCGTCCTCGCGCTGGGGGTCCCCTTCGCCGTTCGCACCCTCGTGCAGGCGGCGGCGCTCGCCATCGGCGTAGCCATCTACACGGTGGACTGGGCCGCCCTCCGACGCCGGTTCGCGTCGCGATCGGAACCGCTGGCCCCGGCCACCACCTGACCCTTCGCTGTCACGAGCGAGGTGCACCGAGAAAGGCGCGACGAGGCGGTCGCGCGGATAGGGAGAACAACATGATCACACGCAGAATCGCTGCTTCGCTCGCCATCGCGGGCGTCTCAGCCCTCGCCCTCGTCGCCTGTGCCTCCGGCGGCGGCAGCGACGCGGGAGGAAACGCCGGGGCCGACGCCCCCGCCGGCGACGTCCCCTCGTGGTGCGGACCCGATGAGGCGGTCGTGGGGCTTCTGGACGGCTTCGGCGGCAACAGCTGGCGGCTGGTGACCACGGCCGCCGGTCAGGCCGAGGTGGAGAAGTGCCCGAGCGTCGTGGAGTACCTCTACGCCGACGGCCAGGGCGACACGCAGAAGGCCATCTCCGACATCCAGGGGATGGTGGCCTCGGGCGCCGACGCGATCGTCGTCTTCCCCGACGCCGGTGAAGCGATGCTGCCGGCACTGCGAAGCGCCTATCAGGCGGGGGTCGTCACGGTGCCTTACCGCGTGGACCCGGGCGGCGAGGACGGGACCGACTACGACGTCTGGGTCGGGGCGGACTTCGTCGCCGACGGCGTCGCGTGGGGTGAGTGGATCCAGGAGAACTTCCCGGATGGTGCGAACATCCTGTTCCTCAGCGGCCCGGCCGGCAACAGCCAGGGTCTCGACGAGCGGGAGGGTTTCGAGTCGGTGCTCACCGACCCGAAGTACCAGTTCATCGGCGAGCAGCCCTACGAGGTCACCAACTGGGATCCGGCTCTCACCCAGCAGGTCCTGACGGCGGCCATCGCCAAATACGACCAGATCGATGTGATCGTGTCGGACTTCGGCCCGTCGCTGGTCGGCGCTCTCCCCGAGTTCGAGAAGAGCGGACGCTCCATCCCGGCGCTCGTCACCTCCGACGGCAACGTCCTGGCGTGCTTCTGGCAGGAGAAGTCCCCGACGAACCCCGACTTCCAGCTCTTCACTGTGGCCACTGGGAACGACAACGTCCGTCTCGCCGTCCAGCACGCGGTCGCCCGCGCGACCGGCGGGGAGATCCCCGACGAGACGGTCTTCTCCGCCCCGCCCTTCGAGGACTCCGTGGACAGCGACCCCAGTGAGGTGCAGTGCCGCGACGACCTGCCCGGCGACATCTACCTCTCGGCCGAGATGAACGCCGACGAGCAAGCGGCTCTCCTCGAATAGCCGAGGACCCGCCGGTATCCGATCCTCCCGGTCCGCCCACCCGCGGACCGGGAGGCTCCGGGAGCCGCCCTGAGAACGCCGCGAGAACCCAGCGAGGAGCATCCCGTGAACATCCAAGCATCCGAAGCGCAGACCACCGTCGACACGTTGGTCATGTCCGGAATCTCGAAGAGTTTCGGCGGCGTCGCCGCGTTGACCGATGTCTCACTGGACGTGCGTCCGGGGGAGATCCATGCGCTCCTGGGTGAGAACGGCGCCGGCAAATCGACGCTGATGAACATCGCGACCGGGACGATCCGTCCGGACACGGGGTCGATGGTGCTCGCGGGGGAGGAACTGGACAACATCGATCCCCGGGAGGCGTCCCGCCGCGGAATCGCCTTCGTCCATCAGCATCCCGCGGTCCTCGCCGACCTGACCGTTCTGGAGAATCTGCTCGTCGCCCTGCCGCCCGCCGTCTTCGCCGACGCCCCCTCCAAGGAGGACTTCGCGCGCTCGCTGCTGGCGAAGGTGAACCTGCGGGTGCACCTGGCCGACCGCGTGGAGACGCTGTCCGTCGCGCAGAAGCACCTGCTGGAGATCGCGAAGGCCATCGCCGTCAAGCCGGTCCTCCTGGTGCTCGACGAGCCGACCGCTCCCCTCGGGGAGGAGTCGGTGAGGTTGCTCTTCGATCTCGTGCGGGACTTCGTCTCCGGCGGCACATCGGTCGTCTACATCACGCACCGTCTCGCGGAGGTGCGCGAACTCGCCGACCGCGTCACCGTGCTGCGGGACGGGCGGCTCCGAGCCACGGCCGTCGTCCACGAGATCTCCGACCAGGAGCTCCTCTCCCTCATCGTCGGCCGCAAGCTCGACTCGACCTTCCCGCCGAAGTTCCGGGCCGTCCAGGACGAGGCGCCAAATTTCGTCCTCGAGCGCCTGTCGGGACCGGGATTCAAGGACGTGTCGGTGACGGCTCGTCGTGGGGAGATCATCGGCGTCGCAGGGGTCGTGGGCAACGGGCAGAGCGATCTCCTCCGCGCACTCGCTGGTCTGACCTCCTTCGACGGGCAGGTGTCCATCAACGGCGGCGAGGTGTCGGCCAGGCACCTTCTCCGCGAGGCCGCCTACCTGCCGGCCGACCGGCTCACGGAGGGACTCATCACCCGTCTGACGGTCCGTGAGAATGCTGCGGTGTCCGCGCTCACGCGCTTCCGCTCCGGCTTCCTGCTCAACCGGAAGCGCGAGATCGGAATGGTCGCCGACACGCTCGGCTCGCTGTCGGTCAAGGCGGCGTCGCTCGAAGCACCCGTCGCCTCGCTGTCGGGCGGAAATCAGCAGAAGGTCATGGTCGGCCGCGCGCTGCTGTCGGAGCCGGAGCTCGTGCTCGCCGACGAACCCACCCAGGGCGTGGATGTCGGAGCGCGGGCCGAGATCTACCAGATCCTCCGGGATGTCTCCGCTGCGGGGATTCCCGTGGTGGTCGCGTCGTCCGACGCCAAAGAGCTCGAGGGCCTCTGCGACACGGTCATCGTCATGTCCCGCGGACACGTCGTCGACGTGCTGAGAGACGACACCCTCACCGAGGAGCGGATGATCAGCGCGGCCGTCAGCTCGACCACGCAGACGGTGCGTATCGACGACTCCTCGATCCTCGCATCCCGCGGTGCAGCCGGCGACTGGCGTGCCCGCATCCGGCGCTTCATCCAGGGCGACTACGCCCCCGCCGTGCTCCTGGTCGCGGTGATGGTCGTGCTCGGGGCGTTCATCTTCGCCCAGAACGACCGCTACCTGGGCGAGTTCAACATCTCCGCCATGCTGCTACTCGTCTCGGCGCTCGGATTCATCGCCCTCGGCCAGACCATCGCGCTGCTGACCGGCGGGATCGATCTGTCCGTGGGGCCCCTCGTGGGGTTCCTCGTGGTGGTCGGCTCGTTCTTCATCCTCGACGAGTCGCCCGGAGCGTCGATCCTCCTCGGCTTCGCCGCGATGCTCGGCACGTCGATCGTCGTCGGCCTCGTGAACGGTTCGCTGATCCGCTTCGTCCGGTTCACCGCGATCGCGGCCACGCTGACGGTGTACATCGCCCTCCAGGGCATGAGCTTCATCCTCCGTCCGACCGCCGACGGCTACATCAACGCCGAGGTGTCGCGGCTGATCACGACGAAGATCGGGCCGATCCCGCTCGCCTTCATCGTTCTCGTCGCGGTGGTCGTGGGCCTCGAGTTCGCCCTCCGGCGCACGCGCTGGGGATGGCGCCTGCGCGCCGCTGGATCCGACGAGGAATCGGCCAGGCGGGTGGGGGTCAACGTCAACCGGACCATCGTGCTGGCGTACGTCGCGACGTCGATGCTCACCTTCCTCGGCGCCATCATGCTGATGACGCAGATCGGGGTCGGTGACCCGTCGCAGGGAGTCGCGTACACGCTGTCGAGCATCACCGCGGTCGTCCTGGGCGGGACGAGCCTGCTCGGCGGGCGTGGGACCTTCGTCGGCACCCTCTTCGGCTCGATGCTCCTGGTGCAGGTGCTCAATGCCACGGTGTTCCTGCGGCTCGACCAGATGTGGCAGTACGTCCTGCAGGGCGTGCTCATCCTGGCCGCCGCGATCCTGTACGCGTTGAGCCGTTCTCCGCGCCGCCGCCGAGCCGCGGTGCGGAAGTGACCGGCTCCCCGCCCTTCGCGGCCGGGCCTGCGGACCTCGACGGCGTGCGCATCGCGGTCGTGGGGACCGGCGCGAACGGCGCCTCCATCGGAGCCGACCTGATCCGCGCCGGGCTCGACGTGACCTTCATCGAGCAGTGGCCGGCCCACGTCGAGGCGATGCGCGCCGACGGGCTGACCGTCCACCTCCCGACCGCGACGCAGGTGACCCCGGTCGAGGTCTACCACCTCTGCCAGGTGGCAGAGCTCCGGCATCCGTTCGACATCGTCTTCACGTCGGTGAAGACGTACGACACCAGGTGGGTCTGCGAGCTGATGGCGCCCCTCATGGGGGCGAGCTCGGTGATGGTCGGGCTGCAGAACGGCATGACGATCGACGCGGTGGCCGACATCCTCGGACCCGCGCGGTCGGTCGGGGCCGTCCTGGGCATCGCGGCCAACATGCCGGCTCCAGGAGTCGTCGTGCGGCAGATCCCGCCGGCCGGCACCTGGTTCACGGTGGGCGCGATGAGCGGCGAGCGCACCCCGCGCGTCGAGCAGGTGGCCGCGATCCTGCGGCATGCCGGAACGGTCGAGCTCACCGACGACATCCGGGCGTCGAAGTGGATGAAGCTGCTCGCCAACATCCCGGAGATGCTCCCCTCGGCGATCCTCGGCGTGCCGCTGTTGACCGCCGTCGGAGTGCCGGGCATGAGAGCGGTGATGGATGCTGCCGCGCGCGAGGCGTACGCCGTCGCCCGGGCCCTGCAGATCCCGATGCGCCCCATCTTCGGGAAGACCGCTGACGAGGTGCCGGATTCCGACCGATACGCACTGGATCTGCTCGACGCCGTGCTGGAGAGCTACTCGCTCCCCGACACCCGCGTGGCGGTGCTGCAGGACTGGGACAAGGGCCGCCGCGCCGAGCTCGACGCCTTCAGCGGGTACATCGTGCGGCAGTCGGAGGCGGTCGGTGTACCGGCACCGGTGAACACCGCGATCCTGCGGCTCGCGGAGCGGATCGAGGCGGGGGAGCTGCTGCCGTCCCCGGCCAACTCGGGGCTGCTCGCGGCAGCCCTCCCGGACGCTCACCCGGGCCGGCTGGCAGGCGTGTAGTGGCGATGAACGAGGACGGGGGCGGTGGCGGTCCGGCTCGGCGAGTCCGCGCCGACTACGATGTGCGTACGGAGTTCGTTCAGTGCCGGTGAAAGGCTCCGCAGACACCGCCGGAGGTGAGGACATGCAGCTGGACGTCGGCTCCGAACTCCGCCGAGCGCGGGAGTCCCGCAAGCTGAGCCTGCGAGACGTCGCCTCGGCAGTGGGGGTGTCGGCAAGCCTGCTGTCGCAGGTCGAGACGGGGAAGACGCAGCCCTCCGTCAGCACCCTGTACGGGCTGGTCACCTACCTCGGGGTGTCGCTGGACGGCCTCATGGGTACCGCCCATCGCGAACCCGCGTCGCCGGCGGTCGCGGCCCCGGCCCGCGACGGGGGGACGATCGCGCCGGAGGGCGGCGTCGTTCAGCGCCGCCGCGACAACCCGGTCATCGAGATGGAGAACGGTGTCACCTGGGAGCGTCTGGCCGTCGGCGAGAGCGCTGTCGCTGATCCGCTCGTCGTGACGTACGCGCCGCGGGCCTCCAGCTCGATGGAGGGCAAGATGATGCGGCACGCCGGCCTCGAGTACGGCGTTCTTCAAGAGGGACGACTCACCCTCAAGATCGACTTCGACACCTACGAACTCGAGCCCGGCGACTCATTCTGCTTCGATTCGGGGCGCCCGCACCTCTACGTCAACGAGACGGATCAACCCGCCCGCGGAATCTGGTTCGTCATCGGCCGTCGCGACATGGCGTACCAGTCGCTCGCCGACCTCGGCCACGACCAGCCGCTCGAGCGCCGGACGATCGCTTCCGCGGTCGACGTGCTCGCGGCGATGAAGGCGATGCGTTCCTGACGTCCTGCTCCCGCGCGATCCGCGAGAGACTGGAGGGTGATGAACACCGTCACCTCCCGCGTCCGCGAAGACTTCCCCTTCCGTGACGCGCATCCCGACCGGGCCTACCTCGACTCCGCGGCGACCTCGCAACGCCCGCGGCAGGTGATCGACGCCGAGGCGGCCTTTGTCGCTACCGACTATGCGGCGGTGCATCGCGGGTCGAGCATGGCGACCGGAGCGGCGACCCTGGCTTTCGAAAACGCCCGCGCCCGCGTGGCTGCCTTCGTAGGTGCGGCGCACGACGAGATCGTCTGGACCGAGAACGCCACGGACGCCATCAACATGGTCGCCCTCGGGATGTCGGATGCCGCGCTCGGGCTCGGCGGCGCCGACGCGCGCGCCCGCTTCGGGTTGGGCCCCGGCGACGAGATCGTCGTCACCGAAGCCGAGCACCACGCCAATCTCCTCCCCTGGCAGCGCCTGGCGGCGCGTACCGGTGCGACCCTCCGGTGGGTCGCGGTCGACGACGCGGGCCTCTGGAGCATCGACGACCTCGCCGCGGTGATCACCGCCCGCACGCGGGTGGTCGCCTTCGCGCACGTCTCGAACGTCACGGGCTACGTCGCCCCCGTCGGTGATGTCGTCGCGCTGGCGCGGGGCGTCGGGGCGCTCACCCTGCTCGATGCATGCCAGTCGGTGCCGCATCATCCGGTCGACCTCACCGCGCTCGGCGTCGATTTCGCCGCGTTCTCGGCGCACAAGATGCTCGGGCCGACCGGCATCGGCGCGCTCTGGGGCCGGAAGGAGCTGCTCGACCTGCTGCCCCCTGCCCGCACCGGGGGATCGACGATCACCACGGTGACGATGGAGTCGGCCGAGTTCCTCCCCGCGCCGAACCGGTTCGAGGCGGGTACCCAGCCAGTGAGTCAGGCGGTCGGGTTCGCCGCGGCATCCGATTATCTCCGGGAGATCGGGATGCCGGCGGTGGCGGCGCACGAGCACGAGATGACCGGTCTGCTGGTCGACGCAGTCGCGGCGACCCCTGGCGTCCGCCTGGTCGGCGTGCCCGCCGGGTCGGAGCGCGGACCGCTCGTGAGTTTCATCGTCGACGGTGTGCACGCGCACGACGTGGGGCAGTTCCTCGATGACCGGGGTATCACCGTGCGCACCGGGCACCACTGCGCGCAGCCCCTGCACCGCCGGCTCGGGGTGGCGGCGACCACCCGCGCCAGCGCCTACGTCTACACCGATGCCGCCGATGTGGCGCGGTTCTCCGCCGCGCTCGCCGAGGTGCGCCCCTTCTTCGGAGCCGACCGATGAGTGATCTCGAGAGCCTGTACCGCGAGGTCATCCTCGACCATTCGCGCCACCCGGAGGGGCGCGGCGATGTCTCGGGGTTCGCCCTGACCCACCACGAGCTGAACCCCTCGTGCGGGGACGAGATCACCCTCGGCCTCGTTGTCGAGGACGGCGTCGTGCGCGAACTGGCGTGGGAGGGGCAGGGCTGCAGCATCTCCATGGCGTCGGCGTCGGTGATGTCGGGACTGCTGACGGGGGCCGAGGTCGACGCCGCGCGGAACCTCATCGGGGACTTCCGCACCATGCTCCGCTCGCCCGGCGTCGAGCCGCCCGAACGCCTCGAGGACGCCGCCGCGTTCCAGGGGGTCGCCCGCTACGTCATGCGCGTGAAGTGCGCGATGCTCGGCTGGGTCGCCGCCGAGGCGTGCCTCATGCGGGCCACCGCCTGATCACCTGCCGTCGCGGAGGGCGCTCACCGCGTCCCAGAGCGCCTCGGCCGCCTCGCGCTTGGTCCCCGCGACGCTCGCGAGCACGGAATCGTCCGCTCCGATCAGGGTGAGTGCGTTGTCGACCGTCTCGAAGCCCTTGGTCCAGCCGACTTCGTTCACAGCGAGGATGTCGACGCCCTTCCGCGCGCGCTTTCGTCGCGCCCTCTCCAGCCGTGCGTCGTGGTCGGGCTCGGTCTCCGCGGCGAAGCCGACGATGGTCTGACCGTCACGGCGAGCGGCTGTCGTGGCCGCGAGGATGTCGGAGGTCTCCTCGAGCGTGAGCTGCAGTGTGCCGCCACCGCCCTCCTTCGAGAGCTTGATCTGAGAGGGGTCGGCGACCCGGTAGTCGGCGACGGCCGCCGCCATCACGACCACGTCGGCTGTCGGCGCCAAGCGCGCCACGGCGTCGGCGAGCTGAGCGGCGGTCCCGGCATGCTCGACGGTGATCGACGGGTGGGCGTCGGCCTCGTCGAGCACCCCCGAATCGACGTGGGCGACGACGAGCGCCACGTCCGCGCCGCGCTCGGCTGCGGCCACCGCGACCGCCACGCCCTGGCGCCCGCTCGATCGGTTGCCGATGTAGCGCACCGGGTCGATCGCCTCCCGGGTGCCGCCGGCGGTGACGAGAACCCGAAGCCCCGAGAGCCGACCCGCTGGTTGCCTGAGGACGTCGTCGCCGACGAGCAGCCCGGCGACGAATGCATGGATGGCGTCGGGCTCCGACATCCGTCCCGGCCCCACGTCGCCCCCGGTGAGGGCCCCGCTTTCCGGGCCGACGATGTGCACGCCGCGTTGCTGCAGCACGGCGATGTTGCGGGTCGTGGCGGGGTGTCGCCACATCTCGGTGTGCATGGCCGGCGCGACGACGACCGGCGCGCTGGTGGCCAGTAGGCTCGTTCCCAGCAGGTCGTCGGCCAGGCCAGCGGCGAACTTCGCGAGGAAGTTCGCCGTGGCGGGGGCCACGACGACGAGATCGGCCTTCTGGCCGAGCGCGACGTGCCGCACCTGAGCGACGTCGTCGTGCACGGAGGTGGTGACGGGGTGACGGCTGATGGCTTCCCACGTGGGGCGACCGACGAAGCGGAGGGCGTCTTCGGTCGGGATGACGTGTACCTCGTGACCGTCGAGCACGAGCGCACGAACCAGATGGACCGTCTTGTATGCGGCGATGCCGCCCGTGACCCCCACGACGACGAACATGGCTCGAGTCTGGCACGCCCGGACGGAGGCGCCGCATGTGCACCGTGATCGTCTCGGTCCCCGAGGTCGGCGCCCTTCATCCGGTGCGCCTTCTCGCCGTGCGCGATGAGGATCCCGATCGGCCGTGGAACCGCTTGGGGGCGTGGTGGGACGGCGACTTCCCGGGGGTGGTCGGCATTCGGGACGCCCGTGCGGGTGGCGCCTGGATGGCGGCGGATGCGAGCGCTCGTCGCGTCGCGGTGCTGCTCAACCGGCACGATCTCTCCGACCGGCCAGACAGCGCGATGAGCACTCGCGGCTCGATCGCCCTGAACTCCGTCGCGGGCCGCCCGCCCGAGGGTGCTCCCGCGACGCGGGGCTTCAATCTCGTCGAGATCGAGGGACGCCGTGCTCGCGTCGTGTCGTGGGACGGCCTGGCCCTCACCGAGACCGAGCTGGGGCCGGGCACGCACATGGTGGCGCATGACGAGGTCGACGACGAGCGTTCGCCGCGGATCTCGCGGTGGTTGGACGATTTCCGCGCCGCCTCGCCGGACGACTGGATGACGGTCCTCGACCGTTCCGCCGCCGTCGGCGCGGCCGATCCGGCGGCGATCATCCGAAAGGACAGTTTCGAGGGCGTCCGCTCGTACTCGCTGGTGCTGGTGTCGGCGTCGGTCGACGATGACCATGTCGAGGTGCGTGACGCTCCCCTCGCGCGTCCGGGCAGCTGGCCGCCGATCACGTGAGCGGAGCGTGTCAGAACGTCGCCGTCAGGCCGCCGTCGATCGTCAGGACCTGACCGGTGATGTAGGTGTTCCCGCGTCCGGTGAGGAAGACCACGGACTCGGCGATCTCGGCGGGCGAGGCCGGTCGCCCGAGGGGGAGGCGGCCACCCTCGACGTAGGTGGCGAGGAACGCGTCGGTCTCGGTCTCGTCGCGTCCGTCGGGCAGCATGCTCATGCGGGTGCGGACGAACCCCGGCGCCACCGCGTTGACCAGCACTCCGTGCCCGGCGAGGTCGAGCGCGGCCGAGCGCGTGGCGGCCTCCAGACCCGCCTTCGCCACGTCGTAGGCGATGCTCTCGCGGCTGCCGACGCGGGCGTGCACACTCGTGATGTTGACGATGCGGCCGAAACCGGCGGGTGCCATGACCGCGGCGGCCAGGCGCATGAGGTCGAGGGGCGCCTCGAGATCCACCGCCCAGACGGGGGCCCAGTCGGCGGGTGTCGAGGTGAGCACGCCTCCCTCACGGAAGACCCCCGCGGCGTTGACCAGCACATCCACCCCGCCGAGGGCGGCCAGCCCTCGCTCGAAGCCCGACGCACGCGAGGCGGGATCGGCGAGGTCGGCGGCGACGATCCTCGTCGGGCCGGATCCGGGTTCGATGTCGATGCCGACGACGGTGTCGCCGCCGCTGGCCAGCCGTTCCGCGATCGCGGCACCGATCCCGTGGCGCGCTCCCGTCACGATGCAGCGGAGCGGTGGTCTCGCCGCGGGTGCTGCGGTCATGCTCGTCCTCCTTCGTCGGCGGGCGTGGCGGCCCCCATGTCGGTGATCCCGATCTCCAGACGCGTGGTCCACGTCATGCTCTGCCCGGGCGCGAGATCGATCGCGCCGTCCGGATAGGCGGTGCCCGCGCCGTGCGGCGTCGAGGTCGGTTCGACGCCGAGGGCGTGCACCGCTCCGTTCCAGGGCGCGTCCGTGCTCGCGCCGATCTCCTCCCAGAGCAGGGCGTGCGCGAGGCCCTCCCATGACACGGTCGCCCGAAGCCTCGGGCCGGTCACCGTGACGATGCCGGGGGACGGATGCCGCAGGGCGGCCACCCGCGCCGGTGTGCGCCGGTCCACGCGCGCCCAGTTTCCGCCCGGCCACGCTTCCTCGCCCGGCCACGCGGTCCGCCGTCCCGTCGGGGTGCCCGCGTAGTCGAGTTCGACGAGCAATCCCGAGGCGTCGATCCGCAGCATCCCGTCGGCGTCCACGACCGGGGCGAGGACCTCGCCGCCCAGGATCAGATGCTCGGCGATCCCGATCGGGCGGGAGGCCTCGCCGCCGTTGCGGGCGGTGGTGACGGCGGCCAGCGTGTTCTCGGACACGACCCACCGGCGCCGGATCGACAGACCTGCTTCGTCGGCCCAGTGCAGGTCGACGTGCGCGTCACCGGTGTCGCCGACACTCCACCGGTCCTGCGACGCGACGCCGTGGAAGCCCTGTGCCGGCCGCGCATCGGGGTCGGGGGCGCCGGCGTTCGGGAAGCACAGCTGCCATCCGCCCGTCCAGCGACCGACCCACGTCGCCTCATCGGAGGCCGGTTCACGACCGGCGAGCACCTCGGCCGCCCAGGGGGTCCGCGCCAGCACCGACGTGCCGTCCACCGTCAGTTCGGCGGCCGCACCGCCGTGATCGGGCAGCACGAGGGCGCGGGTGCCGCCCACGGCGAGGGTGAGGCGATTCACGTGACGGTGTCGCCGTGCGATCCGTCGCCGCGCGATCCGCTGAGGGCCTGGATCAGAGCGGTCTTCCCGTCGAGCACGACGTCGAGCATCGCCTCGGCCGCCTGTTCGCCGCGTCCCCGGTGGATCGCGTGCAACACCGCCGCATGCTGCTCCACGTCGCCGGCGAACACCTCCTCGCCCGACGCCGTCTGCTGCTGGACGCTGAAGCTGAGGTACATGAAGTCGGCGATGACCGCTCCGAACTGCCTCAGCAGGACGTTGTGCGAGGCGCCGTAGACGGCGACGTGGAAATCGACGTCGGCGTGCGCGTAGCTCTCGCGATCGGTGGTGGCGGCGCGCATCGCGCTCAAGGCCGTCTCGAGCTTGCGCAGATCCTCCATGCTCGCGCGCCCCGCCGCGAGCCGCGCGGCCTGGGGTTCCATGATCTGGCGCACCTCGACGAGGTCGCGGAGGATGCTCTCGCCGCGCCCCTCGTCGCTGTGCCAGCGCAGGATGTCGGCGTCGAAGACGTTCCACTGCTCGGTCCGCCGCACGCGCGTGCCGATCTTCTGCCGGATGTCGACCAGCCCCTTGGCCGCGAGCACCCGCATCGCCTCGCGGACCGAGGTCCTGCTGACGCCGTACGCCTCGGTGAGCTCCGCCTCTTTGGGAACGAGCTCGCCGGGGGCGTAGTCGCCTCGGATGATGGCGCGACCGATCCCCTCGATCACGCGGCCCTGCAGCCCGCGCATCGTGTACCCCGAGCCGTGCTCGGGGTCGCGGGTCTCGGCCACCGTCATCTCCTCACGCCTTCGTCGTTGCCTTCACTTTAGGTGTGGTGCCTTCGGCCGTGGGGCTTCGGAAGGCGCGTTCGCCGTCGATGAGGATCTCGACGTCTCGCAGGTAGGGGGTCAGCGCCGCCAGGTCCACGTCAACGCCGAGACCCGGCGCGTCGGGGGCGCGGATCTCGCCGTTGTGATCGGGATGCAGCCGCGTCGTCGAGATCGCCAGCGCGACCGCCTTCGGCTCGACCGGGAACTCGGCGATCCGATGGTCGGCCAGTCCTGCGAAGGGCTGGAGCGAGGCGGAGAGGGCGAGGTGGGAGGTGAAGGTGTGGTTGACGAAGGTGACCCCCTTCGCCACCGCGTGCTGAGCGACATCCCACGCCGGGCCGATCCCGCCGATGCGGGCCGCATCGATCTGGACGAAGCGGACCCGGCCGTAATCGATGAGGTTCGTGGCCATGTGGACGGTGTGCGCACCTTCGCCCCCCGCGATCCCGACGCTGCCGGCCGCCGCGGCGAGCTCGGCGTACGCCGCGAAGGCGTGGGGAACGAATGGCTCCTCGAGCCATGTGGCCCGTGCCTCCTGCAGGGCGGCGAGACGCCGGGATGCCCGCGCGGCATCGTCGCCCCAGATCTGGCCGGCGTCGACGAGCAGGATGCCGTCGTCCCCGAGCCCCTCCCGCGCCGCCACGAGGTGATCGGCATCGATTCGGGGGTCGCCGGTGCCGAAGGAGCCCCAGCCGAACTTGACCGCGCGGTACCCGGCGGCCACCTGATCCCTCGCACGTTCCCTCGTCGCCTGAGGATCGGCACCGAAAAGGAGGGAGGCATAGGGGAGTTTCCCCTCCGTCGTGGCGTAACCGAGCATCCGCCACACCGGTTCGTCCCGCGCACGTCCGAGCAGATCCCACAGCGCGATCTCGATGCCCGACCAGGTGTGTGCGGCCTGGAGGAGATCCATGCTGTTGCGCTCGACCAGTGCGGCGATGCGCCGGATGTCGGCGGGGCCGTCGAGGCGCTCGCCGATCACGCTGGCAGCGACAGGCTGGCAGACACCGTGCGAGCGAGGGGTGACGAAGGCGGCGATGGAGGTCAGCGGGGAGGCCTCGCACTCACCCCAGCCCTCGTGGTCGCCGGCACGCACGCGGACTAGGAGCGCATCCTGGCTGCCATCGGCCTCGAGGGTGACCTCGGGCATGGCGGCGTAGAAGAAGTCCACGGCGTCGATGTTCATCGCGTGTCCGCGTTCGCGAGGGTGATGTTCATGAGGGTGATGCCGCCTTCGCATCTCGGGGACGAGTGACCGGAGGCCTCGCGCGCACACAGCCTCACTGCGGTCTGCCGCCTCAGAGTTACATCATATGTAAAGCCGGTACCAACGCAAGCAATCAGATAACTTCCCCGCAACAATTCGTGGATTTCACCGTTCACGTATGATGTAATCCTGTCACGCGGCGCCAACGGCCCGCGGACGATCGATGTGGATGGGACGATGATGTCGCAACGCCCGAGCAGTGGGGCCCGTGCCGCCGCTGCATGTTCGCCGTCGCCCTCTTCCGCGCGCTCCTCCCGTGAGCGGCGTCTGCCGCTCACGCGTTGCATCCAAGGAAGGACACAGCAATGAACACACGCGCGCTCGGCGGGCTCGTTCTCGCCTCAGGGCTCGTCGTCTCGCTGGCGGCGTGCGCCCCCGCGGGGGGCGGTGAGTCCGGTGACCAGGAGCTGGTCATCTGGGACACCGGAATCCTCGGCCGCACCCTCGAGAGCGGTGAGGCCGACATGGAGAACTCGTTCATCGATCAGATGGCCGCCGAGTTCGAAGAGCAGAACCCGGGGCTGACCGTCACCGTGGTGCAGCAGGGCGGCGACATCTCCTCGAACGGGGCGCAGTTCCAGGCCGCCTCGATCGCGGGCGACGGACCGGACATCCGGATCCAGTACGCCGGCGGCCCGACCATCTCGTTCGCGGAGTTCTTCGAAGACCTCGAGCCGTATCTGACTCCCGAGATCATCGACTCCATGGCGGGGTTCAACGTCAACCGCGAGGACTTCGACCCCGAGGGGGCCATCCTCGGCATGCCGTACGGCGCCGGGAACCTCTTCACGGTGTTCGCGAACAACGAGATGCTCGAAGAGGCCGGGCTCGACCCCGCCGATCCGCCCACGTCGTGGGAGGAGCTCATGGCCAACGGCGAGCAGATCGTCGAGAACACCGACTACAACGCGTTCTGGATGGCCAACCTCGAAGGCTACGTCGGCGCGTGGATCATCAGCGCCCTCGTGGGCGGCGAACTGGGCGAGTCGGCCTTCACCCAGATGTACGCCGGTGAGATCCCCGTCGACGACCCGGCGATGGTCAAGGCCTACGAGGCGTTCGCCGAGCTCGGCGCGTCGGGGCTCGCCAACCCCGACGCCGGCCAGGTGTCCAACGGCGAGTCCACGGCGGGCTTCGTCGGGGGCGACGGTGCGTACTACATCGTCGGAAGCTGGGAGAACAACGGCATGTACGAGGCCTTCGGCGACGACGTGAGCGTGTTCTTCATCCCCATGTTCGAGGATGCGGAGTACCCGAACATGGCCGCGGGCGGGCCAGAGATCTCGATCTCGATCACGAACTACTCCGACCAGAAGGAGCTCGCGGGCGAGTTCCTGCAGTTCCTCGCCGAACCCGAGAACCAGGACCGGTTCGTGGAGCTGTACCAGACCCAGGCGTCCAACCACAGTGACGCCGACCCGTCGCTCATCGAGAACCCGTTGCTGCAGCAGGAGTTCGCGCAGCTCCAGGAGGCCACCGACGGCGTCGTCTTCGCCTTCGACTCGGTGATGCCGCAGGCGACGATCGACCTGTTCTACCGCGTGAACGCCGGTGTCTTCCTCGGCACCATCACCCCGGAGGACGCGGTGCGCCAGCTGGCGGATTCGTACGCCACGGAGATCGCCAACCAGTGACCTCCGCCTTCGAAGGCTCGCTGATGGGCGCCTCGGACGAGGCGCCCATCATCGAGGCCACCGCCCAGAAGCACCGCAAGCCCGGGGGTCTGCGCCGCCGCGACCGCCTCGTGGGGCTCGCGTCGGTGCTCCCCGCCTTCCTCGTCGTGGTCGGGTTCATGGCCTTCCCCGTCGCGTTCGCGGTCTTCATCTCGTTCACCCGGACCAACGGGCTCACCTTCGAGTGGAACTGGTTCGCCAACTACACGGCGCTCCTCACCGACCCCGTCGTCCACCAGGTGTTCCTGAACAACCTGAAGTTCCTCATCTCGGTGCCGCTGGTCATCTTCGTCGCGCTGATCGTCTCGGTGCTGCTGTTCGAACGCGTGCGGGGGTGGCGGTTCTTCCGGCTGATCTTCTTCCTGCCGAACGTGCTGTCGGTGGCGGTCATCGGCATCATGTTCCGCAACGCCTTCGGGTACTACGGCGGCGTCAACCAGGCGCTGGCACTGTTCGGCGTCGAGCCGGTGCAGTTCTTCACCGACGGCACCCTGGCGATCTCCGTGATCATCCTGGCCCTCGTGTGGTCGGGCTTCGGCTACCAGTCGCTCCTGCTGCTGGCGGGGCTCACATCGATCAATCCGGCGGTGTTCGAGGCGGCCGCCATCGACGGCGCGGGGTGGTGGAAGCGGCTGTGGTACATCACCCTTCCCAACATCCGCCGGGTCCTCGGCTTCGTCTTCATCATCAACGTGCTCTACACCTTCACGTCGTTGTTCGGCTTCGTCTTCGTCATGACCGCGGGGGGGCCGGGCTTCGAGACCACCACGATCGACTACCTCGTCTACCTCCGCGCCTTCTCCAGCAGCAATCTCGGCTCGGGTGCGGCGCTCGCGGTGGTGCTGTTCCTGTTCATCGGCATCCTCACGCTGATCCAGAACCGCGTGTTCCGACTGCAGGAGGAGGACTGATGACGGATGTGGTGAGCTCGCGCCTCAGCAGCAGGCGCACCAGGTGGCCGATCTTCATCGCCCTGTGCCTGGTGGCGGTGTCGATCCTCTACCCGCTGTGGTTCGTGGTGATCACCTCGCTCCGGCCGAACGCCGACTACCTGCGTGATCCGTTCGGCCTCCCCGGCGAGTGGACACTGTCGAACTACCTCACCCTGGCCAATTCCTACGGCCTCGGCCAGGCGTTCCTCAACAGCATGTTCGTCACGACGGTGTCGGTGGTGATCGTGCTCATCCTTGCCACGATCGCCGGGCATGCCCTGGCGAAGCTGCCGGTGCCGGGAGCGAAGTACATCACCGCGACCTTCGTGTCGGTGATGCTCATCCCCGGCCCGGTGCTGATCATCCCGATCTACCTGCTGCTCGCCCGTCTGGGTCTCGGCGGCTACGCGGGGCTGATCCTCGTCTACGTCGCCACGGGGCTGCCGTTCGCGACGTTCTTCCTGACGCTGACCTTCCGCGGCATCCCCGACGAGGTCATGGAGGCGGCGCGCATCGACGGCGCAGGGCTCTTCCGGACCCTGTGGTCGATCGTGCTGCCGATGGGCTCCAGCGGCATCGCCACCCTCGCGGTGCTGCAGTTCCTGGGGGTCTGGAACGAGCTGATCTTCGCGATCATCCTCATCCGGGACCAGTCGATGTGGCTGCTCACCCCGACTCTGGCGACGATCGGCGAGAGATTCGTCACCGATCAGCCGCTGGTGTCTGCGGGGCTGTTCGTCACGGCGTCCGTGCCCCTGCTCCTGCTGGCCTTCGCCTCGCGCTACATCATGCAGGGCCTGCAGGTGGGTGTCAGCCGCTGAACCAGCCCAGCGGGCGGTGGGTGGCGTCCAGGGGCAGGCCTCGCCCGGCCGGCGCCGCCCACCGCACGCCGTTGGCCAGCACCCGCTGGATGTCGGGGTGATGGTAGACCGGGTACTCCTGGTCGCCGGGGGAGAAGTAGAAGACCCGGCCCGCGCCGCGGGTCCAGGTCGCTCCCGAGCGGAACACCTCGCCGCCGGAGAAGGTGGAGAGGAAGATCAGCTCCTCGGGGACGGGGATGTCGAAGAACTCGCCGTACATCTCCTGCTCGTCGATGACGAGGGGGTCGGGGATTCCGTCGGCGATCGGATGCCGCGGAGCGACCGTCCACACGACCTCGCGCTCGCCGTCGTTGCGCCACCGCAGAGAGCAGGTCGTCCCCATCAGACGCCGGAAGATCTTCGAGTAGTGACCCGAGTGCAGGACGAGGAGTCCCATTCCCCCGAGCACCGCCTGATGGACCCGATCGACCACGGCGTCGTCCACGCCCGGGTGATCCTCGTGGCCCCACCAGAGCATCACGTCGGTGGCTTCGACCACCTCGGCGGGGAGGCCGTGCTCGGGCTGCTCCATCGTCGCGGTGGTGACCTCGACGTCGGTGCCGAGATGGGTGCGAAGACCCGCGGCGATCGCGCCGTGGATGCCCTCGGGGTACAGCTCGGCCGGCCGGGTGCCTTCTCGGCGCTCGTGCCGGTTCTCGTTCCACACCGTCACGCGGATCGTCACAGCGTCACCTCTTTCCCTTCGGCGGCGGATCGGTAGCAGGCATCGATGATCTCGGTGCGGTGGAGGGCGAACTCGCCGTGGTGCCCGGTCCAGTCGCCGGAGCGGACCACGTCGATGAACTCCGTGATGACCAGGCCGTGCTCGCCCCCGGGGACGGTCACCGCGGGGCGCATCGTGACCGGGGCGCCGGCGTCCTGCCGGTAGACCCAGAGCGTGTCCTGGGGCTTGTAACGCGGGACGAAGAGGCGAAGACCGCCGTCGACGCCGAGGAGCTCGATCGAGATGTCCTCGTCGTCGGCCGTGTGGCCGGCCCAGCTGATCTCCAGCGCGACGCTGGCGCCGTTCTCCAGCCGCAGCAGCGCCGACACGAGGTCCTCGACCTCGAAGCGGCCCGATCCGGCCATCTGCTCGCGGTTGTCCATCGCCCCGTAACCGGCGCGTCCCAGCTCGCCGTGCGCGACCGCGCTCACGGCGACCACCCGGGGCTCGCCCATGAGATACAGCAGGGAGTCGATGACGTGCGGGCCGAGGTCGATCAGGGCGCCGCCCCCAGCCAGATCCCGCGAGGTGAACCACGATGTCAGGCCGGGGATGCCCGAACGCCGCTTCCAGGATGCCCGGGCGTGGTAGATGCGCCCCACACCCGTCTCCTCCAGGTAGCGATGGGCCCACTGCACGTCGGCCCGGCGGCGGTGGTTGAACGCCACCTCGAGCACCCGGTCGTTCTCCGTCGCGGCAGCGACCATCGCCCGCGCGGCCTCGGATGTGATCGCCAGCGGCTTCTCGCAGAACACGTGCTTGCCCGAGCGCAGCGCGGCGATCGAGATCACGTCGTGCAGCGCGTTGGGGGTTGCGACGCTGACGATGTCGATGTCGTCCCGGGCGACGATCGCCTCCCAGTCGGGATAGACGTCGGCGACGTCCCAGGCGGCGGCGAGGGCTGCCAGGCGGTCGGCCTCCTTGCCGGCGACGGCGACGACCTCCACGCCGGGGATCGCGCGATAGGCCTCGCCGGCGGTGGTCCCGGCGTATCCGGTGCCGACGATCCCGACGCGAAGAGGTGCGGGGGACAGGGGAGAAGAGGTCACAGGTGCTCCGTCCGTGAGTTGGATTGATCGTACCAAAGCAGGTTCTTCCCGCCTCGAGGTCTCTCTTGACGCGCGGTGTGTCGCATTAGATATGATCTAAGAACCCCCGCCACCCTGAGGACGATGATGACCCCAGATTCACCGGCAGCTGCCGAACTCGTCGGCGACGGCGCCGAGCTCCGCCTGCACGGGCAGGTGATCGCCCGGCTGGAGCGCGGGCTGGTGGTCGCCGATCGCGACGGTCTCACGCGGGACTGGTCGCTCGTGCGCGTCGGGTCGGGCGGGGTCTGGGAGGTGCGCCTCGAGCTCCGCAACGACGGCGACGCGCCGGTCACCGTGACGCGCATGGATTCCTGCGCCCTCGCCCTCGACATGGGCGCGGACCCCACCCACTGGCGGACGAACTGGTATCGCTCGGCGTGGGGGGATGAGTTCCGACCCCGCCACGGCACCACGCGTCACGACCTTTTCCTCGATGTCCGGTCAGGACGATCCTCGCATGGCTCGGCGCCGTGGCTCGGCATCGAGCGGGAGGATGACCGCGCCGCGGTGATCATCTGCCCGGCGTGGAGCGGGAACTGGCACATCGCCGCCCTCTCGGGAGGGTCTGTCACCGCCGGCATCTCGCCGTGGCGCTTCTCGGTGACGCTCCGCCCTGGCGAACAGGTCACCGCCCCGTCGGTCGTCATCGCGGCCGCAGCGGATCTGGACGCCGCCGCCGTCGAGCTGCAGCGCGCGGTGCGCGATCACTGGCTCGCCCGGTCGACCTTCGCCGACACCGTGCCCACCGAGTGGAACCACTGGTGGCCCTACGAGGACGCCGAGGTGACCGAGGAGGTCATCTCCCGCAACGCGGTCGAGGCGGCCGCGCTCGGACTGGAGGTCGCGACCGTCGACGCGGGATGGTTCGGCGCGTCCGACGCCGCCAGCGACTGGCAGGAGCAGCGCGGGGACTGGACGGATGTCAACACCGAGCGCTTCCCCTCGGGGCTGCCCGCGCTCGGCGACGCGATCCGGGCGGCGGGCGTGCTCCCGGGCATCTGGATCGAGGCCGAGGCGGTGGGCCGCAGCGCGCGGGTGCGGGCGGAGCACCCCGATCTCCTCGCCGCTGCCGACGGGAACGCGCAGCCCGATCCTTCGTACCGTCGGATGACGGTGTCGCTCGATCCCGAGGATCCGGGATTCCTGGGCTACGTCTGTCTCGGCTCCCCCGCGGGGCGGGCGCACCTCCGGTCGTCGCTCGGCGATCTCATCGAGCGGGTCGGTGCGCGGTGGATCAAGCTGGACTTCAACGTCGATCCCGATTCCGGATGCACCCGCACCGATCACGGGCACGGTGCCGGCGACGGGCTGTTCCGCCACTACGAGGGGCTCTACCGGGTTCTCGACGAGGTGCGCGGGAGGTACCCCGACGTCTTCCTGGAGGCCTGCTCGTCGGGAGGTCTGCGCATCGACCTCGGACTCGCCCGTCACGTGCACGCGTTCTTCCTGAGCGATCCCGACTACACCGAGCATCACCTCGAGGTGCTGCACGGTGCGTCGCGCATGCTGCCGCCGCTCGCCATCCTGCACTGGTCGCAGTCGCAGTGGCGTGGGGCCTACCCGCCGCAGCAGCGGGCATGGGCGGAGGTCGAGCCGGCGGAGTTCCGCACGATGCTGCGGGCCGCGATGCTGCACCGCTTCGGTGTCAGTCTCCGACTGACCGAGCTCGCCCCGGCGCTGCGCGATGTGCTGGATGAGCACGTGCGTCTGTTCCGCACCGAGATCGCGCCGCTCGTGCGCGACGGGGTGCTCCGCCCGCTCTCGCCGACGCCCGAACGCGGCGGCCTCGGTGAGCGGGCACCGGCGTTCCAGCTCTCCTCCGACCAGGAGGACCGTCACATCGTCGCCGCCTTCGTGCTCTCGGGCGGGCGGCCGCCCGCGCGCGTGCGCCTTCGCGCCCTCGACCCTGAGACGCGCTACCGCGTGACCGATCTCGCCACGGGCGAGACGTCGTCGGCCGACGGTCGCGAACTCGTCGATGTCGGAGTCGCCCTCCCTGCGTCCGGCGACGCGACCTCGTGGCTCCTCGCCGTCGCACCGGCATCCTGATCCCCCTCCCACCCCGAAAGCCCCGCACCCCCCAGGAAGTCACCGTGCACAGCGATCACGCCCTCGTCGAAGCCCGGCTGCGCCGCTTCACCGCCGATCACCTGACCCCCGCCGTCTACCGCGACGCGCACCCGCTCCGCGCCGCGGCCTGGAGCGTCCCCCGGGAGCCGGTGCCGTTCGATGAGGCCGTCGGGCAGCCGTTCGAGCCCGTTCCGCTCGGCTGGCGGTGGGGGCGCGCCTGGTCCACCGTCTGGTTCCGGGTCACCGGCGCACTCCCCGCGTCGTGGCGGGACGGCGCCCCGGCGGGGACGAAAGTCGAGGTCCTCGTCGACTTCGGCTACAACCGCTCGCGCTCCGGCTTCCAGGCCGAGGGTCTGGTCTACCGGCCGGACGGCACGCCGATCAAGGCCATCGCGCCGTTGAACTCCTGGGTCTCGTGGAACCCCGCCGACGGCGACGTCGACCTTCTCATCGAAGCGGCGGCCAACCCCGACGTCGCGGGCGAGTACACCTTCGAGCCGACACCGCTGGGAGAGTGGGATGCCGCGGGCGACGAGCCCCTGTACGAACTCCGCCAGCTCGAGGTGGCACTGCGGGATGAGACCGTCTGGGAGCTGGTCCAGGACGTCTGGACCCTCACCGGGCTGATGCAGGAGCTTCCCGAGTCGTCCTCGCGGCGCCACGAGATCCTCCGAGCGCTCGAGACGATGATGGATGCCGTCGACCCCGACGACGTCGCGGCGACCGCCGAGAACGGCCGGCACATGCTCCGCGGGGTGCTCTCGGCGCCCGCGAGCGCGTCGGCTCACCGCATCCTGGCGACCGGCCACGCCCACATCGACTCGGCCTGGCTGTGGCCCATCCGAGAGACCGTGCGCAAGTGCGCGCGCACCTTCACCAATGTCGCCGCCCTCATGGACGACGATCCCGACTTCGTCTTCTCGTGCTCGTCCGCCCAGCAGTACGCCTGGCTCAAGGAGCACCATCCCCGCGTCTATGCGCGCATCCGCGAGAAGGTCTCCGCCGGCACGTTCGTCCCGGTCGGCGGCATGTGGGTGGAGTCCGACACGAACATGCCCGGGTCCGAGGCCCTCGCCCGGCAGTTCGTCGCCGGCAAGCGCTTCTTCGTGGAGGAGTTCGGCATCGAGTGCGAGGAGGCCTGGCTCCCCGACTCCTTCGGCTACTCCGCCGCCCTGCCCCAGATCGTCGCCGCCGCCGGGGAGCGATGGTTCCTCACGCAGAAGATCTCGTGGAATCAGACCAACCGCTTCCCCCACCACACGTTCCGCTGGGAGGGCATCGACGGCACCCGCGTCTTCACCCACTTCCCGCCGGTCGACACCTACATCAGCGAGCTCTCGGGCGCCGAGCTCGCCCATGCGGAGCGGAACTTCAGCGAGAAGGGCCGCGCGACGATGTCGCTCGTCCCGTTCGGGTGGGGCGACGGCGGCGGGGGTCCGACGCGGGAGATGCTGGCCGCCGCCCAGCGCACCGCCGACCTGGAGGGGTCGCCGCGCGTCACGGTCGGTGCGCCGCGCGACTTCTTCGCCGCGGCCGAGGAGGAGTACCCCGATGCGCCGGTGTGGGCCGGGGAGATGTACCTCGAACTCCACCGCGGCGTCTTCACCTCGCAGTTGCGCACCAAGCAGGGGAACCGCCGCAACGAGGCGCTGCTGCGGGAGGCCGAGCTGTGGGCGACCACGGCCGCCGTCCGGCGGGGGCACCCCTACCCCGCGGAGCGGCTGCGGCGAGCCTGGGAGACGGTCATGCTCCTGCAGTTCCACGACATCCTCCCGGGTTCCGCGATCGCGTGGGTGCACCGAGAGGCCGAGGAGCGGCACGCCGCGGTGTCGGCCGAGCTCGCGGAGATCATCGCCGACGCCCTCGACGCGCTCGATCCCCTCGACGCCCTCGACGCCCTGCGTGCCGACGAATCGAGCGCGCACGATCGCGGCAGGGTACGCGTGAACGCCAGCCCGTTCCCGCGCGCAGGCACCCCGGCTCTGGGAGCCGCCGTCACGTCGGAGCCGGTCCGCGAGGTCGAGGTGACCGGACCCACCCGGGCCGATGACGACATCGTGCTCGACAACGGCCTCGTGCGGGTCGTGGTCGACGCGGCCGGACACATCCGCTCCCTCGCCTCGCACGCGGACGGTCGCGACGCGGTGCCGCCCGGTGTGGCGTTCGGTGTGCTGCGGCTGCACCGCGACCTGCCCAACCTCTGGGACGCGTGGGACCTCGACGCCCACTACCGCCGGACCGTCACCGAGCTGACCGCGCTCGACGAGCGCACGGTCGAGCGCACGATCGAGAGCACCGTCGATGGCACCGTCGAGGGCGACGCGGACGGCGGCGCGGCGGTCGTCGTGGTGCGCCGCTTCGGCGCATCGTCGGTCAGCGAGCGCATCGTGCTGCGGCCGGGCGCGGCCGATCTCGAGCTCGCGTTCGAGATCGACTGGCACGAGCGCGAGAAGATCCTCAAGCTCGCCATGCCGTTCGACGTCCACGCCGACAGGGTCGCCGCCGAGACCCAGTTCGGGCACGTCTTCCGCCCCACCCACACCAACACCAGCTGGGACGACGCGCGCTTCGAGGCCTGCCAGCACCGCTTCGTCCATCTCGCGGAGCCCGGCTGGGGCGTCGCGGTGGCAAACGACTCCACTTACGGGTACGACGTCGAGCGCCAGACCCGCGACGACGGCGGGACGACGACATCCGTCCGCTTCTCGCTTCTGCGCGCCGCGGTCTTCCCCGACCCCGACGCCGACCAGGGCCGGCATGTGCTGCGCTTCCGGGTGCGCCCGGGCGCCGAGGTGATGGATGCGGTGGCCCTCGGGTACGCCCTCGCCTTCCCGCTCCGCGAGGCGCGTCGCCCCCTCGCGCCGCTGGTCTCGTCGACCGCGCCCTCGGTACTCGTCGAGACGGTCAAGCAGGCCGAGGACGGCAGCGGCGATGTCATCGTCCGCGTGTACGAGGCGGGCGGGAGGCGCGCCCGCACGCGGATCGGCTTCCATGCGCGATCCGCCTCGGTGCACCTCACCGACCTCCTCGAGCGCGAACTCGACGGCGACATGGGCTCGGTGAGCGCCACCGACGACGGGTGCGCGATCGACCTCGACTTCCGGCCGTTCCAGTTCCGCACGCTCCGCTTCTCGGGGGTGGGCGCATGATCGTCCGACCGGAGCAGCCGCAGGCACGAGACGACCCGGGTCCGCCGATCGGCACCGCTCCCACGGTGGCGAGCTGGACCACGGATGCCGCGGAGTGGAACCTCGACGGCACGTGGGAGTTCCGATGGTCGCCGTCCTCGGCGCATCAGCGGGAGGGGGGATGGGGATCGATCCCCGTCCCGGCGAGTTTCGTCATGCCCTCCCTCGACCGCGACGCCGCTCCCGCGGGCGACCACGGTCGTCCGGCCTATACGAACAAGTGGTACCCGTTCCCCATCGATCCTCCGCGTCCGCCGGACGAGAATCCGGTCGGGGAGTATCGCCGGCGCTTCCCCCTCGCCGATCCGCCGCCGCGCGCCGAGCTGCGCTTCGGCGGTATCGAGGGTGCGGGCGAGGTGCGGCTGAACGGCGTGCTCCTCGGCTCGACGCGGGGGAGTCGTCTGCCGATGGCCTTCGACGTGTCGGGTCTGCTGGAGGGCGAGAACCTCCTCGAGGTGCGTGTGCATCAGTTCAGCGCCGCAACCTACCTCGAAGACCAGGATGCCTGGTGGCTGCCGGGCATCATCCGGTCGGTGGTCCTGCGCGCCAGACCCGTGGGCGGCGTCCGCGACGTGCGGGTGCGCGCCGAATGGACACCCTCCGGAGGGATGCTCACGGTCATGCCCGAGCTCGACTCCGCCCTCGAGCCCGGGGCCGAGGTCGCGATCGAGATCGCCGAGCTGGGAACGACGGTGCGGGCGGGCCACCCCACGCCCGTGCGCGACGCGCTCCCCTGGTCGGCCGAGGACCCGGTGCTCTACACCCTGCGTGTGCGCACGCCCGCCGAGACGGTGACGCACCGGATCGGCTTCCGCACGGTGGGCATCGTCGACGGGGTGTTCCAGGTCAACGGCGTGCCGGTGTCGCTGCGGGGGGTCAACCGGCACGAACACCATCCGCGCCTGGGTCGGCACGTCCCGCCCGAGGTGGTGACCGCAGAGCTGCTGATGATGAAGAGGCACAACATCAACGCCGTCCGCACCTCTCACTATCCGCCCGATCCGCTCTTCCTTGACCTCGCCGACCGCCTCGGGTTCTGGGTGGTCGACGAGTGCGACGTCGAGACGCACGGATTCGGCGAGATCGACTGGCGCGGCAACCCGATGGACGACCCGCGCTGGGAGCCGGCGCTGCGCGATCGCGTGGCCCGCATGGTCGAGAGGGACAAGAACCATCCCTGCGTCATCCTGTGGTCGCTCGGCAACGAAGCGGGCGAGGGAGGCAACGTCGCCGCGATGGCGGACGAGTTCCGCTCCCGCGACGACAGCCGCCCGCTCCACTACGAGGGCGATCAGTCCAGCGCCCACGTCGATGTGTGGTCGCGGATGTACGCCCATCCCGACGAGGTCGCCGAGATCGCCATCGGGGTCGAGCCGGCGCTCGCCGACGACGCGCTCGACGCGCGGCGCCGGGCGATGCCGTTCGTCCTCTGCGAGTACGCGCATGCGATGGGCACGGGTCCCGGGGGACTCACCGAGTACCAGGACCTGTTCGACGCTCATCCGCGCCTCATGGGCGGATTCATCTGGGAGTGGCTCGAACACGGCGTGCAGGTCGACACCGACCAGGGCCCGGTGACCCGGTACGGCGGCGACTTCGGCGAACCGCTCCACGACAGCAACGACGTGATCGACGGTCTGGTGTCGGCCGAGCGCCGCCCACGCGCACAGCTGACCGACCTCGCCCAGGTGTTCGCGCCGCTGCGGGTGACGATCGACGGCGCGCGGCTTCACGTGGTCTCGCGCCTGGACCACACGGACTCCTCGCGATACGCCCTCCGCTACCGGATCGAGGATGCTGCGGGGGTGCGCGACAGCGGTCCGATCACCGCGCCGCCGCTTCCGCCGCGGGGCCGGACGACGCTCGATCTGCCCCAGGTCCCGCCCTTGGCGGTGCTCACCGTCGAGGTCGTCCAGGTGGGGGAGACGGCCTGGGCGCCCGGCGGGTGGGTCGTCTCGCGCGTGTCGACCGCCGTCCCCGCGGGCATCGCGGCGCAGCGCCGCGGGGCGGCGCCGGTGCGCCGTCTCACCCTCGCCGACGTCGATCTCGACCCCGCGACGGGTGCGTTGCGGCGCCTCGGCGACCTGGAGGTGACCGACTGGCGGGTGATGCTCGACCGCGTGCCCACCGACAACGACCGGCACGCAGGGTGGGACGAGATCCTCGAGTTCTCGTACGCGGAACGGTGGCGGCTTCTCGGACTCCACGACCTGCGCTCGCGCCTGGTCTCGATCGAGCGCGTATCGGTCGACGGCCCGGACGGCGAGATCCGTGTCCGCACCGTCGTGGGAGGGCCGGCGGTCGACGCGCGGGTGTCGTGCCGCTGGCGGTGGCGGGCCGTCGACGGGGGCATCCGTCTCGATCTCGCCGTCGACCCGGAGGGGCACTGGCCGGCGTGGACGGCGCACTGGGCGCGCGTGGGCGTGGGGTTCTCGCTCCCCGGCGAGGGCCGGCTGGAGTGGTGCGGGCGGGGACCGGGTCCCGCGTACCCCGACCTCGGACAGGCGGCGACGGCGGGATGGTTCGCCGGCGCGGTCGCCGAGCTGCAGGAGCGCACCGTGCGGCCGCAGGAGGCGGGCGCGCGGGCGGCCTCGTGGGTGCGTGTGGCGGCGGGTGGGCAGACGCTCGAGGTCGGACTCGACACCGCGTCGCCGCGCGGGCCGGTGAACGATCCCGCGATCACCGTGCGCCCGTGGTCCGAGGCCGCGCTCTGGGCGGCGGCGCACGACGACGAGCTGATCCCCGACGGGCGCACCCATGTCGTGCTCGACCTCGTGCGCGCGGGGGTGGGCACGGCGCGGTGCGGTCCGGGTGTCCTCCCCGCCTACCGGCTCGAAGCGCAGCCCGTGCGCGGGTCCCTCGTGTTCTTCACCCCCGATGCATCCGATGCGAACGGAGACCGTCATGACTGAGCCCGATCCCTCCCCGGCCGCGGCGGATCCCGTCGGCGATCGCGAACCCCGCGACATCCGCACCGGTGTCGACGGCATCGTCCTGCGGCTGTCGCCGATCGAGCGGGTGACGTTCCGGTCGTTCGTCGATTGCAACATGGCGGCGGCATGGGTGGGGGACCGGTTCCGGATCTTCCCCGGCAAGTACGGCGAAGACCCGGTCTGGGGCGAAGCCCGCGACCTGAAGATCGGCGAGGGCGCCGGCGTCGGCGATGCCTTCGCCAGTGAGCCCGAGGCCTTCCGCACTCCGGTCCTCCCGCCCAACGCACCGCCCGGCACGCCCGGCCTCCACGGCGCGATCTGGTTCGAGACGGTCTACCAGGACCCCCGGGACGCTTCCGGGAAGACCCTCTACGCGCTGTACCACAACGAGAACTACCCCGAGACCCTGCCGTACGATCCCGCGACGGGCGAGGGGATGAGCGATCGGGACTGGCCGCCGGGACTCAAGGGGGACGACTCCATCCAGGCCGCCCCCCGCATCGGCATCATGCGATCCGTCGACGGCGGCGAGAGCTGGGACGACCGCGGCATCCTGCTGGAGGACCGCGACGAGCGGATGATCCGGCTGCCCGTCAATCGCAACTACTGCTTCCCCGGCGGGGTGGGGGACCCGAGCGCCGTGGCCAGCGGCGACCACCTCTACGTCTTCTTCGGCGAGTACGCCTACCCCGCGCCGTTCGACGCGGCGACCTGGAGCGCCGAGGTCGAGGCATCCGGCCAGTGCGTGAGCGTCGCGCGCGTGGCGCTGGCCGACCTGGACGACCCGGCCGGAGCCGCGCGCCGCTGGGACGGCGAGGCGTTCGCGGCACCCTGGGATGCGGCGGGTCAGCCCATCCGCGCCCTCCAGATCGACCGGGAGTCAGGTGGCGGCGCGGTGTCGCAGGGCGACGAGCGCTACTACTGGGGCCCGTCGGTCAGCTGGAACGAGCACCTCGGCGTCTGGGTGATGCTGATGGGCCGGGTCGACGGCGCCTTCTGGGTGGGCGACAGCATCTTCGTGTCGATCAATCCGCACGCCGATCTCGGCGAGGGGCGGAACGCCCAGGACTGGTCGCCGCCGGTCGAAGTGCTGCGTCGCCCGGGGCACACCCTGTGGTACCCCGCGCTGCAGCCGACCGACAGCGAGGAGGATCGTTCGGCGCGGCGCACCTCGGTGCGGCTCGGCCGCGAGGCCCGCCTGTTCGTGAAGGACATCACCGACACCGACGCGGACTACGTGTGCGACTTCGCGGTGGAGTTCGTCCGAGAGACGTGACCGGCGACGGCCGCTTCGGCGCGCACGGCTACGATGCCCCTAGCGGACGGAGGGGGAGCGCATGACCGAGGTCGCGGGTGACGAGCCGCGACTCGTCGGCAGCGACCGCGTTCTGGCCGTGCTCTCGGCCCTGGGCTCCCACCCCCGTGGCGCCACCCTGGACCAGCTGAGTCACGAGGTGTCCAGCCCCAAGCCGACCGTCCACCGGGCGCTCGCGGCGCTCCGCCGCGCGGGATTCGTCGAGCAGATCGAGCGCGGCGTCTACGCGATCGGCGATGAGTTCCTCCGCATCGCGTTCCAGACCGCCGCGGAGCGACCGGATGTCGCCAGGGTCCGTCCCGTGCTCGACGAGCTGACGGCGACCTTCGGTGAGACGGCCCACTATGCCGTCCTCGATGGGGCGGAGGTCGTCTACCGGGCCAAGACCGACCCGCCCGCCGGGGCGGTGCGCCTCACCTCGGTCGTCGGCGGACGGAACCCCGCCTCGCGCACGGCGGTCGGAAAGCTCTTGCTGACCGGCCGGGTGCAGAGCGAAGCCGACCTCCGCGCGATCGTCGGGGACGGCCCCCTGGACGCCCGGACACCCCGCACCATCACCGATGTCGGAGCTCTGTGGCGAGAACTGGAGCTCACCCGGGAGCGGGGCTACGCCGTCGACGATCAGGAGAACGAGCTCGGCATCACCTGCGTCGCGGTGGCTCTCCCCTCGGTCGACGGGGCGGCACCGGTGGGCGCCGTGAGCGTCAGCGCCCTGGCGTTCCGCATGTCGCTGGCAGACCTCGTCTCGGCCGTGCCGAGGATCCAGGCCATCGTCGCCGGCGGCAGCGGCCCGCGCGGCGGCGAGGGCGAGTCCGGTCAGTAGACGGCACGGCCGCCGCTGATGTCGTAGACGGCGCCGGTCGAGAAGCTCACCCGGTCGGATGCGAGCCACGCCACGAGTTCGGCGACCTCCTGCGGCTCGCCGACGCGCTTCATCGGGATGAGGCTGGTGATGTGGGCGAGGACGTCGGGGGCGGTCGTGGCGTTCATCGGCGTGGCGATGACCGCGGGGGCGATGGCATTGACGAGGACGCCGGTGGTCGCGAGCTCCTTCCCCGCCGACTTCGTCAGGGCGATCACAGCGGCCTTGGATGCCGAGTACGCGGCGAGATTCGGGTTGCCGTCCTTCCCCGCCATGCTCGCGAAGTTCACCACGCGGCCCCAGCCGCCCGACACCATGCCGGGGACGAAGGCGCGCATCATCGACACGACCCCGAGGACGTTGACCTCGAAGGTCGCCCGCCACGCGCCGAGTGCCGTCTCCACGAGGGGGAGGTTCGGTCCCACGATCCCGGCGGAATTGATGAGGATGTCGACGGCGCCGATCCGTCGCGCGAGGTCGGCGACGGCGGCCTCGTCGGTGACATCCACGCGCTCGTCGACGTCGCCGGCGCGGTCGACCCGGATGACCTCGACGCCGTCGCCGCTCAGCCTCTCCGCGGTCGCGGCTCCCAGACCCTGCGCCGCGCCGGTGACCACGGCGCGTCTCATCGCGGACCCACCACGGTCTGGCGCTGCGCGCCGAGCCGGTCGATCGCGACGTCCATCACGTCTCCCGGGCGCAGCCACACCGGTGGCGTGTGGCCCATGCCCACCCCGGGCGGGGTGCCGGTGTTGATGAGGTCGCCGGGCTCGAGCACGAGGAACTGGCTGATGTAGTGCACGAGGAAGAACGGATCGAAGATCATCGTCGCGGTCGACCCGTCCTGACGACGCGTGCCGTTGACGTCCAGGCGCATGCCGAGGCTCCGGACGTCGGGGATCTCGTCCGGCGTGACGAGCCACGGACCGGCGGGGTTGAAGGTCTCGGCCGATTTGCCCTTCAGCCACTGGCCGCCGCGCTCCATCTGGAACGCCCGCTCGCTGACGTCGTTGACGACGGTGAACCCGGCGATGTGCCGGCGTGCGTCCTCGGGGCTGGCGAGGTAGCTGGCACGGGTGCCGATGACGATGCCGAGCTCGACCTCCCAGTCGAGCTTCTCGCCGCCCCGCGGCATCCGCACGTCGTCGTTCGGTCCGACGAGGGTGTTCGGCGACTTGGTGAAGAGGATGGGCTCGGCGGGAACCGCCTGGCCGGTCTCGGCGGCGTGGTCGGAGAAGTTCAGTCCGACGCAGATGATCTGGTGGGGCCGCGCGAACGGTGCGCCGATGCGCTCACCCGCGAGACGGTGCACCGCGCCGCGCGAGACACGATCCGCCACGACGGGCCGCAGGCGGGCGATGCCGTCGCCCGCGAAGAAGCGCTCGTCGACATCCGCCGTCACATCGGAGACATCGACGTACTCCTCGTCGCGGACGAAGACGACCGGCCTCTCCGAACCGACGGGACCGAGTCGCGCGAGCTTCATGGCTCGAGTGTAGGGCTATTCCATTCTCCGATACCAGTTTCCAAATATCGGAATGACGCGGGCCCGCGTCAACCCACGCTTTCCACCCGCGCGCCGGCGGCCGACTCCTCCGCGGCCAGCCGATCGGCGGCGGTGACGCCGAACACGCGCTGCACCGCGGCGTCGAACACCCGGTCGGGCAGCAGCCACCGGGCGAACACGATCGCCTTCGCCGCGAGCGGCACGGTGTAGCGGATCCGCGGCTTCGCAGCATCCACGGCCTGTCCGATCGCATCCGCGACCACCTGCGGTCCGGGCGCCGCCGACTCGGTGTCGGCTGCGGTCAGCGCCCGCACGAGTGCATGTGCCTGCGCGCCGTACGCGGTCTCGCCCGAGACCTCCAGAGCGCTCCGCCGCGAGATCTCGTTCCACTCGGTACGGATCGCGCCGGGCCGGATGAGCACCACCCGCACCCCGTGGGGCGCGAGCTCGACGCGCAGCGAGTTGCTGAGCCCCTCGACGGCGTACTTCGTGGCGTGGTACCAGGCCCCTAGCGGCTCGTAGATGCGGCCGCCGATCGAGGAGATGTTGACGATCGTGCCGCGCCGCTGCCGTCGCATCGTCGGCAGCACCAGCTGGGTGAGCCGGGCGAGCCCGAAGATGTTCACCTCGAACTGGCGGCGTGCCTCGTCGATCGGCACGTCTTCGACAGCGCCGTACGACCCGTATCCGGCGTTGTTGACGAGCACGTCGATACGACCCTGATCATTCAGGATGCCGGTGACGGCGGCCGCCATCGACGCGTCGTCGGTGACGTCGAGGTGGATGACCCGGGCACCGCGGTCGGCGAGGTGCGCCATCCGCTCCACCCGCCGCGCCCCCGCGTAGACGACGAAACCGCGGCGGATCAGTTCGAGGACGGTGGCCTCTCCGATTCCCGAGGATGCTCCGGTGACCAAGGCGACGCGTGAATCCATAGGGAACACAAAACCAGCCGCTCCTGCATGTCTCCTCCGCGGATCTGGTGCGTTTGCCTAGCCTGGCCGGGTGGGGGAGCGGGCACGACGTCGACGGCGCGCTCGCCTGCGCCGTGTGGGGACGGTGCTCGGCGGCATCCTGTTCATCGCGGCGCTGACGTTCGGATGGCTCGCCCTCACCCTCGGGCCCTTGAACGGCGTGGCGCGGGCCGCAGCCCCGCCCGCATCAGACAACGCCGAGGCCGCCACCGCCGAGGCCGCTCCGGCCCCCGCCGCGACGCCCCTCCTGCCCACACCGGTCTTCCCTGACGGACCCGCCGTCCCCGCACCAGCCCCACCGCCCCCGCCGCCCGCCGCCTGGGTGATCGGCGACTCGCAGGCCGCTGCCGACGCGTCCTGGGTCGCGCGTGCCCCCGCCGAACTCGGCTACGACGTGACCCTCTCCGCCCGTGGCGGGATCGGATTCGTCGCAGCGCCGCCCGCCTCGGGGACGACGCCTGCTCACCCGGGCATCCGAGATGCCCTCGCCGCGGGGCTGTGGCAGCCGCCCGCCGACCCCGCACTCATCATCGTCCAGTCAGGCGGCAACGATCAGACCTTCCCGATCGACCACGTGCGTGCCGCCGCCGAGGCCTCGCTCGACCAGCTCGGCGCCGCCTACCCCGATGCCACCCTCGTCGTCGTGGGGCCGCTGGTGCAGGTCGACGCCTGGGCGCCGCAGCGGCGCGCGGTGAGCGAGACGCTCGCCGACGTCGCCGCCGCGCGCCACGTCGCTTTCGTCGACACGACCGGCTGGGTCGCGTCATCCCGCCTGCAGCAGTTCCTCGTCGACGACCGTCACTTCTCGCCCGCGGGGCACGACGCCCTCACCGGAATCTTCGCGCGAGCGCTCGCCGGCCTGGGCGTGAGCGACCCCGCCGCGACGGCGCCGTCAGCAGCCTCCTGAGCCGCTCGGATCCGCGACCAGGGCCTCCGCCGCCGGCCAGAAGGGGGCGTAGTGATCGGGCTGGGCGTTGATCTGCGTCCGGTGCGCGACGAGCGTCGGCTCCATGCTGAGCCGCTCGGGCTCGGGCACCTCGGCGAGCATCGCGCGGTAGAACATCGTCGCGGCGGTGTACGGGTCCATGCGCGCCTCGCGCGTGCCCCACTCGTCCTGCTGCTGGAAGAGGCCGATCGAGGTCGTCGGGCTCCCGTCGGGGTTTCGCACCCCGCTCGTCTCCCAGTCGCCGTAGTCGAGGTTCCGCAGCGACGACTCGCCCATCGCGGTCATCACGGCGATGGTCTGGTCGCGCTCCGAGAGGCCGAGATCCTGGCCGGCGCGGATGATCGTGGCGGCGTTCTCGCGCTGCTCGGCCGTCCAGGTGCGGCACTCGGGCGCGCTCTCGCGGGGCGAGAACAGCACCACGACGGCGATCACCCCGACCACGGCGATCGTCACGAGACCGGCGAGCACGGTCTGGATCCGGGATGCCGCAGAGGAGCGCACCCGCACATGGTGGCACCCGTTCCTGAGTCCCACCCCCGGGGTGGTCCTGTTCGCCGCCCGTTCTCCTCGACCACCTAGACTGCGCCGCGTGACAGCCCCCGACGCGGCGCCGCCCGCGGGCTTCCGCGGCGACATCCAGGGCCTGCGCGCCGTCGCCGTCGGCGCGGTGGTGCTGTACCACGCGGGGGTGCCCTTTCTGCCGGGCGGTTTCGTCGGGGTCGACGTGTTCTTCGTCATCTCCGGCTTCCTCATCACCACCCATCTGCTGGCAGAGCTCGACCGCGAGGGCCGGGTGAAGTTCGCCCGCTTCTACGCCCGGCGCGCGCGGCGCATCCTGCCGGCGGCCTTCGTGGTCCTCGCCGCCTCCGTCGTCGCGGCGCTGATCTGGTACCCGCCGCTTCTTGTGGCGGAGGTGTGGAAGGATGCGGTGGCCACCGCCCTGTACGTCCCGAACTACCTCTTCGCGGTGGAGGGCACCGACTACCTCGCCGAGCAGACGCCCTCGCTGTTCCAGCACTACTGGTCGCTCGGCATCGAGGAGCAGTTCTACCTCGTGTGGCCGCTCGTCTTCGCCGTCGCGGCCGGGTTCGCCCGCACGCGGCGCGCGCTGATCGTCCTCCTCGGCGGCCTCGTCGCGGCGTCGTTCGTCGCGGGCGCGCTTGTGACCTTCACCGATCAGCCGTGGGCGTTCTTCTCCCTTCCCACCCGGGCGTGGGAGCTCGGTGCGGGCGGGCTCCTCGCCGTCGCGGTGAGCCGTGGCATCCGGCTGCCGGCCCGCCTCGCCCCGGTCGCCGGATGGGTCGGGCTCGCGGGGATCGTCGCCGCGATCGTGCTCTTCGACGGTGACACGGTGTTCCCCGGGGTCGCGGCGGCGCTCCCCGTGGCGGCGACGATGCTGGTGATCGTCGCCGGCTCCACGCGCGCGCGGTGGGCGCCGACAGCCGCCCTCTCGACCCGCGGCATGCTCTTCATCGGGGCGATCTCGTACTCGCTGTACCTCGTGCACTGGCCGGCGCTCGTGGTGCCGCAGGCGGCGTCGGGGTTCACCTCGCCGCTCCCGCTCGGGGTGGCTCTCGGGATCGTGGCACTCTGCGTGCCGGTGGCGTGGGTGCTGCACCGTCTCGTCGAAGACCCGGTGCGACGTGCCCCGTGGCTGGTCGCCGCGCGACCGCGGCGCACGCTCCTCGCGGCGCTCGCCGGGTCGGCGGCGTGCATCCTCGTGGCCTCCGCAGCGGGCGTCGCGGCGGCCGCCGAGCCCCTGCGGACGGCCGAGCGGGCGTCATCCGCCGTCACCGCCCCGCCCGCGGCGACGTCCTTCGTCCCTGCCAACGTCACCCCCGACCTGCGCGAGGTGGGCGAGGACGAACCGGTGATCTACGCCGATGACTGCGTCGACGACTACCACTCGGCCGAGGCGAAGGGGTGCGTCTACGGCGACGCCGACGCCCCCCGCATCGTGCTCTACGGCGACTCGCATGCGGCGAGCTGGTTCCCGGCGGTCGCCGGTGCGGCCGAGGCGAAGGGATACGCCGTCCAGGTCTTCACCAAGGCCTCCTGCCGATCGCTCGAGATGGCGCAGGAGCGCGATGGCGTGCCGTACGTCTCCTGCGACCGGTGGCGGGCGAAGGTGCTCGAGACCCTTCGCGACGATCCGCCGGAGCTGGTGATCCTCGCCAACTACGCTGCGGCGGCCGACAACGTCGGCGCGGACGCCTGGGGCGAGGGACTGAGCGGCACGCTCGGCGCGATCGATGCTCCCGTGGTCGTCCTCGCCGACAGCCCCGATCTGCGCTCCGCCCCGGCCGTGTGCCTGTCGGCGCACCTCCGCGACACCGCGCAGTGCGGAGCGCCGGCCGACGAGGCGCTCCGGCCGGAGGTGCGCGCGATCGAGCGCGATGTCGCCGCCGCCGAGGGGGCGGAGGTGGTCGACCTGGCGCGCTTCTTCTGCCAGGACACCTGCGAGCCGATCATCGGCGACACCGTCGTCTACCGCGACGCCCACCATCTCACCGCGACCTTCAGCGCCAAGCTCGCGCCGCCGCTCGCCCGCGAGCTCGCCCCGATCCTGGAGCGGGCGGGCGCGGGTCAGAGCTCCCGGAGGTAGCAGAGCATGCGGTAGTCCTCGCCGGGTTCGATGTTCACGAAACCGTGGCGTTCGTAGAACCGACGGGTGTCATGGTCGATCTCGTCGACGTTGATGTGCATCTCGCCGGCTCCGCGGCCGCGCACCTCGTCGATCGCCGCGGTGAGGACCCGGGTGCCGATTCCGGCGTCGCGGAGCGCCGGACGCACGTAGAGCTCCTCGAGCTGGGCGAGGGGGCCCCGATAGTAGGGCGTCGGTCGCAGCGTGAGGAACGCGAACGCGACCACGTCGCCCGCGGCGGTCTCGGCGAGGACGACCAGGACGTCGTCTCGCCGGAGCAGCTCGGTGAACCGCTCGGCGAAGAACGCCGCCCCCGGGGTCGCCGACTCGAACTCGGTGTTGAAGTCGTCGAGGAGCGCGCCCACCGTCGCGGCATCCTCCTCGGCGGCGAAGCGCACGGTCACCGGCGTCGACATGGCGCCATCATTGCCGATCCGGGGCGAGGGCGGTACCGTTCGCGCGTGAGTCATCCGATCATGTTCGATGAGGCGGATGCTGCGCTGCAGCGCATCCGCGAGATCGCCCTCGCCTTCCCCGGCGCGGCCGAACGCATCTCGCACGGGCGGCCGAACTTCTTCACCACGAAGACCTTCTGCTACTTCGGCGGTTCGGAGCGCGGCGACCATGTGGGGGCGCGCCACGATCGCGCCATCCTCATCCGGCCCGATCCCGTCGACGAGCCGGCGCTGCGGCAGGACCCGCGGTTCTTCGAGCCCGCCTACCTGTGGCCGGCGGGGTGGCTGGGGTTCGACGTCCCTGCCGGTGACGTTCCCGACGCGGACTGGTCCGAGGTCGCCGAGCTCATCGACGCCTCGTATCGCGTGACCGCGCCGAAGACGCTGGTGCGCGAGCTCGACGCGCGCGCGGTCGAGGGCGACTGACCGGCGCGGCCCGGGCCCGCAACCCCTCGCCCCCGGCGGACGGCGCCCCTAGAGTGCCCCCATGGGAGAGGATGTCGCACCGCAGGAGTTCACCCGCGCCGACCGCACACGCCACCGCGAGAAGGTGCGGCAGAACCTCGACGTCTTCGCGCAGATGCTGCGCGAGTCGCGGTTCGACACCGACGACCCGCTCACGGGTCTCGAGGTCGAGTTCAACCTCATCGACGAGGTCGGCGACCCCGCGCTCCGCAACGCTGAGGCGCTCGACGCGATCGCCGACCCGGCGTTCCAGACCGAGCTCGGCCAGTTCAACATCGAGATGAACGTGCCGCCGGCGCGCCTGCGCGGGGGAGGGCTGACGACGTTCGAGGAGGGCCTTCGACGCAGCCTCAATCGCGCCGAGGAGCGTTCGGCGAGCGTGGGCGCGCACCTGGTGATGATCGGCATCCTGCCGACCCTCGCCGAAGGCCACCTCACCCGCGAGACCCTCAGCGCGAACCCCCGGTACGCCCTCCTCAGCGAGCAGATCCTCGACGCCCGCGGGGAAGACATCGCCCTGTCGATCACCGGTGCCGAGAAGCTCCGCACCACGGCCGACTCGATCATTCCCGAAGCGGCATGCACGAGCACGCAGTTCCACGTGCAGACATCGCCCGACGACTTCGCCGCCTACTGGAACGCCTCGCAGGTGATCGCGGGGGTGCAGCTGGCGGTGTCGGCGAACTCGCCCTACCTCCTCGGCAAGGAGCTCTGGCGCGAGACCCGCATCCCGCTGTTCGAGCAGGCCACCGACACCCGGAGCGAGGAGCTCAAGGCGCAGGGCGTCCGCCCGCGCGTGTGGTTCGGCGAGCGGTGGATCACCTCGGTGTTCGACCTGTTCGAAGAGAACGTCCGGTACTTCCCCGCGCTCCTGCCCGTGGTCGACGACGAGGATCCCGCGACCGCGCTCGAGGCCGGGCGTGTGCCGTCGCTGGCCGAGCTCAAGCTCCACAACGGCACCGTGTACCGATGGAACCGCCCGGTCTACGACATCGCCGACGAGATGCCGCACCTGCGGGTGGAGAACCGGCTGCTCGCCGCCGGCCCCACCGTCGCCGACATCATGGCGAACGCCGCGTTCTACTTCGGGCTGGTGCGCGCGCTCGCCGAGGACGAGCGGCCGCTGTGGTCGCAGATGTCGTTCAGTGCCGCGGAGGAGAACTTCCACGCCGGCGCCCGCGACGGCATCGATGCCCGCGTCTACTGGCCCGGGGTCGGCCAGGTTGCGGCGACCGAGCTCGTGCTCCGGCGCCTGCTGCCCCTCGCCCACCGGGGCCTCGAGGCGTGGGGCGTCGAGACCGCCGAGCGCGAGCGCCTGCTCGGCATCATCGAGCAGCGGTGCCTCACGGGTGTCACCGGCGCGGAGTGGTTCATCGGGCGCATGCACCAGCGCCGCAGCATGGAGCGCTTCGACGCCCTGCGCGCGACCCTGCTCGACTACACCGCCGGCATGCACACCAACGAACCGGTGCACACCTGGGAGCGCTGATCTGTCCTCATAGCCGGGTGTTGAGCTACGATGTAGCACATGAGCGAAGTGGGTATTCGAGCGCTGAAGCAGAACGCTTCGGCCGTTGTCGCGGCGGCCGCGGGCGGTGACGTCGTGGTGATCACCGATCGGGGTCGCCCGGTCGCGCAGCTGAGCGCCCTCCCCTCCACCGGCCTCTCCCGCCTGCTGGAGTCAGGTCGGGCTCGTCCGGCTCGTCGGCGCCTGGCCGACCTCCCTCCCGCTGTCGCCGCGCCCTCCGTGTCGGAAGAGCTGGCGGCGATGCGCGACGCCGAGCGCTTCTGATCCCGGGTTCTGTGACGCCGTGGCCTGGTACCTCGACACCTCAGCCCTGACGAAGCTGGTCGTTGCCGAGCCGGAGTCCGACGCTCTGCGTCGGTGGCTGCTCGACGGTGAGAAGACCGTGGTGTCGAGCGATCTCGCCCGCACCGAGCTGGTGCGCTCCGTCCGACGTGTCGACCCGGGTCTCACCGTGCGGGCGAAGACCGTTCTCGACAGCATCATCCTGCTGCAGCTGTCGACGGCGATCCTTGAGCGCGCCGCACTCCTCGACCCGTCTGTGCTTCGTTCGCTCGACGCCGTTCATCTCGCCGCCGCCCTCGAGGTCGGCGACGATCTGGAAGGACTCGTGGCCTATGACACGAGACTCGCCGATGCCGCCGCTCTACTCGGCATCGACGTCGTCGCCCCAGGCTGAGTAGATTCCGCGGCGAGCCCCGCTCAGCGCGGTTTCTTCTCCGAGGTCTCGCCGCGCTTCCAGTACCCCTTGATGATCGTCTGATCGGCGGGCACCGCCCACCGCTCGAGCAGGAGTTCCCGCCCGGGCTTGACGATCGACTGCTCCGCCGCGACGAAGCCCAGGATGCTGCCTTCCGGCCGCTCTTCGTCGCCGAGCGCATCCAGTCGCGCGGCCAGCGCCGAGCCGGGCGCCGTGGTGCCGCGGTGCACCTGCTCGACCACGACGCCCGCGGGCGCGTCGATCGGCAGCTCGTGGGCGGCGTCGGCGACCTCGACCAAGATGCGCCCGCGCGCCTGGTCGTCCATGAGCTCGGCGAAGCGGCGCATCGCCGGCACCGCGGTCTCGTCGCCCGCGAGCATCCAGTAGTCGGGTCGCCCGTCGACGACCTTCGAGCCGCGCGGGCCGCCGATCCCGGCGAGGGCTCCGATCGGCGCCGTCGCGGCCCACGCAGCAGCCACGCCCGCCGTCCCGGCAGCGGGGTCACCATGGATGGCGAACTCAAGTTCGAGCCCGTCGGCGTCGAAGCGGGCCGGGGTGTACTCGCGGCTCGGCGCGGCGCGGAACTCCTCGACCGACTCGGGCTCGCCCTCCGGGAAGAAGATGCGAAGGTGGTCGTCGGCGCCGAGGGAGACGAAGCCGGCGAGCTCGTCTCCGACGAGGCGCACGCGCACGTACCCCGGGGTGAGCCACTCGCGGCTCTGCAGACGGACGCGGCGGAACCGCATCTCGAGACCCTCGGGGCGGAAGGAGAAGGATGACTCGGGCATGGCGCTCTTTCGTTCGGGCTCACCGTCCACCCTGTCACGACACCTGTCTGTGCCGCTCACCGATCGGCATCGGAGCGCATCAGCCGCACGCTGCCGAGGGCGAGCGCCGTCGTCCCCCACACCAGCAGAGTCGTCGCCGCGCTCGCGGTGTTCATCAGCGTGTTCCCGGGCCCCTCTCCGAGCAGGAAGAAGAGCACCCCCGCGCCCGGCAGTCCTTCGATGATCCGGGTGGCCCAGACGAAGGGAACGACCTGCAGGAGGAGGGGAAGGACCAGTACCAGCGCGAAGACGACCGCCAGGGTGGCAGCGGTGTTGCGCACTGCCAGGCCGGTGCCGACTCCCAGGAGCGAGGTCGCTGCGAAGACGAATGCGACGCCGGCGATGCGCGAAAGTGCGTCAGAGGCGAAGAACGTGAGTTGCGGAGCGAAGAGCCAGACGACGGCCGAGGAAGCGGTGAGGAGTATCACGCCGATGCCGGTCGCCGCGACGACGATCGTCACCACGCGGCTGAGGAGGAGGATGCCGCGTCGAGGCGTCCATTGCAGTGTCGGGCCAATGGCTCCTGTGGAGTGATCGGCGGTCGCGAGAACGCTCACGAGCACGAGCGTTCCCAGGAGCGCCGGCAGAGAGAGGAATCCAGCCAGCTGCCAGGGCGACCCGCCGACGGGAGCGGTGCTGGCTGACTGCGAAGCGCCGAGCGCGGCGAGCCCGATGACGCCCAGGCCCGTCAGCCCGACGAGAATCACCGTCGAACGCACCGTCCAGGCGCGATGCCACTCGGCGCGCACGTTGCGCATGATCGCCGGTGCGGTCATGACTTCTCCTCGAGATCTGCATCGCCGCGGTACTGCTGTGCCCACGAGGTGAGCCGGACGTAGGCGTCCTCCAGCGACTCGCCGTCTGTGACGACATCGGCAAGAGGTGCGTCTGCCACGAGCCGACCCTTTCCGATGATGACGACACGATCGGCGATGAGCTGGAGCTCGCTCATGAGGTGGCTCGAGACGAACACGGTTCGTCCTTCGTCGGCGAGCCCCCGAAGGAGCTCGCGGATCCACCGCACCCCGTCCACGTCGAGCCCGTTCACCGGCTCATCGAAAATAAGAATGGCCGGATCTCCGAGCAGCGCCCCGGCAATACCGAGGCGTTGACGCATACCAAGCGAGTAAGACCGAATACGCTTGCCCGCGGCATCCGTCAAGCCTGTGCGATGCAGAGCCAGCTCTACCCGGTCGCGACCAAGCCCGTTCGTCAGGGCCGCGATTCGAAGGTGGTCGCGTCCCGTTCGTCCGGGATGCAGCGCCTGTGCGTCCAGCAGGGCGCCGACCCTTCGTAGCGGTTCCGTGAGTGTGCGATAAGGGCTCCCATCGACCAGAGCGGATCCGGCGGTCGGCCGGTCAAGGCCCAGGATCATGCGGAGAGTCGTGGATTTTCCGGCCCCGTTCGGCCCGAGAAAGCCGGTGACCTCGCCAGGCGAGACGTCGAAGTCCACGTGATCGACGGCGAGCGTCGCTCCGTACTTCTTCGTCAGGCTGCGCACCTCGATCATGTCTCCGTCTCCTTGGTGCGGGCGGTGTCATCGCGCTGTGCCCCGTCGGGTTCGAACCGCAGGATGTCGCCGGGCTGGCAATCCAGCACTCGGCAGAGTGCATCGAGGGTCGAGAAGCGCACCGCTTTGGCCCGGCCGTTCTTCAGGACGGCGAGGTTCGCCGGGGTGATGCCGATGAGGTCGGCGAGGGTGCCGACGGCCATCTTGCGCCGCGCGAGCATCACGTCGATGTCGACGATGATCGGCATCAGATCACCTCGTCGAGCTCGGCGCGCAGCCGCCCCGCCTCGACCTCGCGGGCGATCGCCTGGGTCAGCAGCATCCGCATCACCACCACCAGCAGCGCCATGCCGGCGAGGACGAGCGCGAAGCCCGAGATGAGTCCGACGACTCCCGGCGCCGCCTCGCCGAAGCGGAGCACGACGGCGAACGCGAAGGTGACGAGGGATGCCGCGACCACGGCGCCGATGATCACGTCGACGTAGCGGAACGCGGCGGGGGTGAACACCGCGCCGCGGCGCACCATCGTCAGGAGCAGCCAGACGCACACGGCGAAGATCTGGAGGGTGAGGACCCCCAGCACGATGAGGACCGCGATGCTCACCCGCGCCCACAGCGGTGCGCTGTCGAGATCGATCCACAGCAGCGGCACGATCACCGTCTGCACGACCAGTGACCCGACCAGCGACAGCGCGATGATCACGCGCAGCGCCAGGATTGTCTTCTTTCCCATCATTCCTCCTGTTGGTCAAGAGGAATCTATCGAAAAACGATAGATCAGTGCAACTCTCGGTGGCCGCCAGCCCGGGAAGAGCCTTTCCCGCGACCGGCGGCCGCGCTAGCGTAGCCGCGTGACCCAGATCGACGCCTCGCCCGCGATCGCCACGCCGGCGATCGCCGGCCGCGAGCTGGTCATCCAGATCCGGCGTCTGCTCGTCGTCACACTCGTGGCGTGCGTGATCTACCCGGGCCTCACGCGGGCGTCGAGCGCTTCCTGCGCCGGCGGATTCGGGGCAGACGGGGGCTTCATCGACGGCAGCGGACAGCCCACCGACATCGTGCCTCAGTGCCTGTCGGTCGAGCTGATGCCAAGCCCCCTCGTCTTCGCTGCGATCGCGGCAATCGTCCTCCTGACGCTCGGTCGCGTCATCCGGGTGGCGACGGATCTCGAGTCCGCAACACGGATGCTGCGCCGCGCCGCCCTCGCGATCATGATCGTCACGGGTGTGTCGGTGGTCATCGCGCAGGTGTGGTTCGCGCTGCTGCCGGTCACGGACTGGGATCCGCAGGCCGGGTACTTCTTCGTGTTCCCCTTCCCGTTCGCGAGCGTCGACCTGACGATCACGCCCCTGACGCCCTGACGGGCGCGGCTCACACGGCGGGCTGCTGCTGGGTGATGCAGTGGATGCCGCCGCCGCGGTCGAACAGCGGACGCGCGTCGACCGTCACCACGCGACGGCCGGGGTAGGCGTCGGCCAGGATCTCGCGGGCCCGCGCGTCGGCCACGTCTTCGCCGAAGCCGCAGGCGATCACCCCGTCGTTGACGACGAGGTGGTTGACGTAGCTCCAGTCGACGATGCCGGTGTCGTCGCGCAGCGTCGCCGGCGCCGGCAACCCTGTGATGGTGACGTCGCGCCCGCGCGCGGCGAAGGCGTCCTCGAGCTCGCCGCGAAGCCGGCGCGACACCGCATAGTCGGGGTGGTCGGGGTTCTGCTGCTCGTGCAGCAGCACCCGGTCCGGTGACGCGAAGGTCGCCACGATGTCGATGTGACCGTTGGTGCCGAGGTCGTCGTAGTCGCGGGTGAGTCCCCGTGACAGCCAGATCGCATCGGTCGCGCCGATCGTGCGGGCCATCTCGGCCTCCACGCGCGCCTTGTCGGCGAAGGGGTTGCGGCGCGGGTCGAGCTGCACCGTGTCGGTGAGCAGCACCGTGCCCGTCCCGTCGACGTGCAGCCCGCCCCCCTCGTTCACCAGCAGCGAGCTGACGACTTCCACGCCGAGCAGCTCTCCGACGAAACGCCCGATGAGGGCGGACTTCTGCCACTCCGCCCAGTCGGGGGCACCCCAGCCGTTGAACACCCAGTCGACCGCGGCGAGCGTGCCGGGTCGGGCGTCGTCGACGACGAAGGTCGGACCCATGTCGCGCATCCAGAACTCGTCGATCGGCGCTTCGACGATCTCGATCTCGGCGCCGAGCATCCGCCGGGCCCGGGTCATCTCCGTGGGGTCGACCACCATCGTGACCGGCTCGAACTCTGCGATCGCCTGGGCGACGGCGGTCCAGACGGCGTAGCCCTCTTCGCGCTCCGACGCCTCGTCGCCGAGCGTGAACCCCTCGCGGGGGAAGGCCATCCACGTCCGCTCGTGCGGGGCGGTCTCGGCGGGCATCCGCCAGCGGCGGGTCGGGGTGGGAGTGCTGGTCACAGGGGAGATCCTTCCGTGGTGCCGAGGGCGCCGGCAACGGCGCCGGTGAAGCTGCGCGCGACGACGACGACGAGCGGCCCGAACGGCGGCAGCCACTCGCTGACGGGCGTCGTGTGCGCGTCGGCGTCGAGATGCAGCCGACCGTCGACCCGCGAGCCGCTCACAGTGAGAGTCGCGCGCGCGCCGTCGACGAAGGCGACGACCTCATCGATCGGCCCGCCCTCGACGGTCGCGGTGAAGGAGACGGTGGTGTGGTCGTGATCCGGGTCGCTGCGCACCTCGTCGATCCGCACCTCGAGGGGTCCTGCTGCCGCGGGGCGCGGGGTGTCGAACAGCACCTCGTCAGGCAGCGCCGGCGTGCGCGGCGGCATCGTCCGTCTTCGCCCGAGGGCCTCGATCGCGGCGCCGAGCTGGACGAGCCGGACGTCGGCGTAGCCCGCACCGGCGATCGTGACACCGACGGGCATGCCCGTGTCATCCATCGTCCCCATCGGCACGGTCACGGTCGGTATCCCGAGGTGTCGGGGGACGAGGTTGCCGTGGGAGACCCACACGCCGTTCCGCCACGCGATGTCGGCCGAGGCCTCGTTCACGTCGGCGTCGGCGGGTCCGACGTCGGAGTGCGTGGGGAAGATGACGGCGTCGAACCCCTCGGCGGCCAGCCAGTCCTCGACGTCGACTTTTCGAGTGTGCTCGAGTCCTCGCATCCCCTGCTCCACACTCGGGATGTCGGTGGGGGAGCGCACCCCGGCGCGTGCGGCGTCGACGTACTCGGCGATGTCGTACGCGATGTCGAACGGGTAGATGCCGTAGCGGTCGGGCAGGGCGCCGGTCGGGTGCGGAAAGATGCGGCCGCCGTCGACATCGGCGAGTCGGTTCAGTTGCGCGTCGCCATTGAGGCGCAGGAAGGTGTCGAAGCCCCAGACCGCCAGGTCGCCGACCTCGTCGGTGAGGAACTCGCGGGGAACGAACCCGCGGTCGACGAAGTCCTCATCGCCGGCGTGGAGCTTCTCGTAGTTGTTCACCACGGGGAAATCGACTTCGACCGCCTCCGCCCCGGCGGATTCGAGGTCGGCACGCAGTGCGCGCCACAGCTTCATCACCGACGGGCGCGGGTCGATCGGGTAGGCGCTGTCGTGGTCGGCGCCGACATAGATGCGCGGGACGGCGAACCGCAGCCCCG